>JAZGGH010000050.1:0-3538 GCA_036480335.1 Gammaproteobacteria bacterium | reverse complement strand
AGCCATGATATGCGCAGCATCGTGACGCACCAGTTCAAGCGCGTCTTCATCTTTGCTGGTGACAATAGCCAGATCACTGTCGTTTTCAATTCGGTAGCTGGTATCAACCAGATCCCCGTTGACACGGCCTGCCAGCGCAGCTTTGGCAAGCCCAGGACCAATGTCAGCGGCCACGTCATAAACAGTGACTGGATTATCAAAATTTCTTTGACTACCGTCAGGGAGGGTAACTACAGGCATGTTGTACTCCAGTGGTGACCACTACCAAAGGCCACTTGCTATTTTTTAATAGGGGACAGACCACCATTTTTTAAAAAATGGTGGTCTGTCCCCTTTACATCAAATTTGGTAGGCGCGATTGGATTCGAACCAACGACCCCCACCATGTCAAGGTGGTGCTCTAACCAACTGAGCTACGCGCCTGAAGAGCGCGTAAGATACCGAAAATCCCTTGTTTTGTCACCCTGCTCATTTATTTATTGCCGCCCTATCGATCAATCCCAGATTGATATTCTCGATACGCTTGATTTGATCACGTACTCTTGCCGCGTCTTCGAACTCCAGATTACGGGCGTGTTCGTGCATTTGTTTGCGTAGCTTTTTCACCTTCTGGGCCAGCATTTGGGCGGGCATCGCCGCGTACTCTGTGACATCCTCGGCCACCTTATCAAAGCGTTTAACACTGCCAATGCCTCCTGAATAGGCACCTTCCATAATATCGGCCACTTTTTTAATGATCGATTTTGGTGTGATGCCATGTTCTTTATTATGCGCAAGCTGTTTATCGCGGCGCCTGTCGGTTTCATCGATTGCGCGTTGCATGGAACCAGTCATCCGGTCAGCATATAAAATAGCCGTGCCATTAATATTTCGCGCTGCCCGCCCGATGGTTTGTATCAGTGAGCGCTCAGATCGCAGGAAACCTTCTTTATCAGCATCCAGTATCGCTACCAGCGAGACTTCTGGCATATCCAGGCCTTCACGTAACAGGTTAATTCCGACGAGCACGTCGAACTCACCTAGCCGCAGGTCACGGATAATTTCTACACGTTCAACCGTGTCGATATCTGAATGCAGATAACGTACCCGCACACCATGCTCCTGTAGGTATTCGGTCAGATCTTCTGCCATACGCTTGGTCAATGTCGTCACCAACACCCGTTCTTTCACCGCAACGCGTTCGTTAATTTCAGATAATAGATTATCAACCTGGGTAGACGCTGGACGTATTTGTATTCCCGGGTCAACCAAACCAGTAGGGCGCACCACCTGCTCTACTACCTGACCCGCATTTTCACTTTCATAAGTACTCGGTGTTGCAGATACAAAAATCATCTGCGGTGCCAACTGTTCCCATTCTTCAAATCGCAATGGCCGATTATCTAACGCTGACGGCAAGCGAAAACCGTACTCAACCAGGTTTTCCTTGCGTGAACGATCGCCTTTATACATAGCGCCAAGCTGTGGGATCGTCACATGAGACTCATCGATAATTAACAATGCGCCTTTCGGTAAATAATCAAACAGCGTCGGTGGCGGCTCACCCTTTTTACGACCGGACAGATAGCGCGAGTAGTTCTCAATACCTGAGCAATAACCCAATTCCATGATCATCTCAATATCAAAAATAGTCCGTTGTTCAAGCCGCTGGGCTTCCACCAGCTTGTTGTTATCACGCAATTGATCCAGCCGCTCTTTTAGTTCTTCTTTAATAAACTCGAGGGCATCGAGCAAGGTCTGGCGGGGTGTGACGTAGTGGCTTTTCGGGTAAATTGTCAGTCGCGGCGTCCTACGAAGCACTTCGCCGGTCAACGGATCAAAATAGGATAATTGTTCAATTTCATCGTCGAATAATTCCACTCGTACGGCTTCACGATCTGATTCCGCCGGGAAAATATCAATCACTTCACCCCGCACGCGATAGGTGGCACGCGACAGTTCTACATCATTTCGCGTGTATTGCAGCTCAGCCAGGCGCCTGATAATCTTGCGCTGGTTAATCTGATCACCCCGCATCAGATGCAGCACCATGCCCAGATAAGAACGCGGATCACCCAAACCGTAAATGGCCGAGACCGACGCCACCAGAATCGTGTCTGGCCGTTCCAATAATGCCTTGGTGGCCGACAGCCGCATCTGCTCGATATGTTCATTGATCGAGGCATCCTTTTCTATAAACGTATCCGATGACGGCACATAAGCTTCCGGCTGATAATAATCGTAATAGGAAACAAAATACTCGATGGCATTGTCAGGGAAAAACTCTTTCATCTCGCCGTAAAGCTGGGCTGCCAGGGTTTTGTTAGGCGCCATTATCAATGTTGGACGTTGTACCTGCTGGATCACGTTCGCCACGGTAAATGTCTTGCCTGAGCCGGTCACACCGAGCAAGGTCTGATGCGCCAAGCCATCATTCAGTCCCTGAATCAGGCCAGCGATTGCAGCAGGCTGATCACCTGCCGGTTGCATACTGCAATTTAATTTAAATTTCTTACTCATGGGGATTCTGTATTACGCTTTGTTTCAGTTATGATGAGACCAACGTTTACAATGCCAGCTTATCAGGAAAACCAACGTGACTGACATAACCCTTTCGCAACGTGTTCAACGTGTTAAAAACTCACCCACACTGGCCGTATCAGCCCGTGCTGCCGAGCTCCGCGCAGCTGGCAAAGACATCATCGGACTCGGCGTTGGCGAACCGGATTTCGAAACACCGGAACATATCAAGCGGGCTGGCATCGAAGCGATTAAACAGGGCATGACCCGTTACACGGCCGTGGACGGCACTGCCGAACTAAAGTCTGCCATTATAGCCAAATTCAAGCGTGATAATGAATTCGACTTTGCAGCAGATCAGATTCTTGTATCCTGTGGCGGTAAACAGAGTTTTTACAATCTAACCCAGGCGTTATTGAACCCAGGTGATGAAGTGATCATCCCCGCACCCTACTGGGTTTCCTATCCGGATATGGTACAGCTGGCTGACGCAGAACCCGTTATCATTCAGGCTGGCCTTGACCAGCGCTTCAAAATCACACCCGAGCAACTGAATGCTGCTATCACCGCCAAAACCCGATTGTTTGTAATCAACAGCCCGTCCAACCCGACCGGTGTTGCCTATTCCAAAAGCGAGCTTGCTGCGCTGGGTGATGTTTTACTCAAACATCCGCAAATAATTGTTGCGACAGATGATATGTACGAACATATCCTCTGGGCCGACGAACCCTTTTCAAATATTCTGAATGCCTGCCCAGAGCTTTTACCCAGGATGATGGTGTTGAATGGTGTATCCAAAGCCTATGCAATGACTGGCTGGCGCATAGGCTATGCCGGTGGGCCCAGGACGCTGATACAGGCGATGAAAAAAATACAGTCGCAAAGCACTTCCAACCCGGCGTCCATTTCCCAGGCTGCCGCATGCGCTGCACTGGATGGCGATCAATCCTGCATCACGCCTATGTTGACCGCGTTTCGTGAACGGCATGATTTTGTAACCGCTCAACTCCGGGAAATCGATGGAGTGCGTTGTGAAACT
>JAZGGH010000049.1:0-7473 GCA_036480335.1 Gammaproteobacteria bacterium | reverse complement strand
ATGGGTCGGTGAGGCTGGTATCCTGGCTGTAAAGTTTACTGATTACCCGGTATCGGAGTCAGGGGATGACTGCCAAATTATCAATGCACCAGATAATCCAGCGGCTATTCTGTATACGTCAGGTTCGACCGGTAATCCAAAAGGTGTTGTCATATCGCAGCGTGCCGTCGCTGCCTTTGTTGCCTGGAGCATAAAAACTTTTAACCTGAACGGTGGAGAATACGCAGCAAGCCTTTCACCCTTTCATTTTGATCTGTCGTTATTTGATGTATTTGCTGTGCCGTCGGCTGGTGCAACAACAGTCTTTATCCCGGATGCTTTGAAATTATCGCCTTCCAGGCTAACAGACTGGCTGGATCAGAACAGGATTAACCTTTGGTACACAGTACCATCCATACTCGTCTTTATAACTTTGAAAGGTGGGCTGGATAAGAAATCATTGCCGCATCTAAAAATAATTCTGTTCGCCGGAGAAGTATTTCCCGCCGCTATACTTCAGCGCTTGACGGGTTTATTACCGGAAACTGCGTTTTATAATTTATTTGGTCCGACTGAAACCAACGTCTGTTTATACTGGTCTGTTAACAGGCAATATTTTATTGGTGGAAAAGAGATTCCGGTTGGCTACCCGGCCTGTGAGGCTGAACTGCGCATTGATCCCGAGAACGGAGAATTGTTAGTAAAAGGGCCATGTCTGATGTCAGGCTACTGGAAAGACGGACACTGCGAACCGGCAGCTGATGCGCAAGGCTGGTTTCATACCGGGGACAAGGTTTCTATCAATGCGAATCAGGAGTATGAATATCTCGGTCGTTTGGATCGCATGATAAAAAGTTCAGGTTATAGAATAGAACCTGCAGAGATAGAGCGTGTGTTAAATGATGTGCCGGGTATTATTACTTCTGCGGTAGTTGGGATTCCTGATCCGGTTAGCGGTACTCGTGTTGCGGCAGTTATCGAGGCAGAACAAGAGGACAGGAAGTTAATACAGACTCACGTCAAAAATAATTTACCTCACTATATGCGGCCATTTTATTATCTTTATATGAAAAAAATGCCTTGCTTACCTAATGGTAAAAAAGACTATCAAAAGATTTGTCAGGAGATACAGCGTGAATTGTCATGATTGCAGCTGAGTACAAAGTTCCGAACCTGGGGCCAGCTAGAGACAGGACGAACAAACAGGCAAAAACACGTTTTCAGGAATGTGCCAAGTCAGGATTTTTTCGGCATGCCGTGCCGGAAAAAATGGGTGGTTTTGGGACATCCTATTTGACACTCATTGAATGTCATGCGGAATTGGGCGAAAAGACGCGTGACCCTGGATTGATCCTGGCGTTGAATGCTCACCTCTGGGGCGCAGTTTTTCCAATTTTACGTTTTGGGAATGACAAACAGAAACTGCAATGGTTGCCACGTTTGCTCAGTGGCGAATTGCACGGTGGGCATGCTATTACTGAACCTCAGGCGGGTTCTGACATCCAGGCTATGCAAACATCTGTCACAGAAACTCCAGATGGATTTATTATTAATGGGCATAAACGTTTCATTACAAATACACCTATTGCTGAAGTAATGATCGTCTATGCCAAAATAGAAAATTCATCTTCAATATCCGGCTTTATTGTTAAACCAGATGATCCCGGCATCAGCTTTAACGATGGGCCGGTTGTCAAGGGATGTGCTACGGCTGCTATGGGTGACATCATATTATCCGGCGCTACGATACCTAAGGATCGTGCGTTGGGCGCTGCGGGTGCAGGAGGCACTTTAATACAGCTGGCGCTTGAGTTGGAGAGAGCGTTCATTTTTGCAGGGATTACCGGTGTGATGCAGTGGCAACTGGATCAGGTTATTAAGTATTCTCGAACCCGGATTTACGGATCCGGGACACTATCAGAATTGCAGGATATAGCGCATAAAATTGCAGGCATGAAATTGCGTCTTGATACGTCTCGGCTCTGGATCAAAAAATGTGCAGAACTGATGGATCAGGGAAAACGTATCACCGTAGAAAGTGCCCAGACAAAACTCTACGCCAGTGAGTCATTTATGCAATCAAGTCTGGATGCATCCCATTTGCAGGGAGCAAAAGGTATAGAAAATGAATTTGCTGATTTTGTATTGGATGCCATGGCAGGGCTATTAATGTCTGGAAGTTCAGAAGTCCAGAAAAATATTATCGCATCAATGATTGGTATTGGGCCAAAAAGCAAACCATGAAGCAGAGTTTGTAATGGAAGTAGGGGCAGGTTTGAAAAGAACGCGAAGCAGTTTTGTATTGAAATTAAATAATAAAAGAAAAATCCAGTGGGTTATTGCGAAATTTTTATTATTACTGCTGAATGCCGAAGTCCAGGCGGCAATTGAAAATACCCAGCAGCCAGTTTGGGAAGTTGGACTTGCCGTAGGGGCTTTGTCAATGCCGCATTATATGGGTAGTGATCAACGCTACACTCTGCCGTTGGGTTTACCTTACCTGGTATACCGGGGTGAATTTGTCAGGGTGAGTAGGAGAGGTGTAAAGGGGCTTCTGGTTAGCGGGGAACATTTCTCGCTTGATTTGGGATTGTCTTTTAGCTTGCCCGTTAACAACGATAACAACGCTCGTGATGGGATGCCGGATTTGAATCTCACTGGTCAGGCAGGCCCACGGCTTAACTGGAAATTCTCAACAACAAACGATCTGCCGCAACTTAGCCTGCATGTGCCTGCTCGTTATGTGCTGGATACGACAGGTAAAAAATTGGGTTGGGTGACCGAGCCATCGCTGAAGATTGAAAAAAAGCATTGGGGCGCGGCAAAAAATTTATCCCTGCGTATGGATTTGGGTGTGTTATTTGCGGGTAAGTCATTCAATAAATATTATTATGGTGTAGCGGATAGATTTGCTAAATCAAACAGGCCTTCCTTTGAGGCAGAGAGTGGATTCCATAGTTATTTTTCCAAACTAAGTGCGACCTATAGAAAGACCAGGCACCTGAGCTTTGGCGCGTTCATACAATTGAGAGATTTGTCACAAGGTGTTGTAAATGATAGTCCTTTAGTCAGGCAATCACTGGATGTTTCGGCAGGTGTAGGTTTTGTATGGAGTATCTGGCAATCTGAAAAACTAGACGGCCATCGCTGGGATTAGTAAGCACTTCTCAGACAGTCAATTTCCTACTTTGTCTTCCTTCCAACAACATCCGTTGAAAGTTGTTTTCACCACGCCATAAGTCACCTGAAAGCAGGGCGGCAATATCATTCTTTACAGCATCATTTCTGTCAGCTTCAAAAAATAGATGGTCTACCATGTTGTGTTGGTAAAACCGTTCTACAAATAAAAGCATAGAACGAAATCCCAGGGTGTAGTCTGCATCGTCATCGGCGTGTAAGTCCGGGGCGCTCTCTGTGCCATCGAGTAGTGCCTGATGTAAACGGTCGGCGACGCGTTCGGCACTAGTGACAGCGAGAAAAACACCAGAAGAAAAGATGGGATCAAGAAAACCTGCTGCATCTCCACAACAGGCGAAACGTTCGCCGTATCGCTGTGTATTGGTAAAGCTGAAATCGGCTTCAGCACGAACAGGAGCTTCTTGTTCGGTGTTTTCAAGTAGTTGATCGAGTACAGACGATGTTTTGATATACTGTTCATACAATGCTGGGCCGCGCCGGGATGTATCGATTTTCTTTTGCACAACAAGACCGATACTCAGGCGGTTGTTAATCAGCGGGATAATCCATATCCAGCCGATGTCCACCATCAATACTTTAATATCACCAGAGGCATACATCTCTTTAGCCGCATCAGAACAGGCATTTTTATAGTGAGTATAAAGTGCAAACCGGCCAAGGTTATCAATTCGCTTAATAGCGGCGTGTTTCCGACCCATAAATACGCTGCGTCCGGTCGCATCGATAAAATAGCATGCGGAGTATTGGCTTTTATCAGTTTCCACCTGCACAGCGTCAGTCTCTGTTGAAACTTTTTTTACGGCTTCATTCTGATTCAGCGTAGCACCGTGTTTGATCGAATTTTTAACCAGCATATGGTCGAATTCAGAGCGCTCTACTTGATAGGGTTGGTATTTTCCATTTAGACAAAAACGGACATTTTGTCCGCTCGTCTCATTGATAAATTGGGCACCATTTTTACGCAGATAGCGTTTTTCATTCCAATCGATCTCCATCCGGTTAAACACGGGTGTGCTCATTGGAAGCATGGATTCACCAATATGAAAACGCGGATGTTGATCGCGTTCGAGAATAAGTACCTTATGACCGTATTGGGCTAGCAGTGTGGCTGCGGTTGATCCAGCTGGTCCGGAACCAGCAACTATGACATCAAATCGTGGCATCAGACATTTCTCCGGAATTGAACATTTCAAATTATAATTCGACGTCAGACAGAGTTGCCAGCATCATGGTTCCACTACAAAAAGTGCGCTCATTAAACAAAACATGGCCCTCAATCATGGCTGCATCCAGATTACCAGCCATTAGCTTGGCATGTATATGTAACTCAGCACCTACAGGTATTGCCATCTCAAGTATTTGTAAGGATTTAATCCTGGCTATCACACCGACACTGGTTTCCTGGTTGGTTTTACTTTCGCCCAACATAACGCCTGATGCCTGTGCCAGTAGTTCCAACCCGCCTAGGGGCGGGAAATAGCCGTCAACCAGTAGAGGGTTTTGTGTTTCGATTATGCTGCTGCAATGAATAGAACGCTTATCCTGTAGTAGTATTTTTGACAGCATAAGCATGGGCGCACGATGTGGCAGTATGTGCTCAAATAATTGAGTGGCAGGAGGCATTATGGAATAACCACTTCTGCCAACCATGGCAATCCACCTTGTGAAACCTCAACGCAATAGCGACCACTGTTATTCTTGAGCAATGTTTTGAGTAAGGGAAGTCCTGCCATCGCGGGGTTACTGGATGCAATACTATCCTCCGCAGTCCGTCCGCTTTTTTGTGTAGATTGAAGTGGTCGTGATATAGCTGCCAGTTCACTCGCTGGATGGCTCAGTACTAGTGATATGGCGCAAGGCTCCCAAATATAATTGGGTAGCAAGTGAACCGGCGCCTCTTCTTCATAAACCACTAGCAATATTCTCTCTGCGCCGGTTTGTAACTGGCACCAGCTTTCCAGTAATCCAAGTGCAAAGCCATCTTCCAATGCCGACATAGCCATCATGGGCATCTGGCTTTCTGATGACATGCTCCAATAGCTCGATGCGGTATTGTGGACTGAGTTATGAAAGTGCGTAGGCGAAAGAGGGTATTCATTTTTTGCAATGGCCTGGCATAGTTTATCTGTTACCAGAATTTCACCCGACAAAGAAACAAAAACGGCAGGAAGATTGTGGCCGGTACCGGCATTTGAGCAGGCCCGTGTGGCGGCAGAGACGGCAATACGTGTTGCTTCGCTGGTGCGTCGGCGCACCATGGTAGGCAATAGCGATGTATCCAGTGCGCAATCCTGAAACCCTAGCGAATGTGCAGTTTCGTTATTCTTGATACAAAGTCCAGTTCCCAATATGGACATTGGAGTTTGATTGGGAGCCATGTCATTCATGGCTCCATCCTAAAACAAGCGAAGTATTATTGCCGCCAAAACCGAAATTATTATTCATTACCGTTTTAACAGGGATGTTGAGCTCACTGTTTTTAATGATATTGCAGCTAAATGCTGCATCGGTTTCAATCAGTCCACAAGTGCCCGGCCTGAATTGGTTTACCAGACATAACCAGCCGATAATACTTTCTATGCCGCCTGTTGCCCCTAGCGTATGTCCAGTTAATCCTTTAGTGCCACTGCAGTGAATATTAGTACCAAATATGGTTTGCATGGCGCGCATTTCAGATTGGTCGTTTAGCACTGTGCCTGTGGCGTGTAAATTAACATAGTCTATCTGACCAGCCTCGATACCAGCCTGGCCGAGTGCGCCTTGCATGGCAGCGATAGCGCCTCTTCCCTCTGGGTGTGGTGCTGTCATATGGAAGGCGTCAGATGACTCACCGCACCCCAATAAGTGAACACAATCGGCGTGGTCATCGTGCGGTTTTTCTAATAGCAGCAGGCCTGCACCTTCGCCGATACTAATACCGCTGCGATCCTTGTCCAAGGGTGTGCAAGGTTTTTCTGACATGATATCGAGACTTTTAAAACCGTTCAGCGTTAATCGGCATAGTGAGTCTACGCCACCGGTTAATACTGCATCACAGATACCAGCAGCGATAAGTCGCTGAGCGCTGGCCAGTGTCTTGCTGCTGGAAGAACAGGCCGTTGAAATAGCATAACAAGGGCCAGCCAGTCCAAGTTCAAGCTTCAGGAAGTTCGCTGTGGCAGACCAGACGTGCTGAGTTAAGAAATTGAAAGAGTCAGGAATCTGATTATTTTTTTCTATGTCGATGTAGCAATTTTCGGTTTCGTAGATGCCCGATGTACTGGTACCAATAACAACACCGACTCTATTCGCACCGTAACGTGCAACAGCATGTTCGATGGCAGCCCGTAAAGCATCTTGCGGTTGATTGAGGGTTGCCAGCGCAATACGTGTATTGCGGGTGGTATACGCCACTAGTGCTGGATCCAGGGCGGGTAATATTTCATCTGCTATCTCACCTGTGTAGGCCGTAAATCCGGTAGAAATAAGTCGTGGCGTTTGCAGGCAGGTCTGTCCGGAGATGAGTGAATTATAAAGGTGCTGCGTGCCTATGCCAGAGGCACATGACACCGAGCATGCAGTGATTGGTAAAGGTGTTACACCTCTATTGTCAGCTGAAGTCATGGTAATTTTTTATAATGCTATGTCTGGCACGGTTATGACTGTACTTTACTGCCACCAAAATACGGAGCTATGTGAGCGGGTGCAATGGGCTGCGTATCTACCCAATGAGTGTAGTTACGCTAACTGCGTATTATTTAATAGTGATTCACAAATCCCGGTGTATCCGTCATAACTGTCTCTCAGTGTTTCAATATCCAGAGCGATAGAGTAACTTGAAAAATCACTATTCTCAAACTATCTGCGCCACTGTTTTGTTGTCAGTCAACGGCATGAAATCTATCCAGGATCTGAGTGGGAATGTATTCGTGTGAAATGAATCCGTAAAACTCATCCTGCCAATCTATTTCAGTTAGGTTAGAATCAAGAACTAGGGGTCTGACTCCTTGTTTTTATCTTAACTAGACAAGTATTTTTATCTATGAAGCGAGCGTTAATCACTGGTGGTAGTGGAGATATTGGGTCAGCAATTTGTCGAAAGCTGGCTTCCCAAAAAATTCATACCATCATTCATTCAAATAAATCCATCGACAGAGCCAGGCTGGTTGCTGCAGGAATCACCGAAAGTGGCGGGTCTGCTGAAGTCACCTGCTTTGATGTTAGTAACGAACAACAATGCCAGGAAAAAGTCAGTCAATTGCTGGAATCTGGCCCCATCCAGATACTCATTAACAATGCCGGTATTTACAAGGATGC
>JAZGGH010000048.1:0-20679 GCA_036480335.1 Gammaproteobacteria bacterium | reverse complement strand
GCGGCGTGACAGGCGATGCGACGGCAACCTCGTTACCCGGCGTGTTCGCTGCAGGGGATGTGGCTGATCATATCTACCGGCAAGCGGTTACTTCAGCAGGTTCTGGTTGTATGGCGGCACTGGATGCTGAACGTTATCTTGATAATCTGGAAATAACCGGATCTCAAAATTAATCCGCATCCAGGCCATTAAATAATTGTTATCGAGAGCGTTTCAGCGCTGACACAGGATCTGCTGACTGGGTAGACAAACACCGGCAGGAGTACTTCAGTGCAGCCAGGTGAGCGAGGGAAAAAGGAGTTGTTCAACTAAATGACTCATGTAAATTTACTTTACTCAATCGCGTAAATTTTCATCTTAAATATGCCCCGGCCTGTCCTATGACTGCCTAAACTGACAGGCAAGCCTCTGGTTTTCTTTCAGTTTGATAACCTGTTTCAGAAATAAGAAACAGGCTTTGTGTTTAATGAGGATTGTTAGTATGTTACATGGGAGTTACCTCTATTGTAGCTCTCACTTTTTGCAAATGATGTACCAGATTAAGCTGGAACTAATACTCATAACATGACATGCAACACGCAGCTATTCGTTACCATGTGATCCATGGATTTATAGAGCCTCAAATTTGTCCTTCATTGTCTGATTGTTTCGTGTGAGTTTTTTGATTGTAACATCTTGTGCTTTGTTATTGGCAAGACGCAGGTTACGGTCTGTGCTAAGCAGAGCATCTTTTGTTTTTTGTAGATGACTGATTGATTTATCAATCTCATCAATTGCTGTTTCGAATTTTCGAGAGGCTAGATCATAGTTTCTTGCAAACCCTGATTTAAATTTATCCAGTTTTTCTTCAAAGCTTGAGACATCGATGTTCTGTTCTTTAATCAGCGCAAGCTCTTTTTTATAGTCAACTGACTTCATCGCCGCATTTCGCAATAGTGTAATCATGGGCAGAAAGAACTGTGGTCTAATGATGTACATCTTTGGGTAACGATGAAACACATCAACGATACCCGCATTATACAGTTCACTATCGGATTCCAGCAGGGATACCAGGACGGCATACTCACATCCCTTCTCCACACGGTCTTTATCGAGCTCTTTTAGAAAATCCTCGTTCTTTTTTTTGGTTGCCGTGCAGTCGCATTCATTTTTCATTTCAAACATGATCGATACGATTTCGGTATCGTCTTCATCCGAGTCTCTAAATATATAATCCCCTTTGCTGCCAGTTTTGACATCATTATCTTTTTCGAAATAAGCACAGGGGAATGCGGCAGACCGAATACGGTTAAATTCGATTTCGCAGTGTTGTTCGAGTGTTTCACCAACCATTTTTGTTGATAATCTTGCTTTCATGTCTCGGATGCGATCGATCTCCAGTTCACGATCCTTTATCTGTATTTCGTATTTCTCTTTGAGGTTTTTTTCTGAGGCCTGTGCCTCTAGCTCTGTTAGCCTGAGTCTATTTTCTAGCGCATCATTCTTCTTCTCAATTGTGCTTACCGCCTCTGTGAGGTTAGCCTTTAGGTCATATATTTCAGCATCTTTTTTCGCTGTGGTTTCCTGGAGCGCATTTGTAAGTTTGGTCTCTGCCAGCTCCAAAGCGGCTGCAGTTTCCTGTTTTTGCTGTTTTAATTCATTGATCCGAGCATCACGATCTTTTTCCAAATCGCCCAGAGCCTGTGTCACTGCCAGTGTTTTCTCGGTTTCACTGGCGTCTATTTTTGCCTTAAGCTCCTGAATTTCCGTCTCTTTTTTAGCGTTTAGATCATATGCTTCAATCTCATTTTTCGTTGCGGCTTCCTGGAGCGCATTTGTATGTTTGGTCTCTGTCAGCTCCAAAGCGGCTGCAGTTTCCTGTTTTTGCTGTTTTAATTCATTGATCAGAGCATCACGGTTTTTTTCCGAATCGCCCAGGGCCTGTGACACTGCCAGTGTTTTCTCGGTTTCACTGGCGTCTATTTTTGCCTTAAGCTCCTGAATTTCCGTCTCTTTTTCAGTGATGGTTTTTTGCTTTTCCCTCTCAGCTAACTGCCTGGCCAGTTCAACTTCATTCTGTTTATCTTTCTCGGCCAGTTCCAGCCTCTCATCTAGCTGCTTATCAAATTCCGCATCACGAACCTGCTTTTGAATATCTGCATATCCAGCCTCATCTATCTTAAAGCTCATCCTGCAATGTGGGCATTGAATTTGGTGCATCTTGCTCCCCTTTCAAAAATTGGTTATTGTTTGTCTTATCAACTGAAACGCAGTGCTGGCGTTCTGGTCTTTTAACGCACACCGATCAGGAAAAGGCAGCCTGTAACTCTGTGAGGAAGAATGCCCCAAAATCATCGGCAATGTGCTTTTGGCTTACATTTAACTCGTAAGTTACCACTGGGTTTTCTCCATCAGCGTTTATCTGGCCAGTATCCAGGGCGCAGTAAGCTCCATCCTCTCGCATATAAATCAGCAACAAGTTGTTCGGAAGACCTGATTTTCTTTCATTAAGCGTAAGACAGACGGCATCAGGCGCGCCATGACTCTCAAAATCATCATCACGAATGCCATAGAACTCCATGCCATCAATGTCACCACATCCAAGCGTGGATAAAAACAATTTGTAAGAAGGTGGGAATAAAAAGCCTAGCGAATTTTCCGCTTTTTCTATGAGTCCAGGTGTTTTCGTGCCTTCAAAATATCCGCCACCATTTGCATTAATCAACTCAAGTGCCTCGTCAAAATTATGATTTTTATATCCTTTGTCGATACAGGTGTCTTGTTCAGTATCTATTGTCGCTGTTGATTGCGGAATCTCGGGGCTTTTCTCAGAAAAAATATTTTGTCTTTCAGTATCAACCATGTGGCTGGGCGCTTTTATCGAATGATGCTCATCAAGCGGCGAATGATAAGATCCGTCGTTAATCTGCTTGTGAATATCAGTATTTTCCGCCCGGTCATTTTTAACCTTCACGAGCACTTCATACCCCTGGATTGTTGAGCCTTCAGGTGCCTGCGGAAAAAGTGGAATGTTGACGCCCTCAACTGCTATGTCGTGTAATTCACCGGTATCAACATTGTAGAAATGGTGATGCGGTTTATTGTTGACGTCAAAAAGAAGTCTTGCGGGATCGATGGTGACCTCACGAACCAGGCCGCTACGGGCAAACAGGTTAAGGGTATTATAGATAGTTGCTTTTGAGATACGAATGCCAGTGTCGCTTACTTTGTCCATCACCTCATCGGCAGAATAGTGACCATTTTGGGTAAGAATGGCACGAGCAATGTGTATACGCTGCAAGGTGCATTTTATGCCAAACTTGGCTAAGTTAGCACAAGCATCTGCCTCATTAATCATGTAACGATTCCCGCCTTATTTTATAATAAGGCTATTATATGGTACATAGCGTCTATTTTGTTAAAAACTTAACATTTACGGCAAGCTGGTGTACTGTCTCGATCGGGGCAGCGAACGTAGCGTGCGGCTGTTCTCCATTATCAGCGTACCTTCGCAGATCCCTTATTCTTTTGAAATCTCAGCTATGGCTTGTTGTTTGGTGGCAACATCTTCTTCAGTGCCGCCACTATTTCTCTCTCTCGGATAACCCATATTCACCCTCTCTGCCACTCTCAGTCATTATTGAACTCTCCCAAGTTTACCGGGAGGAACTAGCCTGACAGAGGGGGAATCTGATAACCCTGTTCAACACCAGGGCCAGTTTTGGGGCTAGCTTTATGTTTTACAAAGCAGCTTTTAAGCTCAAAAACTCAACATTAAGTACGGGCTGCTCCGGCGGAAACTTTCCGACAGGCCTTCAGCCCTGCACCCCCTTAAGTCAAGCTTCCGGACATGCCACCCTGCGATTTGACGCCGAGGCCAGGTCGTCGTGTTCTTTGCTCTGATCGTGTTTACCGCTTGATCTTTACAGTATTTTCTATACATTATGATTGTCGATGATATAAAGGTAAAATATGATACAGGATAGGACTATCCCGTAAATTTCAGCTCTCGATTTCCAAGGTGATTCGGGGAAATCGGCTAGAACCTGGCCATATTATCGAGTTGATCCCTGCGCAAAGTCTGCAGGAAGCACGTGGTTCTCTTTCAGGCATTGCTGAGGGCACTGTTCTGGATTACCGTGGCCGCAGTGAGAGAACCCCGTTTGAACCTGATTGATACCTACGGTATGGATTGAGTGGTTAACCAATGATGTACTGGCTGAGGATTATGCATCGTATTTTGATGTGTTGAGAGCCTGATAACGCCAACCTCGATGCAGTTGAACTCTATAAATGGGTCTCTCGATACCGAGATACGGAAGCGGCATTAAAAATGATTGCCCTGACAGAGCAGTCGCGTGTTATTCCACTAAGCACTTCCATTGCCTTGTTAGCTGCCTTTGCAGACACCATCATCTACGCCAGCGCACGATTTCATCATGCTAGCCTGATTACTTCTGATAAGTATTTTGATGGTTTGTCCGATGTTGTTTACTTCAGAAAGTCTGAACCACCAGTTTTTATCAGATGACAGAATTAAACAATCCATGGAAGAACTGAAGCACTATAATGAAACTAACAATTACCACAGGTATGGCAGAATTTGATGCAGTGGAATGGAATGCCTTAAGTGGTACCCACTCCCCTTTTCTATGTTATCAGTTTCTTTCGGCACTGGAAAAACATGGCTGTGTCAGAGAACAACATGGCTGGTTGCCCCGGCATCTTGCAGCTCGGGATGATAATGATCAGCTCATCGGCGCGGTGCCGCTCTACCTGAAAGACAACTCTTACGGGGAGTTCGTATTTGACTGGGCCTGGGCTGATGCCTACCATCGTAATGGTTTAAACTATTATCCCAAGGCCGTTGTCGCCATCCCCTATACACCCGCCACTGGTGCGCGGCTGCTGACACACAAAGACGCTAACCGCAATGAAGTGGCAGGTCAGCTACTCCGATTGGCTGAAGCCTTCGCTGCAGATAACAAATTATCATCACTGCATTTTCTGTTTCTGGATGAACAGGATCGGCCTTTTTTTGAGGGTGATCATTTTATGCCACGTACAGACTGTCAGTTCCATTGGAAAAACCGGCAATATGCCGATTTTGAGGGTTTTTTATCGGCATTGAACGCTCGCAAACGCAAGAAAATTAAACGTGAGCGCCGCTATGTAGAGGATGAGAATATTAAAATATCTATCCTGCATGGACATGAAGCTGACGATGATGTGTGGGCCATAATGTATCATTTCTATTGTTCCACTTTTGAAAAAAAATCCGGCTATCCTACCCTGAGCCTGGCATTCTTCAAAGAAGTGTCGCAAACGATGGGTGATCAGGTGGTGTTAATCATTGCCAGACATGCTGCGCAAATTGTTGCTGGCGCCATCTGTTTCCGCAGCGACGATACACTCTATGGTCGTCACTGGGGATGTACAGAAGAATTTCACAGCCTGCACTTTGAGGTTTGTTATTATCAAGGCATTGACTACTGCATTCAGCACGGCTTGCAAACATTTGAACCCGGCGCTCAGGGAGAACACAAACTTAGCCGCGGATTTCTGCCGGTCAAAACCCACTCAAGGCACTGGATAGCGCATGAAGGTTTTCGAGAAGCCATTGACCGCTACCTGCAGCAGGAGCGCGACTCCATTGATGATTATTATGACTCGCTGATGGCTCGCTCACCCTATAAAAAAACGGAGTAAGCGGTGCATGGATAATCTGCAATGGCTCGATCCGTTTGATATGCACTACCACTTTCCGGATGTCAGTGAAGCCCTGACAGAGCCGGATGGACTGTTGGCTGCTGGCGGTGACTTAAGCGCAGAACGCATCATGAAAGCCTACCGTTGCGGTATTTTCCCCTGGTATAGCGATGGGCAGCCAATCCTCTGGTGGTCGCCAGACCCGCGCCTGGTGCTTTATCCCGAGAAACTGAAAATATCAAGAAGCTTACGTAAACGGCTACGTCAACAGGAATTCAGCATTACAATCAATCGCAGTTTTACAGAGGTCATTGAAGCTTGCTCACAAAGTCGGGATGCAGATAGCGGCACATGGATCACTGAAGACATGAAACAGGCTTATATTCACTTGCATCAACTAGGTCATGCTCATTCTGTCGAAGCCTGGAAAGACGGTAAACTCGTCGGTGGCCTGTACGGTATTGCTTCCGGCCAGGTATTTTTTGGCGAATCTATGTTCACTCGCGAAACAGATGCCTCAAAAGTAGCGTTTGCCCACTTTGTTCAATGGTTACAACAACGCGATTTCAAACTCATTGATTGCCAGGTAGAAAGCGCCCACCTCATCAGTCTGGGAGCAGAAAATATTTCAAGAGAAGCCTTTGTGAAAAAGTTGTCCAGCCTATGTGATGTTCAGAAAAATGCTGGCCAACTGAATGACTTCAGTGGTAAAGAAATTAAGTAACACTCCCAAATCCCTTATCCTCTGCACCTGCTGGCGCCTGTAATCCCGCCATTCTGCATCCTTGAACAAGTGGTCCGCCCGGAAATAATTTATACAGGTACTTAATTCCACCATTCATATGGAATGCTTCATCCAGCGCATCAGTTAATTCGCGCATTTGAAATCTCTCGGTATCGTGTCGATCATAATAATCCTGTAATGACTGCACCACTCACCAATGATCAGCGCTGGGTACTATGCCCATACTTTTCGCAGCAGCCAGCCCAGCTTCCTGATCCCAGCCAGTCGGTGCATCTGGGAAACTCATTCCTGCAAGATCCTGTCCAGAATCATGCATTTTCTCGGCTGTATTTGAACAATCACCCGCCTGGATCACCAATTGGGCCGACGATATACAAAGGGTAATGAATGAAATGGAAAATCAGCTACCGATAGTAGGAAGCCCACTAACACTCGTGCATCTGTCTATCGCTCACAGCAATAGGTTACCTTGATTTGCGTTTGCCCGAATTACTCTATGAATCTGCCTGCCCCCAGGTTAGCAAATACCCTGGGATACTGTCCTGGTATGAAAAATCAGAACACGTCCTTCAATGCTTGCAACGCAGGCTGAAAGACTATGACATCCTGTATCAAGGCACAGCAATCGACAGGGATTCATTTTTATCGCCAGCAATCTTCACCTGAATACGGTTAAACTCGGCTTTAGGTAATTCAACTACCGTACAGGGATAACTGAGTACCTGAGCCATAATCGCCTCAGTCGGAGGCGATGTCATGGTGAATTCAATTGTTATCAGCTCCGCATCAATATTTGTTTCGGTGCTGACCAGGTGCAATGCATAGCCCGGTGTAGGCCGATAAGCTGCAGTCACCAGCAGGCCAAAATGGGTATCGAAATTGATTGCGCTTTGAGAATCAGCAGGATTATTTGCATGCCTGCCGATCACATCAGGCTGACGATTTATTGCCTGCCATTCGTCAGCATTCTGTATCAGTTGTAATCCCGCGTGCTCGTTTGCCTGGCAATGCTCAAATGCAAGTTGACGAACAGTGATCATTACGTGCGTTTGTTCCGATTTATTTTCATCATTACTCGCAGTGGTCGCCTGGATCCCTTGCTGACAGGCTGTTGTTGAAATAATAACAGCCAGAAATAATACGGTTAATGCGTTCATCGTACTGTCCTGGAAAAAGGCCGTTTATTGGCAAATGATGTAGCTGTAGGATTAGCGGTAGACAATGCATTCGTGCGCAGGCCAATTTCATAATCAACAAGAAAATCTATGTTGCTGCGATTCCCGTTGATTGTGATAACAGAATTGAGGCTGTCGCGGCGAGGATAGACGCCACAGGATTCGCTAAAATCACAGATCGCATCATTGTTGTCAAAGTCGCTACCTGCTACCAGCAAATAGTCGCCGGCAGGCACACCCGTAAAGCTGTACGTGTAAACACCCTGAGGATTTGCAGTAAGTTCCAGCTGGAATTTATTGTCGAGTGTATCTGGATCAAATAACGTGATGTATAGATACCCTGCTTCAGGTTGCAATCCTGGAGAAGTCACCGGTGATCCAACCTGGAAAACAACGGGGATGGTTATGCTATCAAGATTGCTTTGTACCTGGAGATTGACTGTATAAATTCCATCTGCCAATGCATTTCGATTAAGCGTTAGCTGATAGATACCCAGGCCCGAAGCATCGACAGTTTGAGGAGATGCCGTCAAATAGGGTTGTTCACTCACCAGGCCATTGATAGTCACACCTCCACTGACACTGGATAACGTGAGTGTGGCGCTTGTATCAGTCAGGGCAAAATTAACACTTGATGGTGTAACTGTAAGCTGTGTTGTAGGTGCAGGAGGTGTGCCACCGGAATTGCCTGCCGCATTCACTGCTTTGAGGGCATTGATTAATCCATGGCCGTAAAAATCATCACGCCCTGTGTTGCCAATGTCTTCAGTTAAATCACCTGCTGCGAGTAAAGTATCGAAATCATTGGGCGTTAGAGCAGGATTAACTGACTTCATTAAAGCAAATACTCCCGCTATATGTGGAGATGCCATGGAGGTTCCCGCTTTCAGGACATAAATATCCTCACCGTTAGGTTTGTCATAACCCAGGCTGGCAACTCTGTCAGGATATCCATCACCATTTGTATCAGTGCTGGAGCCTCCCGGTGCTGCAACATCCACTTGTGTACCGTAGTTTGAATAGTCAGTAATTTCTTTATTGATATCGACTGCGCTCACCGAAATCACATTGTCATAAGATGCCGGATAGGACAATGTAGCCGTGTTTTCATTGCCTGCTGCTGCCACAATGACCACACCATTATTGTATGCCTGGGTAAATACATCCTGAGCTTCCTGGGAAAAAGAGCCACCACCAAGACTCAGATTGATAATGTCTGCTTTTCTTGCGGGTACGCTGCCAGAGTCATTTTGCAGGCCTGCTGCATAGCGCACTGCTTGCAGAATATCAAAGCTATTGCCACTTCCGTCTCCATTGAGAACGCGCAAGGGCATGATTTTTGTTTGCCAGGAAACCCCCGCTACACCTTCGCCACCATCGTTTGATCTGGCAGCAACAGTCCCTGCAACATGGGTGCCGTGATGCCCGGTTCCACCACCTGGAGATGTTGGCCCGGTATCATTTGGATCTGCATCAATGCCATCGCCATCTGCTGCTAAAGTGCTGTTGCTGATAAAATCATAGCCGTCAGTCAATTGACCCTGAAAATCTGGATGGCCGGCTTTTATACCTGTATCGATAATGGCCACGATGACATTACTGGAACCCGTGGTAATATCCCATGCGGCTGGCAAATCAATCAGCGGATAGTGCCATTGCAGTCTATATAACTCATCATTGGGCACCTGAGATGCATGTACCCGGTAATTCGGCTCGGCAAATATTACATCCTCACGCAGGTTTAGCTGGGCAATCATATTCAGCGTATCCCAGCGTTTCAGATACTCCGCTCCCTTTGCTGCAGCGATTGATCGTTTTGTCTGGATCGATGAATGGCTGGCGGCGACTCTTATAGCAGACTGAGGTATGTTACCCGGCGAACTGGCGAGTAAATCCAGGCTGCCTGAATCATTGAGTTTCAGCAAAACGGCTCTATCATTACTCGCAATCGCAGTGGATGTCTTGAGTGAAGATGCCCCGATAGACGGTTTCTTGAAGCGTGCAATAATATCACCCGGTACGAAATCATCTTCTGCACTAAAAGCATTTTGCGCGGGTTTTCCTCCAACCGTCAATGTGTAATTGCCAAACCCCTCCCAGGCACAGACCTCTATGAAGTAGTCTCCGGTCTCACTGATGGTTATTTTTTCGTTGGCACCGGCACTCTCGAATGAGCCTCCTGAGTTACCCTCAGGATCACCATCTCTCGCGCATCGATTAGAAGAACAAGTGGTATTTGTACAGCTCGCTGGATAACTATAGAGGTCCATATCTCCCAGTTCATGATGCGGGATAACCAGACTGATAGTTTGCCCTGCACGCAGACTGACTCGGTAAATATCACTGATATCACCATTTTGAAACAACGGACCATCTTTCCCTTCGCCGCTGATATTTGTATAGCCACTGATAGTGACTGGATTAAGTAGTTTCTGTGCTTGTGAAAAACTATTGTTCTCACGGACTTGCGCATTTGGATCATTCACATCACCGTCACTCTGAATATAATTCGGTGTCGATACTTTTCCACTAATGCTGAAACTACCACCGGTCTGTGGTGGGTTGGGATCTGGATCTGAGCCTCCCCCACCGCCACCACAGGCAGCGAGTGTAAATACTAAAAAGACCAGTAATACAATTAATCTGCTTACTGAATACTGTTGTATGAACCCTGACATGCCCGCATTCATGATAAATCCTAATATATTCTTACCAGGCGATAATTTTACAGTTTCTACGCCACAAAACCAGTCGATAAATCAACTGATTCAACCTTAGCCATCCACAAAAGCGCGTAACAAATGCCTGCAATTATTGCTATAATCAACATAATTTTTCTTTATTAAGCAATGCAATACAGCGAACAAACTGCGAGGAATTCTTGTAAAAATGAAAGATGTCACTCTGATCGAAAATGTAGTTCCCGAAATCTATCACAAAGAATTACAATCATTATTGACAGCGCCTAACTTCCCATGGAATTTTTCCGAAGACATATCCATGCAAGATGGCGACCCCCCTTTCAAACAGGATACAAATATTGTTCCAAGCTGTGGTTTCTCCCATGCCCTGTGTGCAGACGGAAAACATTCAACCTACTGGACAACCATCAGACCTCTGCTTTATTTTATGATCGATAAAGTAAAATATTCAAAATTTAACCGTCCTTTTGAAATATTCCGCGCCAAGGCAAATCTACAAACCCAGATCAATGGCAGCACAGAAAATAACTACAACATGCCACACGTGGATTTTGCCCATAATGCACGCCAGGGAACAAACTGGATTTTCCTCTACTATGTAACCGAATCAGATGGCGATACGTTTTTATTTAATGAAAATGGCGACCAGGGTTGTCCGGAAAAACTCACGTTACGACAAAGAGTCACGCCTAAAGCCAACACAGGCATTTTATTTAAAGATAATATCCTCCATGCCAGCAGTAATCCGATTAAATATCAAAAAAGAATTAATCTTAACTTTAATATAATAACCTCTTAACTCTCTATTTTTACTGTATGTCGTTACCTGAACTAAAAATAACCGTCTTCTCCGATTACATCTGTCCGTTCTGTTACATTGGTGATGCACGTTTAAACCGTCTGCGCGAGCTTTATACGCTCAGGGTCAACTGGTGTTTTCTTGAAATTCATCCGGACACTCCTGCAGCAGGAATGTCTGTTTCTAAGCTGGGTTATGATGATGCCACCTGGCAACGGATGATGAGTACGCTTAGTCACATGGCAGAGGAAGATGGGCTGAAATTTCGAGAACATGACTTTACCACCAATTCACACGCCTCCCTTCTGTTAGCTGAAGCAGTTAAACGTAATGCATCTGAGCATTTCTATGCTCTGCATGACAGCCTGTTCAGGGTATTATTTATTGATGGAGAAAACATTGGTGATCCAGAGGTGTTACGCCATATTGCCATAGATGCCGGAATATCTCCCGAGCTTGTTAACCAGGCGTGGGAAGACCCGGTGTATGAAACCCATTTAAAACACTATCTGGAAGCTGCTCAGGAATTGAATGTCCGGGCAACGCCCACCTTTTTTATTGGTGACGGTAAATTACGAATCGATGGTGCGATGCCTTACGAGGATATGCTGAAAAAAATTCGAACAAATGAAAGCTCAACCTCTTGATTCTCCCCTACACAATACAACAGCAGGGGATTCAAGCCTGGCTTACTGACAAGCCCCTAGATTTTCCAGATTAAAGGGTACATTGAACACATGCCTGTTACGACCAACATAAACCTGTGCCGTTTGTGGCTTGACTTGTATATCAAAACAAGTTTGGCTATTCGCCGGTATCAGAAAATCGATACCATCAATCGCTGTTCTAGCGACATTCAGGGTAAAGTCAATCGCATTATCACCACTAATGGCATCCAGCGTATCATGAGCTTCTAAAGCGAAACCATTGGCAGTTACCGGATTCATTGAATCTAGCTGACCCTGGTAAGGCTGCCAGCTCAGGCCACCACCGACGACATGCATTAACCAATGGGCATCCCCAGTAGCTGTACAATCTTGCCAGAGATAAACACCGGGTTCGGTTGCGCTGTTGTAAGCGGGTTCTCCACAAGCGTTTACAGGGGGTTGTGTATCAGTAATCTGCCAGTTGAAAGACTGTAAATTACTGCCACCACGGCCATCATAAGCGACCACGGTAACTCGATAAGCACCGGATAAAGATGCTGTTCCACTAATCAAACCAGTGCCAGCATTGATGGATAGCCCGTTCGGCAGACCCAGCGCCTGAATTTGCAGAGGGTCATTATCGGAATCGGTAACAACCGCTTGTAGGCTAACTTGTGTATTCAAGGCATGCGTCTGAGCAGCGATGGATCCGAGAACCGGTGAAGTATTATTTCCACCTGCTGATCCTGCAACAGTCAGCGTTACATCATCAATAGAAACAGTAGTGATTTCGTTAGACCAGGTTTTCTTATTGTTATACGCTCCAATCACAAAACTATGCTGGCCTGTCGATAGATTACCGAGATCAACTGTGAATGTCTGCCAGCCCGTGGTCTGTGCACTGCCACCATTACCGTTACCGGTAATACGTGCAATATAATCATTAGCACCCGCACCGATGTTCGACCCATCAACAGACAATAACGCCTCACTGTACTCATCACTTTCATAATCTGAAGCCTGTGTCAGCCGATAACGGAAAGACAGTGATACTCTGCCCGCATTGACCAGTTGAAAATTGCGCTGCCAACCACCAGACATTCCAAAGATATCGTTATTATTACGACCACCAAGCTCAACGTTCAAGCTACCGCCTGACAGGCTACCGCTCGCATAACTACTCTGACGAGCATTTCTGAAAGTGTTATCACGATAATCAAAGCCACCAGACCCTGCATTGAAGTTTTCTGATATTAGTGTGGTGGTGCTACTACTGACCACAATTGCGAAACGGGTTATGTCCTGATCACCTGACTGATCAGTCACGGTTACAGCCACTGCGTATTGTCCGCTTACTGACGCCTGTCCGGTAATGGCTCCCGCAGGACTGATCGACAATCCAGGAGGAAGCCCAGATGCAGTAAATGCTAGCGATTCATTGGTCGGAATAGTAGCTGTGACAATCAGATTGACCTGATCATTTAGAGTCACCGACTGGTCACCCGGTTGAGAAATCAGCGGCACCGTATTTGGCGCATTGGGGATTGTCGGATCGTTCGGTGCAGGATCACTGTTATCCCCCACTCCATCACCATCCGAATCTCGTGACTCCGTTGGATCCAGCGGGAAAGCATCATTGCTATCCGCAACGCCATCACCATCATCATCTGAATCTGCATTATTACCAATGCCATCATTATCCGTATCGATAGTTTCTGAATCATCCAGTGGGAAAGCATCGCTGCCATCTAGCACACCATCATTATCATCATCGGTATCACGGTTGTTGCCAATACCGTCACCATCAGTGTCAACAGATTCACTGGCATCTAGCGGAAAGGCGTCATTGACATCCAGCACACTATCATTGTCATCATCCGGATCAACATCATCGTTGAGTCCATCACCATCGAAATCCATGTTACAGGCGCCCAGGGCAGACAGGTCGAAAGGTAAATCAATACGTTTACCGGTATTGCCAAGATAAACCGCTTCAAAATCATCTCCATCAACAGACAGGCAAGTACGCAATTGTCCCGGTGTGGAGAAATTGATGCCCTTGTTATTGCCAGCAGCTACATTAACGGACAGTGAGAAGTCGACGATATTGGGTGTGTTTCGGATAACGAAGTCATTTCCTGAGGCGGCAACCGGATTGGCGAAACCAAAATTGGTATCAGCAACAATCTGTCCAACAGCATTTTTTAGACGGTTTTCAGTCAACCGATCCAGACCGCCCTTAACACGCAGGTGCCAGTTATCGGTTCCACAATCACGCCAGACGAGCAATGCTGGTCCAAGTGTCTCCGTAAAGGCCGGTTCACCGCATTCTTCTCCGGGAGCAAAGGTAACATGTACTGGTGTGCCAGAGCCTACAGGAGACAGAATGCCATTTTCTATTGCGGTATATAGTTGATCAGCCGCAATGTTTGTAAAATTATCAGTCTGTCCTGATGGCCATTCAATGCGGATACGATCAATTATTGTATTACCCGCCAGACCAACATGAATCCGGCTATGATTTTGCGACCAGCGATGATAACCGCCTGTCTGTTCGCGCAGTTGGGTAATGCCGCCAGCCGTTACGAATACTTTGGCACCGATTGCAGCGCGAGGGCTGACTGTTCCCTGCAGATCGATTTCTATCCAGTGATTGCCATTGCCACGATTGCGCAGCAGTGTGTCAGGGCCACCAAAACTGACGGGGAAGTACAGCAAGCCATTCACTGCGGTCAGATCCATAAAACCATCCACATCATAATCGGCTGTGATCACAGAGTCTGACAATCCAAAGGCATCACCGGCACCCACCGGCCCCTCACCACCGTGAGCAGTAACTTCCTTAAAAGTACCATCGCCCTGATTATCAAAATATCGATTGGCAAGATTTCTCACCCCGGATCGACAGGCCATATACAAATCCATATCCATATCATTATCAAAATCTGCTGCCACCACACTCACGCAAGATTTTGCCGCGCCCAGGCCAGTTCCAAACACCCAGTTGATGCCCGCAGAAGAATTGACACCATGATAAGTTGGCTGAGGCAAATCCCCATTCTCCAGGTTGCTCATTACCGGCATACCTATCGGGTTTTGCGCAATGATACGCACATAAGCCTGTCGATCACCGGTATCGCGAATTCTCCAGCGGGATGTTGCAGCGTCATAACTGATTGATGCACCCCTATCACTGCTGACAAACTGGTTGCTATTTGTATTAAGGTTAAATTCTTCCGCTTTGAGAAAAGCCCCGCCGCTATGACCATCAACCAGGAATCGGATTTCACCGCCGGTTGATATAAAACTGAATTCAGCCCCCGTACCGCCGCGAAACCAGGCTTCAATGCGATGACTGTTAACCTTGGCAACACCGGCAGGTCGCAGGGCACCGCGTGTTACTATAATGTCTGTGCGCAAATCATTGTTAAAATCACCCAGAGCAGCATCGTTACTCAGGCCGATAGTGGGAATCAAACGACTGGAAGCACCTGACATTTCTCTTGGAAACGTACCCTCATCGGCACAGATTTTTTCTATGTCCCCGTCAGCATCAAGATCAAACAGCAAAATATATTGCCCAAGACAACTGGTATCACTTTCCAGATTACGATCGCTGTCAGTATTATTCCAGGCCGCAAAATTCTGGCTGGTGGATGTGCTGCTTTTGCGGAAAAAACGTCCAAGAGTAGATTGGTTAATGAACAGCTCATCCTCATCACCGACGATAATGTCATCATCGCCATCGTTATCAAAATCGCCCCAGGCACCGCCATGCACATCAAACTGGGTATCAGAGATCCAGTAACCATTCATCTGTCGATCATAAAACATGGTGACATCATCGAAATCCCCTGTGCCAGTATTCCGGTAGAGTCGCGGAAAGTCACGGTGACCAGAATTCCACAGATCCGGCCATTTATCGCCGTTCAGATTTCCCCAGGCGATGCCCCAGGATTCAGTGCCACGAGTAAATCCCAGCTTGTCTGATTTGTCCTCAAACTGAATGGGTGCAGCGGATACTGTTGTAAAGGTGACAAGAAAAAGAAGAATTCCCCAAATACGAATAATCATACATTAACGCCTTATAGTATTTTTAATGTGCCCGCAGGTGACACGAATTCATTAATCTTACATTCATTCCTAAATGTCTGTCAAATTGTACTTTAGTCAATTCTCCCCAGACTTTCATGAAATTATCTTGAATAATATGCGGTTAACTCTACTTTCTTGACCAGGATATACATAAAAATCAAGCTGCTATCGGTTGCTGCTGAGAAACTCCGAATATATCGACTCACCGTTTCTGGTAATCGGCAAACTTTTCAATAACAATCTGCATTGCTGCGTCATCAAGAATAACCGGTTCACCGGTTTGTAATGCCTGCATATACACCTGCGCAAGATTTTCGACCTCGACGGCCAGTGCAAAAACCTTTTCAATATCTGCATCAAGACAGAGCAAACCATGATTAGCTAGTAAGCAGGCCTTGCGATGCTCCAATGCTGCCAACGCATATTCTGACAATTCCTGACTACCAAAAACAGCATAAGGTGCACAACGGATATTGTTTCCTCCTGCCATGGCAATCATATAATGAAAAGCTGGAATCTCTCTATTCAAACAGGCCAGTGTCGTGCATGCATTTGAATGGGCATGCAACACAGCGCCAGCTTCTTTACGATCTCGATAAATATCACGATGAAAACGCCATTCACTGGATGGCCTGAAATGGCCTTCGTATTCACCCTCACTATCAAGGTGCATAAACACAATGTCGGCTGAGGTCATTAATTCATGCGACAGGCCAGAGGGTGTAATGAGCATTCCATCATTAACACGGACACTCAGATTTCCTGAAACGCCCTGATTTAAACCTGACTTGATTGTTGCATGGGTTATGTCGATCAGTTGTTGGCGCAGTTGTGAGTGCTGCATGTGTTATCTCCAAAATATGAATAGTTACCGATCTGGAGCATAGTCGACCTGTTGCTATAGGTCGAGTGCAGGTCCGGCCCGATTCCGAACCTGCTTGCATCAATTGCATACAGATCAATCCGGGCACACGTTAATACGCACGGTATCTTTTAGCACATCTTCCAAACCGCCAAAGACAGTCAGCTTATCCACCTTATGTGTGATTTTTTCCAGAACTTCCAGTTCTTTCAAACGCATCAGAGTCGGGTTGTCATCTATCAGTCTAACTGTGTTCAACAGTGAACGGTTGCCGCTGTTTCTTCACGCCGTCTGATGACATTAGCCTGTGCGGATTTTTCAGTGGCAACCACCTTATTGAGGATGTCCTTCATATCTCCAGGCAGGATGATATCTCGAACGCCAATGCTGCGCAGTTCAATACCAAAGCCATCTTTCCAACCTCTGGACAGATGTAAGCCACTAAACAACGACCATCTGTCACAATTCCCGGGCGCTTACCGCCCGTCTGTTGCGCTTTTTCTCTGCACGTTTATGTTTATCGTCTAAACGTGCTCTTTGTGATGCCTGCGAGCGCTGTCGTTTTATACGCGGCTTTGGTGTCTCCGCAGCTTTGCGTATCAATTCGAACAGACGTTGCATGGCTTCACGTTTGTTGCGCTCCTGGCTGCGATGCCTGCGCGCAGTGATAACGATCTGATATGCACTGTTTAGCCGACAACCTGCAATTCGCAGCAAGCGTTGCTGCACTTCATATGGCAGGCTATAGGCCTGCAACAGATCAAACCGTAACTGCACGGCTGTCTTATTACTGTTAACATTCTGGCCACCTGGTCCAGAAGAAAGTTGCGGCTTTATTTCAATCGTTGCCGCATCAATCTGTAATGTGTCTGTTACCTGTATCATGGTACTTTCCTATATTTCCAGCCGGTGCCAACATGGCTGTTTTACTTTTTTCAGTTTTCGTTTCACCATTCTTGAGCCTGTCAGCATGGCTGGCATTTCATCTGTTAGCCGGAAACAGAACCGGCGTGGCAAATCGGTATATAACGATCGCGGTGGATAGCTGTAACGTATCCTTTTAAGCGCATTACCGGTCTCAAAACTATGGTAATAAATACTTCGAATACCCAGCTCATCGACCACAAATCTAATTGCTGCCGTTAATGCTGCCTCGGCCCAGATTTTCATATAGGGTGCCAACATCTGTTCGACATAATCTTCCACGCTTTCTACCTTGCCATTGCTGACCAATTCTTTCAGCCATACATCGCTGCGCTTTGCGGCGCGTTTCACGCTTGCCAGGTAATAACGGGCATTGCGTAACCAGTCTGTTTGCACTTCCTCAATCAATACTTCGCCCGTGGCAAACTCGATATCCATTCGTACCCAGGCCATTGTATTGCGAAAATAATCACGCTCACCCTGCTGTAATACAGGGTGGCCGTAATTGGCAAAACAACGCTTGCCCGCCGGACCGGTAATTTTGTCAAAACGGCTATCGTGTCCTGTATTAAAATTAACCTGCAACACCAGATTACCGCTGTTACGTGTTGTCTGGTTGTAGGCGAAGGATTTTTTGTTCCAACTCCCCAGGGTCAGTAGAAAATCCTGACGATTTTCAACCCAGGCATATTCAAAATCATTACCTGAGACCCTGCCATTACCTACCGTAGACAACACATCTTTTACCGGCAATTTATTCAGCAAGCGTCCATAATCCGACTGCCGCAACCTGCCCACTGGCATATCCTTTCTGACAAACCGTGATAACAGCAGTAATGCATAATCTCCTGCTGCATAACGAAACACCGTTCTGTTTTTTGGCAAGCAAGCAATCACTTCTTCAAGATCTTTTTTATTCATCGCATTTACCACCTGATCAGAGGTTCCTAATATTCAGGGCAATAAAAAACCCCGCTGACATGGCTGCCTGGCGGAGTTTTATTCCCACAAAAGGCAGTTACCTTTCGTGGGCGAAATAAAAACGAAAGGTTACATCATACTGGTGCTGATTCCACAGTAGACGTTGAAAACAGACAGTTAACAGCATCGGTTTTCCATCCGGTCTGAAATCTGATTTCAAGTATTGTGTGTTTACGTATAGCCATGTGGCTCTCCTGATTAAGTGGCGAATAGTATAATCCAGAATAACAAGAATGCAAGCATTATTATCAAGCATCTTGTATAGTTTGAGGGCCAGTAAATTGGAGAAGTCAATGAGTGACACTAAAAATCCGACCGCAATGAAAATAGGCCAGCGTATCAAACAGGCACGTCAGATGGCGGGCCTGAAAACGGCAGCACAGTTGCAGAAAAAAATACCCAACTGGGGGAAATCACGACTGGGAAATTACGAGGCGGGTATATCTCTGCCATCACCTGATGATGTCATGCTGATAGCTCAGGCCACTGATGCATCGCCCTGCTGGATTATGTTTGGCAGTGGGCCGATTCGTGCTTCGGGTCGTGATGCCCAGGCTATCCGTCACCAGAATCTGAGTATTCTTATTGAACAGCTTGGCCAGAAACGTGGTCAGTTAACCCGGCTTGTTAAAGCGTTGGGCATTACCCGGAAAATACTCGATACGTATCTGGACAATCCATTTAAACCGATATCCGACCGTCTGTTGCGCCGTTGTGAAAAATTTCTCGGAAAACCTCCAGCCTGGATGGATGAGCAACACGTGGAAACTGATCCAGTCTGCGCTTCTTTCCCTGAAGATATGCAGCGACTAATGATGATTTATTCTGATTTGCCATCGCAAGAACGAAAACGTCTACTGCGGTTGGTTGAAGTGTTTGCTGAATATGACTAGTCACTAGTCTCCAGTTGGCGAATAGCTTCAAGCAACTGTTCACGCGTGGGTACCCTTGCAGCGTTTTTCCACTCGCCAATTTCAGCATCACCATTACTGGCCAGATCAATTGAATAATCAAGTCCGGGACAGGCATCAGGATTAATTTTACGGATGGCCTTGCACAATTTCATCGCATCGTCACTACTCAACATCAGGGTATATTGTTTTGCCATCCGGCGCATATCCTGCCGGTAGCCTACATTTGTACGACGAACGACCCAGATCGTTGCCAGCAGGGTAACAAAAATGACTGCAATCGCAGCCCATGTAAGACTGTCAAGACTCATGAATGCCTCCTCGTTGTTGTACAGTTAGCTACTTGTTTAGAGTAACTGCCAGAGATTGATTTCACAAGCGGATGAATTCTCAGGTTGGCAATCAGGTTTACAATCCCTGATTATGCTGCTTTACCTTAAATTCAATCTGGCGATTTCTGGCTCTACCTGCCTCGGTTTCGTTATTCGCAACGGGTTTTTCTTCCCCGTAACCGATAGCAAGCATTCTATCAGTGGGAACACCGGCATCCACCAGGTATTTCAGTACCGCTCCTGCACGTCGTTGGCTGAGTTTCTGGTTATAACTGTCCTGGCCGCGTGAATCGGTATACCCTTCAATTTCAATATGTGAACTGGAACAACTTGTCGCAACGATTGCCAGTTCATCCAGAAGTCGGTGACTCTGGGTCCGAATGCTTGCCTTATCGGTGGTAAAATAAATTTGCTGATTTTGCAGAATTGTTTCTCGGGGTGCTGGTAGCCGTGCCTATGACTGCAGCTTGTTGATGGTACACTTCACCGCTCATTTTCAGGGTTTTTTGCGCTTGATCTGTATTGAAAAGTAACAGGTATTCCTATTCTCGAACATTTATTGAATACCTGAAAATTCTGCAATTATTTCAGCCACTGACTGAGTGCTATGAATGCCTTCAACGCTTTTTCCGGCCTGAAAATAGTCTTTGTAATTCATCCCCTGCAGCGACGCACGCTTCAGCGTCCATAATGACTGCAATGTATATATCGTCCGCATCCAGTGTTTTGTTTTACGGCCTCGCAACATCCATTTTGCCAGCGGCCCAGCCTTTGTTCCGATACGCTCGATATAGGGGGTATTTATAATGGAGACAGGC
>JAZGGH010000047.1:0-42499 GCA_036480335.1 Gammaproteobacteria bacterium | reverse complement strand
TTAGGATTTTCGTCTGAGTTCAAGGCGGATGAATTTTGAGAACCGCAGTGTATAGGGCAACCATGAGGATCGCATAAATTTATCCAACGCAGAAATCGGGCGAAAAGTCTATTAATAGAGGTGCCCTAATGTGTAGTATGGATCAAGCGCAGCGGATACACGAAAAACCTAAATTCAAGCATTAGGATAGTACCGCTTGATAAAAACAATCATCCTTTATACATAAGCAAATTACTAGCGTACTGAAATTATAGACAGGAGAACACTATGCGCCTACCATCGAATTTTAACTGGCCCAGGAACGGGTTCAGATATCTACTATTGATGCTGCTAATCAGCATCTCTTTCACGGTCACTGCTAATCCGCAGTTGTTGAGAGATATTGCAACAACACCAATAGCCCAAAGCTCTAATCCTCAAGGCATGGTCGAAGTGGATGGTGTGCTGTATTTCCTGGCACAAGATAAAGATTTCACAGTCGGGCTATGGGCTATTGATACTGACGGTACAACTAAAAAACTGATCAAAGAATTTTTCTCTATTTCTAATGTAATTCAGCCAATCGGTGACACGCTGTATTTTATTGCAGATAACTACCTGTGGAGATACAACACAACGAATGCGGACCTATTAAAAATCGATCCAGGTTTTCGCTTTACGGATGAATCAAGATTTAGGTCGGTACTGATATTGACTCGTTTTTTGGTGGTGGATAGCACCCTGTATTTTACTGCATCTCATAGTGGAAAAAAAACAATCTGGAAGTATGACGGTATAAATATTAGTCCGATAAGCGATTTCAATACCTACTCAGGCCGCAATAATTTAATGGTCATGGGTAGCAGCTTATATTTCGTACGTCGTGTTGGTAGCTCCGGCGACGAGTTATGGCAATACGATGGCACGAATATTAGTCTGGTAGCTGATATACACCCGGGTGACAGAGGCAGCGATCCTGCTGGATTAACAGTAGTGAACAACATGTTGTATTTTAGTGCTGATGATGGCAGTTCCGGCAGAGAGCTATGGAAATACGATGGCACGGACGTTAGTCTGGTCGCTGATATAAATCCAGGTTATCGAAGCAGCACCCCTGGTGAATTAACAGTAGTAAATAGCACGTTGTATTTTAGTGCGGATGATGGCATCTCTGACAGAGAGCTATGGAAATACGATGGCGCGAGCGTTAGTCTGGTCGCTGATATAAACTCAGGAAGTGACAGCAGTCTCCCTGCTAATTTAACGGCAGTAGGCAATGCTTTGTATTTTAGAGCTAATGATGGCTCCTCCGGTACTGAGTTATGGAAATACGATGGCACGGACGTTAGTCTGGTCGCTGATATAAATTCGGGTAACGGAAGCAGCACCCCTTCTGAGTTCACAGTAGTAGATAGCACGTTATATTTTAGTGCGGATGATGGCAGTTCCGGTAGAGAGCTATGGGAATATGATGGGACGAATGCACATCGGGTAACTGATTTAAATCCAGGCAATAACGGTAGTTCTCCTGATCAACTAACTGTAGTGGGCAGCGTGTTGTATTTTAGTGCTGATGACGGCAGTTCTGGCAAAGAATTATGGAAATATGATGGATCCAATGCAGTTCAGGTTGCCAATATTAAGGCGGAGACACCCGGTAACAGTTCCCCCGATGATTTTATCGAATTCAACAACATAACCTATTTCTCGGCCGGTGAATTATGGGCAACTGATGGGATAACAGCATGGCTCGCTGCTGATATTAAGTTGAGTAACGAATATAACGATGAATACTTAACAGTCTTTGGTAACAACTTATATTTTAGTGCAGATGACGATAGCGGTATCGGCTATGAGCTATGGAAATTTGATGGCACTAGTGCGAGTCCGGTTACTGATATTAATAAGGGGGATTACGGGACTTCTGGAAACAGTTTTCCTCGTAGTTTAAAAGTTGTGGATGATTCCTTATTTTTCATAGCCAAGGCTGGTGAAGTCATCTACGATTATAATGGTGTGCGCGGTAACGATATCACTACTGGTGGGATTGGAATCTGGAAATACGATGGCGCAAATATCAGTGAGGTAGAGGCACTCTTCTACGATGATGGTCGGAATGCTATGTATATTTTTCAAGACTATTATCCATTTCCTTCTTATCGAGACATACTTGTGGATAAACCCATCGTCGTTAATGGTTTCAGATATTTCATTCATAATAACGAGCTGTGGAAAGAAGACGGAGCTGGCACAAGTAGGGTAGACACAAGCAGTGTAGATGGATATATACATTTTTATGATTTAACGGTATTCAACAATACCTTGTACTTATCGGCCAGTGTATCTAATTTTGAGACTGAACTATGGAGATACGATGGCACGAATATTAGTCTGGTAGCTGATATACATCCGGGTGACGGAGGCAGCTATCCTGCTGAATTAACAGTAGTGAACAACGTGTTGTACTTTAGAGCTGATGATGGTATCTCCGGCACTGAGTTATGGAAATTCGATGGTGCGAGCGTTAGTCAGGTAGCTGATATAAATCCGGGTGACCGAGGCAGCTATCCTTCTGAATTAACAGTAGTGGGCAACACATTGTATTTTGGAGCTTATGATAGCACTACTGGAGGGGAGCTATGGAAATATACTGGTACCAGTGTCAGTCAGGTAGCTGACATCAATCCTGGTAGTGGCGGCTCAGAGCCCAGAGACCTGACCCATATCGGTAACAAACTCTATTTCAGTGCAGATGATGGCGTTACTGGTCGCGAACCCTGGGTGTACTCTCTGGAACCAACCGACAATCCCACGCCTTCGCCGGCGTTAACAGTGACAACACAGGTAAATGGACAAGGCGCTGCCAAGCCTGGCCCCACTCTTTCGGCAGGCAGTAATCTTACCTGGACCTACACAGTAAACAACACCGGTAATACTCCTCTGCACGATGTTACTATCCGCGTCCGACAAAAGTCCCCAGTCTTTGGTAGTTGGCAGACTCCGTGCGCACTGGGTACTCTTGACCCAGGTGAGCCCGCTTCCTGTGGTATACAGGATTTGGCTATCAATGGCCCTTACATAGCGCTGGTTGTTGTCAGAGGTACGACAAGCACTGGTAAAGTCATTGAAACACTATCCAGGGTATTTTATCGCGGTAATAGTGCCGTTGTTATTGATCCCAGGCTGGACAACAAGCGCAATATTGCCTTAGGCGTACTGGAGGCCAAAGATTTTGATCAGGCAACTCACGCTACACTACTGGCAGAGATCAATGCCTCCACCAGCGTCAGTGAACTGCACGCCATCATTGTGCACATGCGCACTACCAACCCAGGCAGTGATCCACGGCTGGATGCAAAGCGCAATATTGCCTTAGGTGTATTGGAGGCCAAAGGCTTCGATCAGACTACTCATGATGTATTGCTGGCAGAGATCAATGCAGCTACCCGCATCAGCGAACTGCATGCCATCATTGTACGGATGCGCTCTGATAATGTGTCAATTACACCACAACACGCTTTATCTTTAGCCGTCACCGCAAATGGTTCAGCGATTGAGAAACCCGGCGCACTGATCCCAACCGGTAGCACAGTCAACTGGACTTACACAGTCACCAATGAGAGCAATGCACCTCTGCACAACATCATCATTACCCAACGACAAAAACTGCCATCACTGGGTGAGTGGGGTACCCCTTGCTCCTTTACGATCCTCGCCCCCGGCGCAACCGAAAGTTGTACATCGACGACCACAGCGATAACGGATAACTACAAAGCCCTGATCGTGGCACGATCAACACTGGACAACGGGGATAATATTGAAGACAAGGTGGATGCGTTTTATCGGCATTGATTGATGGTTTGATCCACCTTTGTATCTCTCACGATATGCTGTTTAGCTAACCGTGTATCAGGGTGTGGCAGTGGATTGATGCGATGTAATTTTGCAGACTGATAAATATCAGGGCATATGCGATACTCCATAGAATGAAATATGGAGTATCGCTATGAGTACTGAACGCACTATCCTCGCAGGTGGCTGTTTCTGGGGTATGCAGGACTTAATTCGTAAGCGTCCCGGCGTATTGAAAACCCGAGTGGGATACACCGGTGGGGATGTACCCAATGCGACTTACCGCAATCACGGCACACACGCCGAAGCGATAGAAATCGAATTTGATAACACAGTGATCAGTTTTCGGGATTTACTCGCCGTCTTTTTTCAAATTCATGATCCGACCACAAATAACCAGCAAGGCAATGATGTGGGAGCCTCATACCGTTCTGAAATCTTTTATCTGACTGACGAGCAACACAAAATAGCACTTGAAACCATTGATGCGGTGAATAAATCTGGGCTATGGCCTGGTTCTGTTGTTACCCAGATCAACCCGGCTGGTGATTTTTGGGAGGCTGAACCTGAACATCAGGACTATCTGGAAAGATATCCTAACGGGTATACCTGTCACTATCCTCGGCCTGACTGGGTGTTGCCGGATTCTGAAGGAGAAAATAGATGAATAAAACGATAACCGGTAGTTGTTTATGCGGTAGCGTCCGTTATGAAGTGTGTGGCGAGGCGCAACGTTTTTATCACTGTCACTGTCAACGTTGCCGTAAATTATCAGGCAGTGGTCATGCCAGCAATTTATTCGTTACTCCGCAGACAGCTATTCGCTGGTTACAGGGTGAAGATCTCCTCCAGCGGTACAAAGTGCCTGAAGCCGAACGGTTCTTTAACTGTTTCTGTCAACGCTGCGGTGGGCCGATGCCACGGGTTGTACCGGAACTGGACGGTATCTTGATCCCGGCGGGTACGCTGGATTCACCATCGCCTTTACCACCACAGGCTCGTATATTTTGGGACTCACGTGCTGAATGGTCTTGCGAGGATGATTTGCCAACATTTGCTGAGTATCCGCCGGGTATGTGAAGACATAGGTCGGGCCGCCGTATTCCTGGTATTTTTTCTCGTGCCCGTATCCCAGAGCCTGGCAGAAATCTTCCTGGTGCAGGCGTTGCACTTCACCGCCTGTATCTGAAGCGGCATTCCATACGCGATCATAGCGTTCAATCTGCGCATAGAAATGCTTTTCAATGGAATGCAATTCAATATCGACGACGGGTAAGCCGATTTGTTTGGCCAGATGGCTGGTAAAGGTTTCATATGCTGGCAGATGACGATAGTCTGGCAACTCGAATTTCAGAATATGACTGGTCGGTGCTTCGCCCTCGGGGAGAAAATACTGATCGTTCCGAACCAATATAGGGCATTTATCCTGTGTCCCTGCCAGTGACAGCCGGGGACGTTTGTCCTTCGGTAAAATTGCATAGATTTGGCCACGTTGTGCGATCAGCCTGGCCAATTCCTGATTCGGGAGTGGACGGTAACTTCGATCTTCTGACGGTTCCCGCTCCACAGGCAGGATAGATATTGCCCCAGCGCATTCGCCACCGATGGCACGCAACAAGTCAAAATCGGTATTGGAAATTTTCAGATCCCGAACGATGCGATCCCGAACACCACCCTCGGGCAACAGGTTGGCAAAAAAATGATGAGCAACACTGTCTTCGGCTGAAAAGTTTTCTGTTGTGAGTGGGAGTGATCGTGAGACAGCAAAACCACCAGTACTGATCCAGCTTGACTCATAACGAAACCCAATGTTGCCGACCGGGTTGCGCCACAAGTATCCCACCAGGTGACCTTCAAACCAGACATTGAGTGCATCCGGGTCGATCATGCTTTATCTGTTCCGGCTTTTATACTTCCCCTGGGTTGAACGATGACATCCAGTCCCAGAGTTCTCAAGGCCTTCAGGATTTTCCCGATCTCGGCAGTCTCCTTGCCGCGCTCGAACTCGGATAGAAACCGTGTACTCAGATTACCAAGTCCGGAGACCGTTTCGAGTGTCAGTCCTTTGCCTTTGCGGTGGGCGCGCACCAACTGGCCGAGATCCTCTACTGTCTGGATCTGCCCGTAAGAAATAGCATTATTAGCCATCTTTTTCGTCCATTAATTATATCGTACGATAAAAATATCAATAAGTTTGGCAGAAATCAATATAAATATCCTGTACGTGATAAATAATGTCTTTTATGGGAAATAATCCAGAATAATTCACGTACGATATAATTAAGTGCAAATCTTGTTGATTTAGTCGTAAAGAAACCTGTAACCAATAAATGCTCCGGAAGGCGGATGCAACGGATGCTGATGGCAACATGCTCTGCATCAGTAAAGTAAATGGGGTTTGCCTACATTTGCTGAGTATGTGAAGAAATACAGATCCTTACGCGGTGGTTTTGCTGTATGACGATATGCTTGATATGACGTTGACCCGTCAGCGAAGAACTGAAAGCAGCGGAAAACTGAGAATAATCGCCTGTACAAGGTCATAATTACCTTGCGGTTTTATGGGCAAGCGGCGACAATTACGCAAGAATTGCAGAATAATAATGGAGTAAGTTCCCTGGTACCGGAATACACGCTTCTGGAAGCCGCCACCCGTAAGGAGATCGATGCAAAACTCACCGCGGCCGGCTGGGTTTTACAGGATAAAAAACGTCTTAATCTATTCGAGTCAGTCGGCATCGCCGTCCGTGAAATGGACACCGACACCGGCCCGGCCGACTACATGCTATTCATCGACGGTAAAGCCTGCGGCATTATCGAAGCCAAACGCGAAGGCGCTCAACTTGGTGGCGTCGCCGAACAATCCGCCCGCTATGCCACCTCCAATACCAAACACATAAAACGCTGGGCGCCGGAAAATCGACCCTTACCCTTCCTGTATGAAGCCACCAACCATGAAATCCGTTTTCGTGATGAACGTGATCCGAATCCGCGTTCCCGCAACGTCTTCCACTTCCATAACCCGCATACCCTGAAAAGCTGGCTGGAAGAGGGCGATACACTCCGCGCCAGGCTACGCCAACTGCCAGCGCTAAATAAGGAAGGTTTACGCGCCTGCCAAATCGATGCCATCCACGGTATTGAAGAATCTCTCAAAGCTGCAAAGCCCCGTGCATTACTACAAATGGCCACTGGCTCCGGTAAAACCTACGCGGCTGTTACACAAATTTATCGCCTGGCAAAGTTTGCAAAAATCAAGCGTGCATTATTCCTGGTTGACCGTGGCAATCTGGCCTCAAATGCATCAGATGAGTTCGCTCAATTCACCATCCCCCACGATGGCCGCAAATTCACCCAGCATTACAACGTCAATATCCTCGGCCGCGCCGGCATCCCCGACGCTACCAAAGTCACTATCTCCACCATCCAGCGCATGTATTCCCAGCTCACCGGTCAGGAGCTGGATGACGAAGCCGATGAGCATTCAGGCTTTGAAATAGAAGGGGCGACCATTAACCAGGGACCAAGGCCCGTCAGCTATAACCCCGACATCCCCATCGAAGCCTTCGATGTCATCATCATCGACGAATGCCACCGCTCCATCTACAACCTCTGGCGCCAGGTGCTCGAATACTTCGATGCCTTCCTCATTGGCCTCACCGCAACACCCACCAAAAAAACCATCGGCTTTTTTGGGCAAAACCTCGTCTCCGAATACACCCACGAAGACGCCGTGGTCGACAAGGTCAATGTGGGCTACGACATCTACCGCATCAAAACCGAGCTCACCGAACAGGGCAACAAAATCGAAGCCGGCACGGCGGTTGAAATCCGCGACCGCCTCACCAAACAAAAACGCCTCGAAGTGCTCGACCAGGAAGAAGAATGGCTCGCCAAACAACTCGACCGTAGTGTCCTGGCCCCCAACCAGATACGCACCGTCGTTCAGGCCTTCAAAGATAAATGCCTGCCCGAATGTTTCCCGAATAGAAATTGGCAACAGGACAAGATGGAATGGGTCCCCAAAACCCTCGTCTTCGCCAAAGACGACGACCACTGCGACCGCATCGTCGATGCCGTGCGAGAAGTCTTCGATGAAGGCAACGCCTTCTGCAAAAAGATCACCTACAAAATCGGCAAACGCGAAGCAGAAGAATCCATCAAAGCCTTCCGAACCGATCCGCAATTCCGCATCGCCGTCAGCGTCGACATGATCGCCACCGGTACCGACATCCGGCCCCTGGAATGCGTCATGTTCATGCGCGATGTCAAAAGCCAGGCCTACTACGAACAAATGAAAGGCCGCGGCACCCGCGTCATCAGCCGTGACGAACTGCACAAAGTCACCCCCGATGCCCCCGGCAAAAGCCGCTTTGTCCTGGTCGATTGCGTCGGCGTCACCGAAACCGACAAAACCGAAACCAAATCACTGGAAACCAAACCCAGCATCCCCACCGCCAAACTCATGGAACAAGTCGCCCGCGGCGACCGCCATTCCGAAACCCTGCGCGCCCTCGGCAACCGCATGATCCGCCTCGACCTAAAACTCAATGACCAACAACGCAAACGCGTCAACAATTTAATCAAAGCAACAAATGTAGGTTGGGCTGACGCAGGAAGCCCAACAACCGGAGCAACAGAGTTGCTCCCACCAACCACATTAACCGCCATAGCTTCAAACCTAATACACGCAACAAATGAAGAAAACTTGATTAAAACAGCCCAATCAAATGCCGGAAAAGAAGAAATAACAGAACAGGACATCCAGAAAACCTTCAAACCAACAGCCGATGAACTCGTCAAACCCTTCCACAACCCAGACCTGCGCGAACTCATCGAAGCCCTGCGCAAAGACACTGACCAACTCATCGACGACAGCCCCGACACCGTCGTCGATGCTGGCTTCGACGCAGAAAAAGCCGAAGGCCTCATTAACAACTGGCAACAATTCATCCAGGATCACAAAAACGAAATAGACGCCATCGAGCTGATCTACAAACAGCCCTATCAAAAACGCCATCTCAGTTACGACATGATCAACCAACTCGTCGAAGAGATCGAACAACCACCGTACCATATCGCCCCGGCCGAAGTCTGGAAGGCCTACGAACAATTGAAAAAAGCCAAGGTAAGGGGCGCACCACCCGAGAGCAAATTACCGATATTGATTAGCCTGCTCAGACTGGCAACAGGTGTCACCGACGTACTCGAACCCTTTACCGAGCTGGTCAACAACCGCTTTGACAACTGGCTAAAACAACAAGGCAAAGACTTCAAACCAGAACAACTCGCCTGGCTAAACAAAATAAAAGACCAAATCGCTCAAAATGCCGAAATGACAGTAGAAGACTTTAACTATATCCCTTTTAACCAGGAGGGTGGATTGTTAAAGGCGAGAGAGTTATTTGGTAAAGACTTAAATAACATTATTCAAGAATTGAATGGATACCTCATTGCATGAATGAAATTGTACTTAACGAATTACCAAAAGACTGGGAATGGTCAAAACTTGGTGATGTAGTAACGAAAATAATTGGCGGGGGAACACCATCGAAAACCAATTCAGAGTATTGGGATGGTGATATCCCTTGGCTCACTGTAAAAGATATGAGAACAAGGCGGCCAGCTGATGCAAAAGATCATATTAGTGAACAAGGAGTCGAAGAAAGCTCAACAAACGTAATTCCAGAAGATACGGTTATTATCGCGACTCGTATTGGTTTGGGTAAAGTGATTCGTGTTCCGTATAAAACTGCCATCAACCAAGATTTAAAAGCACTTGTTGTTCCAGATGAAATCGAAAAAGGTTATTTGGAATACTGGTTTGTTTCTAAAAAAAGCTATTTAGAGAGTATTGGTTCAGGAACAACAGTTAAAGGCATCCGGCTGGAACAAGTGAGAGATTTAGATTTCCCGCTTGCTCCACCAGAACAACAAAAACGCATCGTCGCGAAAATTGAAGAACTCTTCTCCCATATCAACGCCGGCATCGAAGCCCTAAAAAAAACCAAACAACTCCTCAAACAATACCGCCAATCCGTCCTCAAAGCCGCCGTCACCGGTGAGATAACCAAAGAATGGCGCGAAGCAAAAAAGGCTAAACTTGAATCGGAGTCTGATGTGCATGGAAGCACAAATGCTGCGGTCGCAGGAAGCGAAGGAGCGGCCCAACTACTCAAACGCATCCTCAAAGAACGCCGCCAAAAATGGGAAGAACAACAACTCGAACAATTCAAATCCAAAGGAAAAATGCCTAAGGATGATAAGTGGAAGGGTAAGTATAAAGAACCTGAAACTGCTGAGCCATTACCGTTTGATATTCCAGATGGCTGGATGGCAATCAGTTTAGACACGCTACTATTAAAAATTCAAGCAGGAAAAAGTTTTAAATGTGATGAGCGGCCACCACTAGAAGGTGAGACAGGAATTGTTAAAGTGAGTGCAGTCACCTGGGGTGAATTTGATTCAGAAGAAAGTAAAACAATCACAGATAAAGAAAAGATAAACCCGGACTACCGTATTAGGGAAGGCGATTTCTTATTTAGTAGGGCGAATACAATTAGTTTGGTCGGTGCGTGCGTTATTGTAAAGAAAGTAGATAAAGACCTATTACTTAGCGATAAAATACATCGATTCGTCCTACCAGATGAATTGAAGGAATGGGTCATGCTGTGTTTAAGAACGAGATATGGAAGAAATGAAATAGAAAGCCTGGCTACAGGAAATCAGGAGTCTATGAGAAACATTTCTCAAGGAAGTGTTAAAAAAATAAGAATACCACTACTACCATTAGCCGAGCTTAAAGAAGTTATTATTTGCGTTAATCAGAAAATAGATGGTTTGCAAAGACTGGAATCAAAAATAGAAATTCAGTTAGTTAAAGCTAAAAAAAACAAACAGTCAATCTTGGCTTCAGCTTTTTTTGGGGAATTGGCCAATGGCAAATAATGTTACTTTTAGATCGGGTCTCGTCGGTGGTTTGGCTGACTTCTGCAATGAAAGTCATTTACCGCTAATCAGCAATCCGTTGATATTTGTAGAACTGATTGTGTTGCTTGCTAGGTATAAAGAAGAAGGGGTGGGGTTACATCCAAAAGTCTACATAACGAATGACATTAATCTTTGTAATGCAATGATAGGTAATGCAGAAAAAATCAAGATTGGCGCTGGTGGCGCTAATGAAGATGGTATAAAGCAAGCGATAAAGAAATGTGCCCCATTAGCTAAAGGATCATGGTGTATTTATATTCACGACCAGAATCAATCAATTGAATTTGGTGTGTTTAGAGGGTCTTCTAATATAACTGCTGTTCCAATAGATGATGTTCTACTTTCAGACAATGAAGGTTTAATTGTGGTGAAAGCGTTTCAGGTAGCTGATGAATGTGTAGAAGTAAAGTGTAGTAACAATAGAAGCCACTATATATTCTTGAATCATGTTAAGGATGATAGTCCGCCACCGCTTCAGCATTTAAAGGATCTGGTAGCGGCGGTTTGCCAGAAAGTTGTGGAAGACGAAAGAGAAAGTATTGAGAGTTTTCTATATAACGTGCTCATTGAGGGTCTAAGGGAGTCTCATGGTTGCCTAATTGCTGTAACTAGCATGAAGTTAGCGCCTTCAATATTGAAAGAAGATGGGGTGTTTTTGGAAGAGCCGATCGATTTTGTGAGCCTTGTTTCTAACGCCAACAAAGACCTTGTTTTATTTGAATATCTTGTAAGCAAAGTGGACCTATTAAAGGGGATGTTGAATTCTGACGGAATCATACTCTTTGATAATGTAGGTCGTTTATTGGGGTATAACTGTTTCATAAAAATAAGTCAGAAGGCAAGAGTTATCGGTGGCGCAAGAAAACGTGCATACTCAAGCCTTAAAGAGAACGTTGGAAAGAAAGGTATTGTTGCAGCATTTATGCAGTCACAGGATGGTTGGACAGAGTTTGAGGTTAAATCATGAGCAGAGAATTAACGATTTGGGATACTGAACGGAAAGACTTAGTTCCTGCGACAGCTAAAACACCCGCAGAAATAGCTGACTGTGCAGTTCAGCTGAAAGCGAAAGACAAGAAGCAATTAGTCTCTGCATTTGAAATGGGCCATTACGACATGGGGCTTACATTCTTATGGGCTAGAACAATATCTGCACTTAAGGCTGAATTATCTACGGTCGGGGTTGGCCTATTGGGTGAGATGTTAGGGAAACCGGATGTTGACGAAGATGACGATGTTGAAGACATCTTAACTACAAAAGATGCTATCCGTTTGGCGGAAGAGCTTGGCGTGGTGACATCAACCGATGCGCTTAGATTGAGGCAAGCATTCGAATTAATCACCCATTTTTCACAGCTAGGTGAAAGAGATTTTGAAGAAATAAGTGAAGAAGAAGCGAAAGCGTCTTTTAGGAATTGTGTTAGATCAGTTCTCGCAAGGCCGAAAGTGGAAGTTGCGAGGACATTTGTTGAATTCAGGGAGGCACTTGAAAATAGGACGTTTATAGACGGTGATCCAAAGCTTGAGATGCTTGTGTCATCCCCTTACTTTTTTAAGAAACTAACAGTAAGTATTCTGCTGAACGCAGCCAAAAATAACTCAGGCGCCCAATTGGAGCACTCACTTGCAAATATAAACTCACTTCTACCATCGATGTGGAAGTCATTTCGGGATACAGAGCGCTGGCAGGTAGGGCATACATATGCAGAAGTGTATGCAGATGGAAAAGTATCATCTGTAAGCGCACTTAAATCAGCTTTAATGAAAGTTAGAGGGTTTGATTATGTACCTGAAAACCTTAGAAGTGACACTTTTGTTAAGGCGGCAGAAGCTATTTTAAATGCTCATGATGGAATGAATAATTTTTACAATGAATTTTCTCCAGCAAATAGTATGGCTAAGCTAGGAACAACTATTCCAACGCCAGCGTTGCCTGCGTGTATGACGGCACTACTATCAGTGAAGCTCGGAAATTCATATGGAGTGTCATGGAATGCTGCACCTGTTGTATCAAAAATGCTTAAAAAGATAAGTGATGATCGCTGGCAGTATTATTTAAACCAGGCCCTACCTGGAGATACAAGAATATTAAACAAGCTAATATATTCAGGCCCACAGTCTAGGTGGTTCGAGCTAGTAAAAGATTATGAATTATCAAAATTACAGATCAAGAATAAAGCCATATCTAAATTGATTGGTGCTTCAGTAAAGAAAAAGACAAACTTGATTGAAACAGCCGTAAGACAGTTGCTGGCAGAATTTTATGGCGAGAAGAAATGAGCGCGTCAGAAATCGAAAATAGGGTTTGGAATTATGCGCATGTTCTAAAAGACGACGGTGTTGGGTATAACGACTACCTCGAACAGATAACCTATCTTGTTTTCCTTAAAGTGGCTGATGAGCATGAAACCGCTGGCCAGTACTTCAGAACCGCCTCTGACGTTTCATCAAGTACTTCCTCCGCTGCACTTAGAGCCTCTGTGAGTTTCAGTAAGTACTTCCGGAACTTGCTATCGCAAGTTCTGGTCGCGCTACGGTCGCAATCACAGGTACCGAATAAATACGCCTGGGCCAAGTTGCTGAAATTAGATGGTGATGATTTAGAACTACAACCCTTTGAAAACCTGGGTAAAGAAGTCGGCGCCGGGCAATATTCATTTGAGTATGTAATCTCATGACAACAGATCGAACAGAAGAATATTTACAAGGCCTGTTAAGAGAGCTGTGCGCATTACCTAAAGAAACTGAATGGGTTGAGTTTAAGGAAAACAAAGCAAAGCCTGAGGATATAGGTGAGTATATTTCTGCATTAAGTAACTCAGCTGCGCTTTGTGGAAAAGTTAATGCGTATTTAATCTGGGGTATTGATGATGGAAATCATGAGGTTGTAGGTACTGAATTCGTTCCATCTTTAGCTAAGCAAGGAAATGAAGAATTAGAAAATTGGCTGCTACGATTACTTACTCCAAAAATTCATTTTCATTTTTATACAATTATTATTGATGTTAAGTCTGTTGTTATCCTGGAGATTGCAAGAGCATCTCGTCACCCTGTTCAATTTCAAGGTGTTGAGTACGTGCGCGTAGGATCTTACAAGAAAAAATTAAAGGATTTTCCTGAAAAAGAGCGTGGCCTATGGCGGATTTTTGATGAAACGCCTTTTGAGGAAATGATTGCTGCTGAAAGAGTGTCAGAGGATGGGGTGCTTCAACTTATCGATTACCCGGCATATTTTGATTTAATGGCATTGTCTTTACCAGAAAACCGTCAAGGTATTATTGATAGGTTAAAGGCTGATGGTTTAATTACAAAGTGTGATGCGGGTGGTTGGAATATTACAAATCTTGGTGCATTACTGTTTGCTAAAAATCTTTCTGACTTTAAACATTTGAAACGTAAAGCGATGCGAGTCATTGTTTATAGAGATAACAGTCGGGTAGAAACAGTAAGGGAGCAGGAAGGTACAAAAGGTTATGCCTGCGGGTTTGAAGGCTTAATTGGTTTTGTTAATAATTTATTGCCTCGAAATGAGGTCATTAACGATGCATTAAGGAAAGATGTGCCTATGTACCCAGAGTTGGCAGTGCGTGAATTAGTTGCAAATGCGCTGATTCACCAAAATCTTTTTGCAAAGGGTACTGGGCCTATGGTTGAGATATTCACTGATAGAATGGAGATTACTAATCCGGGTATACCATTAGTAGACACGAATCGATTTTTAGATAGTCCACCCAAATCACGAAATGAAACTGTTGCATCTATGATGAGGCGTATTGGTGTCTGCGAAGAACGTGGTAGTGGAATAGATAAAGTAGTATTTCAAACTGAATTTTACCAATTACCACCACCTAAATTCGAGGCTTATGAAGAACATACCAGGGCTGTTTTGTTTGCTCATAGAGATTTCAATGATATGAAGAAGGAAGATAAGGTTTGGGCTTGTTATTTACACTGCTGCCTCCGCTATGTGAATAGAGAGGATATGAATAATGCTTCCTTACGTGCTCGCTTTGGAATAGAGGAAAAGAATAGCGCCATAATTTCAAGGGTTATCAAGCAAGCCGCCGAAGCTGGTTACATAAAACTCTATGATCCCTTAGCTAACCGCAAGTCATGGCGATATGTCCCGTGTTGGGCTTAACGTTCCTCATTTGCAAATCTACAATATCTACAGCATGTTATTGAGCTTGAAAAATACATAAATAGATAAAAAACAACCAGTTGCATAATTAGATCTCATTTGATGGTCATTTGATGATTTAGATATCTTGATTAAAAAACAGAGTGAAAGACAGAATATATGAGCGCAACAGAAATAGTAAATAAAGTCTGGAACTACGCCCACGTCTTGCGAGATGATGGCGTGGGCTATGGGGATTATGTCGAACAAATCACCTATTTAATTTTCCTCAAAATGGCCGATGAGCGAGAAACGGCCGGCCAGCAAGTACAAGTACCAAATAAATACGCCTGGGCCAAGTTGGTGAAGTTAGATGGCGATGATTTAGAACTGCAATACCGCCATACCCTGGAAAGCCTGGGTAAACAGGGCGGTATGTTAGGCACCATCTTCCGCAAGGCACAAAACAAAATCCAGGATCCCGCCAAGCTGGAACGCTTGATCAAGATGATCGACAAGGAACAGTGGTCCACCTTGCCGGCGGATGTGAAAGGCGACATCTACGAAGGTTTGTTGGAACGCAATGCGCAGGATGTGAAAGGCGGTGCCGGGCAATATTTTACTCCGCGCCCGTTAATTCAGGCAATGGTGGAGGTGATGCAACCCAAACCCACCGATACCGTGGCCGATCCCGCCTGTGGTACCGGCGGATTTTTGTTGGCTGCCCACGATTACATGGCGGCACAGGCTACCTCCAAAAAAGAACAACGACATCTCAAAGAACACGCCTTACGTGGTAATGATATTGTCGATAGCGTGGTGCGCTTGTGTGCCATGAATTTATACCTGCACGGTATCGGAGGCGATGAGTGCCCGATTAGTGCCAATGATGCCCTGGCCAAAGAAGTAGGGGATGACCGTGTCGATATGGTTCTGGCCAATCCGCCCTTTGGTAAAAAGAGCTCCATTACCGTCATCAATGAAAAGTCCGGTAAAAAAGAACAGGAAAAGCTGGTCTATGAGCGCGAAGACTTTTGGGCCACCACCTCCAACAAACAGCTCAACTTTGTGCAACATATCGCCAACATGCTCAAGATCGATGGCAAGGCCGCCGTGGTGGTGCCGGATAACGTCCTCTTCGAAGGCGGTGCCGGTGAAACCGTGCGCAAAAACCTGCTGGAACGCACCGACCTCCACACCTTACTGCGCCTACCCACCGGTATCTTCTACGCCCAGGGCGTCAAGGCCAACGTCATCTTCTTCGACGCCAAACCCGCCTCCAAAACCGCCTGGACCAAAAAACTGTGGATCTACGACTTCCGCACCAATGTGCATATGACGTTAAAAACCAAGCGCCTGGTCAAGCGCGATTTTGACGAGTTCATTGAATGCTACAAGGCAGATGATCGCAGCAAACGCCGTGGATCCAAAAAAATCGACCGCTGGAAATCTTTTACCTACGACGAACTTGTAGCCCGTGATAAAACCAACCTGGATATCTTCTGGTTGAAGGATGATTCGCTGGAAGATACAGAGAATTTGCCAGTGCCAGAAGTGCTGGCGCAAGAAATCGTAGAACAGCTTGAAGCGGCATTGGAAGAGTTTCGAAGTGTTGAAGAAGTATTGGCCGGTAACAGTGATGCCGTTTGATTCACCCGTAGCTATTGTGGCCAGACAGTAGGCTGTTCATTGGCTTGAGCAAACCGGTCGTTTTTGATTATTTGGGGATGGTCTGGAAAAATGGTGCCGAGGAGAGGACTTGAACCTCCACGGGGTTGCCCCCACTAGCACCTGAAGCTAGCGTGTCTACCAATTTCACCACCTCGGCATGAGGTTCAGTCGGTTGACTGGAAATGGAGGCCGCACTCTACCGATTGGCAGGGTTTTTGTCAATCCTTGGGAGTGGCTGGGTTGGGGTATTCCCTGAAAAACGGTGATTTATTCGGGCTTTCAATAAACTACTGATATACTTTGCAGAATTTAACCAATCCTTATCAGGAAATCACCCTAATTATGGCCAGAAACCCGAAAAAAAATCGTCGATTTAAATCTGATCCGAAAGCTGCCAGAGAGGCGTCGCGCTATGAAAGTCCGATTCCGAGTCGCGAATTTATCATGCAGCGGCTGGATGATGTCGGGCGGTTGCTGACGCTGGAGGAGATCGCGGCGGAATTCAGCCTGGAATCGGATCCGGATCGAGAGGCTTTGCGACGCCGCTTGCGTGCCATGGAGCGGGATGTGCAGGTTATCCGCAACCGGCGCGGTGGCTATGGTTTGATTGATCGGATGGATTTGGTCAAGGGGCGTGTGCAGGGGCATCCGGATGGTTTTGGTTTTTTGATTCCCGATGATGGTGGCGATGACCTCTTTTTACACGGTAAACAGATGCGTCTGGTGTTCCATGGTGACCGGGTGTTGGCACATGTGAAAGGCATTGATCAGCGCGGTCGCAAGGAAGGTGCGATTGTTGAGGTGATTGAACGGAATACCCAGCAGCTGGTTGGACGTATTCACTTTTTTGATAATGGCCAGGTGTCGATAACGCCGGATAACAAACGTATCACGCAGGAGATTCATATTTCTCCCGATAATGTCGGCGGTGCGCGTGATGGGCAGTTTGTATCCATTGAGATTATGAAGCAGCCGGAGCGTTTTGCCGGTCCTGCCGGACGGGTGCAGGAGGTGCTTGGCGATCATATGGCGCCAGGGATGGAGATTGATGTGGCCATTCGTGCCCATGATCTGCCGTTACAGTGGCCTGCGGATGTTGAGAAGGAAATTGCCAAGCTGAAAGATGTGGTTGCTCCGGCTACAAAGCGGTTGCGCGAAGATATTCGTGAGCTGCCGCTGGTAACCATTGATGGTGCCGATTCACGCGATTTTGATGATGCGGTGTATTGCAAGAAGACACCTAATGGCTGGCGTCTTTTCGTTGCCATAGCGGATGTATCGCATTATGTACGGCCGGGTTCTGCACTGGACACAGAGGCTTATGAGCGTGGCAACTCGGTGTATTTTCCTGAACGGGTGATTCCGATGTTGCCGGAAATTCTGTCCAACGGTTTGTGTTCGTTAAACCCGGATGTTGATCGTTTGTGTATGGTCTGTGATATGACGATCAATAAGACGGGGCAGGTGACACGCTCACGTTTTTTTGAAGGCGTTATGCGCTCTCATGCGCGCCTGACCTATGCCGAAGTGGCTGCCATGCTGGTGGATAAATGTCGCAAGACGCGTGGCGAGTATAAGGCTTTAACACCCTCGCTGGATGAGCTTTACCGCTTGTATAAAGTGATGCAGAAGGCACGCAACAAGCGCGGTGCGATTGATTTTGAAACCACTGAAACGCGTATTGTGTTCAGTGATGATCGCAAGATTGAAAAGATTGTTGCGGTTGAACGCAACGACGCACATAAAATTATTGAAGAATGCATGATCGCAGCGAATGTCTGCGCAGCGCGTTTTCTGGGGCGGCATAAACTGCCCACCCTGTTTCGTACACACGAAGGCCCAAAAGTTGAAAAGCTGGACGATGTACGCGAGTTTCTCAAGGAGCGTGGCCTGTCGTTGGCGGGGGGTAAAACACCTCAGGCAACGGATTATGCGAAGTTGCTCAAGAAAGCCAGTAAACTGCCAGATGCTCACCTGATTCAGACGGTACTGTTGCGTTCTTTGTCGCGGGCACAGTATTCGCCGGATAATATCGGCCATTTCGGTTTGTCGCATGAAGAATATTTGCACTTTACTTCCCCCATTCGCCGCTACCCGGATCTGCTGGTGCATCGCTCCATACGCTTCCATTTACGGCAGCAGGCACTGAAAAAGCAGGGTAAGAGTCTGACGCCAAGGAACTTGCGCTCGACCGGCGGTTATCGTTATGAGCACGATGCCATGGTTTCCTTTGGTGAGCATTGTTCGATGTCCGAGAGGCGTGCTGATGATGCCACACGCGATGCAATCGACTGGCTGAAGTGTGAATACATGATGGACAAGGTCGGTGAAGCCTATGATGGCGTCATTACCAGTGTCACCTCGTTCGGGGTTTTTGTTGAATTACGGGATATTTATGTTGAAGGGCTTGTCCATATTACTGCACTGAACAATGATTATTACCATTTTGATCCGGCAGGTCACCGTTTGAACGGTGAGCGTACCGGGCAGGTTTATCGTTTGTCTGATTCTATTCGAGTGCGGGTTATGCGGGTGGATCTGGATGAACGTAAAATTGATTTCGAATTGGCCGATACAACATCTGATAAGGACAGGAAACAGGGCGGCAAGTCTTCCGGAAAGAAGAAATTCGGGGATAAGAAGTCGCGTAGCAGGCGTTCTCGGCGCAGGAAGCCAAAGGGTGATAATGCGGATAACCAGGCGCCACAGGATGGAAATTCCCGGAACAGTCAGGCCCAGGATAATAAAGCCGAGGGCAATAAAGTTCAGAGCAATAAAGCTCAGGGCAATAAAGCTCAGGGCAATAAAGCTCAGGGCAATAAAGCTCAAGGTAATAAAGCTCAGGGCAATAAAGCCGAGGGCAATAAAGCTCAGCCTGATAAATCAGGGAATCAATCCCGGAGCGATAATTCGGGTAATGAAGCCAGTGGCAACAAGCCGAGACGAAAAAAAGGAAACAGCAGCCCTTATAGAAAGCGTCGTTCTGGTTCGTCGAAACATAACAAAGGTAATTCTTGATGAAATACACTAAATTAATGACATTGATACTGACTGCGGCCATTGCCGGCTGTGCAGCGGATGATCCCAACCAACGTGCCAAGACAGGTGCCTTGATTGGCGCTGTGACGGGGGCAGTGATTGGTCGGCAGGCGAGTGGTGACAAGGAAGGCGCCTGGGCTGGAGCGATTGCAGGTGCTTTGGCCGGTGGTGCGGTGGGTAACTATATGGACCGTCAGCAGCGTGAAATGGAAGCCGCTCTGGCAGAAGAATCACGTCGTCATGATCTGGAAATTGAACGCCTGAAGGATGATAGCCTGCGGATTAATGTCTCCAACCGGATTTCCTTCGACTTTGACAGTACCCGTCTGAAACCGGATTTTGAATATACCCTGAATAAGGTGGCGAAGGTGTTATCCGAGTACGATCAAACAGTGGTACATATTATTGGGCATACAGATTCGACAGGCTCGGAACAGTATAACCAGTCGCTATCTGAACGGCGTGCTTCCGCTGTTACGAATTATCTGGTGCCACAAGGCGTGAGTCGTGATCGCCTGCGAACTCTGGGTCATGGTGAAAGTGAGCCGATTGCGAGTAATGCAAGCAAAGACGGGCAGCGTAAAAACCGTCGGGTGGAAATTCTTGTTAAGCCTGTGGTTCAGGGTCAGGAAGAAGAAGCATTTCAGGCCAGATAACCATAAAAAATACGTAGGGTTTCTTTTTTGAGTGATTCACAGCGGGTTTTTGGTTTGCACGCAGTTGGTAGTTTGCTGCAGCGTACGCCTGGCAAAGTCACTGTTTTACTTGTGCAGGATAATCGTAATGATGCTCGGGTCGAACAGTTACTGAGCGCGGCTGAGGCGGCGGATATTGTCGTGCGGCGGGTTCCCCGGCGTGAACTCGATGAGCTGGCGGCTGCTGCCAATCATCAGGGTGTTGTCGCTGAAATGGGGAAGACTGGTGGGCTGGGTGAAAATGACCTGCCAGCATTTCTTGATGATCTGAGCAAACCTGCATTTGTGCTGGTGCTTGATAGCATTCAGGATCCTCATAACCTCGGTGCCTGCCTGCGCAGTGCCGATGCTGCCGGCGTTGATGTGGTCATTGTACCCAAAGATAAATCAGCTTCAGTGAATGCAACAGTGCGAAAGGTTGCCTGTGGTGCGGCTGAGGTGTTGCCGGTTGTTCGAGTGACGAATCTGGCGCGTACCCTGCGCTCGCTAAAAGATCGAGGTATCTGGATCTATGGTGCGGCTGGTGAGGCAGATGCGAGTATCTATCAAACCCGTTTTGACGGCGCAACTGCCATTGTCATGGGCAGTGAAGGCAAGGGTTTACGCCGCCTGACGCGTGAACACTGTGATGCCCTGTTTTCTATTCCAATGGCAGGTTCGGTCAGTAGTCTGAATGTTTCAGTGGCCACTGGCATTTGTTTGTTTGAAGTGCGACGACAGCAAGCAATTCTTTCTAAATAACTTCTCCCTGTGGAAGTGGAGCAAGCACAACACAGGCGCCGAAGAGCGGTTTAGCTTTCAGAAACAATACTGGTGAATTCCGTGGATCCGCTATCGCTCGATCCACCTACGAATGTCTGATTACCTCCTGTGTTATTATCTGTTTTTACATAGTCAGTCACTCAGGATATCCCGGAAAATATGACAATAACCACAATTCTGGCCATTTTGATCAGCCTGTCTGCGGCCTTTGCTTACATCAATCACCGTTTTATCAAGTTGCCAACGGCTATCGGCCTGATGTTGATTGCGTTATTGTTTTCGCTGGGCATTATTGCACTGGGAATGGCTGGCTTTTCTGACCTGCGACAGCAGGCGGAAGATTTGCTGGCGCACATTGATTTTAACGAAACGCTGATGCATGGCATGTTGAGCGCGTTATTGTTTGCCGGTGCGCTGCATGTGAATCTGGATGATCTGGCAAAACAGAAATGGGTGGTGGCCACGCTGGCAAGTGTCGGTGTTGTGGTTTCAACGGTGATGATCGGTTTTGCCACCTGGTTTCTGGCGGGCTTAATGAATTTTCACATCCCTCTGATTTATGCCATGTTGTTCGGTGCATTGATTTCACCAACGGATCCGATTGCTGTGCTGGGAATTTTAAAAACGGTAGGCGCACCAAAATCCCTGGAAACAAAAATAGCCGGTGAATCCCTGTTTAATGACGGCGTTGCCGTGGTGGTATTTCTGGCTCTGCTGGGTGTTGTTGGTGGCGGTGGGCATGGTGCCGAGGCTGAAATTTCAGCGATGAACATTGGCAAACTGTTTGCGCAAGAAGCACTTGGTGGTGCTCTGTTTGGTTTTGTCACTGGCTACATTGTCTATCGTTTACTGGCATCGGTAGATAATTATCAGGTGGAAATTCTGCTGACGTTGGCATTGGTGCTTGGCGGCTATGAACTGGCGGGTTATCTGCATCTGTCCGGTCCTATTGCTATTGTGGTTGCCGGTTTGTTAATTGGTAATCACGGTCGTAAATTTGCGATGTCTGAAGAAACCCGCGAGCATCTGGATAATTTCTGGGAATTGATAGATGAAATACTCAATGCTGTCCTGTTTGTTTTGATCGGTCTGGAAATACTGGTATTGGTAGTCAATCAACAGACCTTGTTGTTAGGTTTGATTATGATACCGGTGACGTTGCTTGCCCGTTTCATTGCTGTGGGCATACCCATTTCACTGTTCAGATTCAAGTATGATTTTTCTCCAAATGCCATCAAGGTGCTGACCTGGGGTGGTTTGCGAGGCGGTATTTCGATTGCATTGGTATTGTCATTACCAGAAGGTGAAATTCGTAGCACACTGTTAACTATGACGTATATTATTGTGGTGTTTTCCATCCTCGTTCAGGGATTGAGCGTTGGCAAGTTAATCAAGCGATAATAATTTTCTAATTATATAGAGCATAAAAACCACATGGAACGTGCTAAAGAAATACTTAATTCGACGTTTGGTTATAGCGATTTTCGCTTTCATCAGGCTGAGATCATCAAGTCGGTTTTACAGGGCAAGGATGTTCTGACACTGATGCCAACCGGTGGCGGAAAATCTCTCTGCTACCAGATTCCGGCGCTGGTTCGAGACGGCGTAGGTATCGTCGTGTCACCGCTCATTGCTCTGATGCAGGATCAGGTAGATGCCCTGCAACAACTGGGTATCCGTGCAGCCTTCCTTAATTCCAGTCTGGACAGAGATAGCCAGCAAGTTGTTGAAGAGGCATTGCTGACCGGTGAGCTTGATCTGCTGTATGTTGCTCCCGAACGCTTGCTAACAGGCCGCATGCTGAATTTACTCGATCAGGCAACGATCTCCCTGTTTGCTATTGATGAAGCCCATTGTGTTTCCCAGTGGGGTCATGATTTTCGCAAGGAATACCAGCAGCTCAATATTCTGCACAATCGTTACCCGAATGTGCCACGGATTGCTCTCACGGCAACCGCAGATCAGCGTACCCGCGATGAAATCATCGCCCAGTTAGCACTGGATAATGCTAACGTGTTCGTCAACAGTTTTGATCGCCCGAATATTCGTTATACCCTGAATGAAGGGCAAAATGCCCGTGAACAGTTATGGCAATTTCTTGATAAGGAGCATACAGGTGATGCCGGTATCGTCTACTGCCTGTCACGGAAAAAAGTCGAAGCCATTGCCGACTGGCTATCAGCAAAAGGGCGTATTGCTTTACCTTATCATGCAGGCTTGCCTGCTGAAGTGCGACAACAACATCAGGCGCAGTTTCTGCGCGAAGAGGGTGTCATTATTGTTGCGACCATTGCCTTTGGTATGGGTATTGATAAGCCCGATGTGCGTTTTGTTGCGCATCTTAATTTGCCGAAAAGTATCGAAGCCTATTATCAGGAAACCGGTCGTGCCGGACGTAATGGTGAACCGGCAAATGCCTGGATGGCCTATGGTCTGCAGGATGTCATCACACTGCGACAAATGGTGCAGGGAGGCGATGCAGATGAACAGTTCAAACGCGTGGCACACCATAAACTCGAAGCGATGCTGGGGCTATGTGAACTGATCACCTGCCGCCGACAAACTCTGCTGGCCTATTTTGATGAAACACTCGATGAACCTTGTGGGAATTGCGACAACTGCCTGCAACCACCAGAAACCTGGGATGCTTCAGTCGATGTACAGAAAGCCCTGTCCTGTGTTTATCGGACTGGCCAACGCTTTGGTGTGAACTATATTATTGATGTGCTCAGCGGCAAACAGGATGAACGCATCCAGAACTTTCAGCACGATAAACTCAGTACCTTTGGCATCGGTAAGCATCTCACTGCTGTTGAATGGCGCAGCGTGTTTCGGCAATTGATTGCACTTGATTTTCTGCATATTGAAATGGAAGCCTATGGTGCACTCAAGCTATCTGAAAAGTGCCGCCCGTTACTGCGCGGAGAAACCACGCTAGAATTGCGTCGCCGACTGAAACTACAGAAAAAAGAAAAACGCAATAAAAACACAGAGACACTGCGCAGTGTTGATCAACAACTCTTCGAAGCTCTACGGGTCTGTCGCCTTGAAATTGCCAGTGAGCAAGGTGTCCCGCCCTATGTGATTTTCCATGACTCGACCCTGATTGAAATGTCGCAACGTCGCCCACAAACCCCTGTTGAAATGCAATATATCTCCGGTGTCGGTGAACAGAAACTGGCGCGCTATGGAAAGGCATTTCTTGATGTGATTCAGCAACACCCTCTGCATCCGCTACTGAAAAATGGTTTTAGTCAAACAGTGAATGAAACACTGTCGTTATATATAGAAAATAAAACAGTAGAAAATATCGTCGAGCTGCGCGAACTAAAAAACTCAACAATTTACGGGCATTTTGCCATGGCCATCGATGCTGGTCTGCTCAATGTTCGAGATATTGTTTCACTTAATGATCAGCAATATAAGGAAATCACCCAAACCATGGATCTGATGGACTGCGATCGTGAAAGTGCTTTGAAACCCGTATTTGATGCGCTGGACGAGGTTTATGAATATGGGATACTGCGTTGCGTTCAGGCGAGTATTTGAATATGCCTGTTTGTCTTTCGGTGGCGGCTGCCTCAAGCAGGAAAAGGTTTTGTTATAGTAGTGTCCATGAGCCTGTGCTTCCACGATTTATCCCAACTGAGTAAAACCCATCCCGCCTGGCGATTATTGCAGGCGGAACACGCGCCGTTGATTATCAGTTTTCTGGATCAGGTGTTCATCGAACCGAACATACGGGTAATGTCCCAGGCAGATCTGGTTTCAAGGCTTGAGGATGTTCTGTTTCAATTGCGTGATGAGGCGGGTGATGAGGGCTTATTTCCCCGTTCAGCAAAGGGATATCTGGATGATTGGGCGCAACCTGAGAAGGGCTGGTTGAGCAAGTTTTATCCGGCCGGTTCTGACGAGGCACATTTTGATCTGATGCCGGCAACAGAAAAAGCGGTGAGCTGGGTGGAGGGATTGGCGGAAAAATCCTTTATTGGAACGGAATCGCGCTTGCTGACCATTTTTGATTTACTCAGGCAGATGGTGTCCGGTGTGGAAACGGACAAGGTTGTGCGGATTGAAGAACTGCAACGTAAACGGGAAGAAATCGATCGGCAGATTGCAGATATTGAGGCCGGTGATATTCCGGTCATGGATGCCACCGCATTAAAGGATCGGTTTTTCCAGTTCAGTGCGACGGCGCGGGAACTACTGGGTGATTTTCGTGCAGTTGAGCAAAATTTCCGTTTGCTGGATCGGCAAATGCGTGAAGATATTGCGATCTGGGAAGGATCGAAAGGTGAGCTTCTGGATCATGTGTTTGGTGATCGGGATGCCATTGCCGATTCTGATCAGGGGAAAAGTTTTCGCGCATTCTGGGATTTTCTAATGTCACCGGGTAGCCAACAAGAACTGACAGATCTGCTTGAACAGGTTTTTTCCATTGAGGCTTTGACTGGATTGACGCAGGATCAGCGCTTGAAGCTGGTGCATTATGACTGGTTGGAAGCCGGTGATCATACGCAACGCATGGTTGCCCGATTATCGCGTCAGTTACGACGCTATCTGGATGATCAGGCCTGGCTGGAGAACAAACGCATTATGCAGTTGATCGACAGCATTTCACAACAGGCGATAAAAGTTCGTTCAGCACCTCCGCAGGCTGCATCCATGGCGATGGATAGGTCGTCAGCGGAAATTACTTTGCCGATGGCGCGTCCACTTTTCTCTCCTCCGGCAAAAACAGTGCTGGCATCGGTGATAAAAACTGCCTCCGGTGAAGATATTGATACGGATGCTCTGTTTAACCAGATTGTGGTGGATAAAGCTGCACTCGAAAGCCACATTAACCAGCAACTGCAAACCCATAATCAGATAACGCTGAAACAGCTGGTGGAGCAATACCCATTGCAGCAGGGTCTGGCTGAACTGGTTGCCTATCTGGCGCTGGCTGGCAATCAGGCTACAACGGTATTTGATGAACAAACACAAACTGAAATACAATGGACAGACAATGCAGGTGTTGTTCGTAAGGCGACTTTGCCGCGTATCATTTTCAATCGTTCTAAAATTTCGGCTGTACATAATAAGTAGAGCTGGCTATAATAATGTACATATGTACATGAGCGAGTGCCTGAATGGATATTACGATCGATACTTCGGCTTTAATTGCGGTGATTGGAAATGAGAAATCGAAGCTAGAAATAATTGAAAAAACAAAGGGTAGTACACTTTTTGCGCCTCCCTCAGTTCATTGGGAAATTGGTAATGCTTTTTCAGCAATGTTTAAACGGCGTCAGACGAGTCTTGAAATGGCGAAACAGGCCCTGATCGCCTATCAAGAAATCCCGATAAAGTTCATTGATGTTCCTCTGGAGAAATCACTCGAACTTTCCTTTATTCAGAACATGTATGCTTATGATGTGTATCTTATTCAATGTGCACAGCAAACAAGTACTCAGCTGCTGACGCTGGATAATGCTTTAAAGGCTGCAGCTAGAGGGGCTGGTGTCGCAATACTGGAGATGGAATGATGAAAGAATATAGTTTTACTGAAGCCAGACAACACTTTGCATCTATTCTGGATGAGGCAAAAAAAGATGGCATTGTTTGTGTAAAAAAAAGGGATGGAGAGGCTTTTTATATAAAACCGGTTACACCTAAAAATTCGCCGTTGGATATAAAAGGTATTGATCTAGGCGTAACCTCATCGGAAATTGTAGATGCAGTCAGAGAAAGTAGAGAACGACATAAATAACTGTATGACGTTGACCTAAAAAACACATCACTATTATATTTTCCAGATGACTGAAGAAAATACAGAGAATGTTTTGTCGTTGGTATTGATTCAGCTAATGAAGGGTGTGCTGTATGCGCAGGAGCACAGAAAATTGTGGGATGAGCTGCTCAATCTGCAGGTACAGGTGCGTGATTACATCCAGGTGCTCGGTCTGAGTCTGTCATTGCATGAAGATGAGGGCTTTGCCTGGCTTGAAACGAAGCATTATGACGATATCACTGAAGCCTTGCCAAAGCTGGTAAACAAACGGCAGTTGTCCTATCCAGTGAGTTTAATGCTGGCTCTGTTACGGATGAAACTGGCGGAGCATGACAGCCAGAGCAGCGAGGATCGCCTGATATTATCACGTGATGATATCGTGGAAATGATGCGCACTTTCCTTCCGGATAGTACTAACGAGGTGCGGATCGTCGATCAGATTGACAGCCATATCAACAAAATTATTGAATTGGGGTTTGCGCGTCGTCTGAAATCGGATAAACACAGGATCGAAGTACGAAGGATTATACTGGCGTTCGTTAATGCCCAGTGGTTATCAGAATTTGATCAGCGTTTGCAAGAATATGCGCAGTACGGTCAGTTGGAATCGCAGTCAGGTTCAGAACAGGCATGACTGTGCAGGAACAGTTACTGGACTTCGCTGAAGATGATACGCTGGCCGGTTTTCGTCTGCAGCAGATCGAGGTCTACAATTGGGGTACCTTTCATAATGAGGTTTGGCAGTTAAAGCCACAGGGCAAGAATTCCCTGCTGACGGGTGACATTGGTTCGGGTAAATCAACTCTGGTTGATGCAGTGACTACACTGCTAGTGCCTGCCAACCGAATTGCCTACAATAAGGCGGCCGGTGCGGATCACAAGGAACGTTCCCTGCGTTCTTATGTGCTGGGCTATTATAAGTCGGAGCGCAATGAAATCACTGGTCTGGTCAAGCCGGTAGCGCTGCGTGATCAGAACAGCTTTTCAGTGATCACTGGCGTATTTTACAATAAGGGCTATGAGCAAACAGTCACTCTGGCGCAGGTATTCTGGCAGAAAGACAGTGGCCAGCCCAATCGATTTTATATTGTCGCTGATTGTTCGTTATCAATCAGTGAACATTTTTCGGACTTTGGAAATGATATTGCCCAGCTTAAAAAACGCCTGAAAAATCTGCCTCATGTTAATCCACTGTTTAACAGCTTCCCGCCTTATGCAGCGGCATTCAAACGGCGTTTCGGGATCGGTAATGATCAGGCGCTGGAGCTTTTTCACCAAACGGTGTCGATGAAATCAGTCGGTAATCTGACCGAATTTGTACGCAATCATATGTTACAGGCATTCGATGTGACGCCCCGGATCAGTGCGCTGATTGAACACTTCGATGATCTGACTCGTGCACATAATGCCGTGTTGAAAGCCAGGGATCAGGTCGAATGTCTGGGTCCACTGTGCAAAGACCTGGAGCAGCATCAGCAGAAAACCACAAACCGTCAGCAATTGAGTGATTGTCGAGATGGATTAAAGCTCTATTTTACGGACATTCGACTTGGATTGTTGCAACAACAATTATCTGTGCTTGAAGAAAAGCAGCAGTCCATACAGATCGATGTTGACAGGGTTACTGAAAAACTGACAGCACATTACAATGAACGTGATCAACTCAAGCTGGCTATTGCGAAAAATGGTGGCGACCGGTTGCAGCAGATCAAACTGGAGATACAACAGAATGAGTCAGAAAAAAACAAACGCCGGCAACGTGCCGACAGTTATTATTTGTTGGTGGAAAATCTGAGTTTACCGGGCGCAAGTAGTCAGGAACTGTTTTTGCAAAATCAGAAAACTATCCGGCACCAGCTGGAAGGATTTGAGACTTGTGAAACCGAATTACAAAACAGCTTGACGGAACAGACAGTTGCATTTCAGAAACTGAACGAGCAACGCACGGCACTCAGTCATGAAATCGATTCACTGAAACAGCGCCGCAGTAATATTGATACACGTCAGATTCAGATTCGACAGGCGTTGTGTGAAAATCTGAACTTGCAGGAAGCGGATATTCCTTTTGCCGGTGAACTGTTGCAGGTACGAGAAGATGAAGCCGCCTGGGAAGGTGCGATTGAGCGACTGCTGCACGGTTTTGGTTTGTCATTATTAGTACCGGATCGGCATTATCGATCTGTAGCTGAATGGGTGGAAAAAACGCATCTGCGCGGACGACTGGTGTATTTCAGAATTAACGACAGACTGAAACCTGAAACGCTGTCATTACATCCGGATTCACTGGTACGAAAAATCATCCTGAAACCGGACAGTCATTTCTATGCCTGGCTGGAGCAGCAACTGGCGCGGCGATTTGATTTTACCTGTTGTCAGAGTATGGAGCAGTTTCGCCGAGAAAAACTGGCCATTACTCCAATGGGGCAGATCAAAGCCTCCGGGCAACGCCATGAAAAAGATGACCGACATGCGATTGATGACCGTAGCCGCTTTATTCTGGGTTGGAGTAATGAAGCCAAGATTCGTACACTGATAGAAAGCAGAAGAGCGCTGGAAACCCGGATGCAGGCCATTGCTGAAAAAATTAGTGACATCGAAAAACAGCAAAAATCTACCAGTGAAGAGAAAAGCATACTCATCCGACTTGATGAATACAGTGACTATACTTCGTTGGACTGGCAACCCCTGGTAAGACTCATTGAAGACCTACAACAACAGCTTGCGCAAATAGAGCGTGAATCGAATCTGTTGAAAACACTGAATACGCAACTCGAATCGCTACAGCTGACTCTCAGTAAAACCAATAGTAAACTGGATGATCTGAAAGATAAACGTTCCAGAAATGAACAAAAGCAAAGCGATGCCAGGGAACAGTGTGATCAGGCAAAAGAAATGCTAGAGCAGGTTGGGGAAGAAGCGCTGGTAGTGATCAGGGAAAACATCGAGCCTTATTATGAGAAAATGTTTGCCGAAAGAGAAGAGCAACTGGAACTCAGACAATGCGATAAGTACGAACAGGAATTACGCGGCTGGCTACAACAAAAAATCGATGCTCTTGACCGGCAGATTAAAGTGCTGGAAGAGCGTGTTGTACGCAGTATGAGTAACTATCACCGCGACTACCCAGCAGAAACCAGCGAAGTTGATGCCAGCCTGGGAGCAGGGGATGAGTACCGGGAGATGCTTAGAGTCTTGCAGGCGGATGATCTGCCAAAATATGAACAGCGATTCAAGACATTTCTGAATGAAAATACCATCCGGGAAATTGCCAATTTTAGCTCGCAGTTGTCGCGTGAACAGCTGGAAATAAAGCAGCGGGTAGCAAAAATCAATCAGTCCCTGTCTGATATTGAGTATAACAAGGGGCGCTATATATTGCTCGAGGCGCAGAACAATGTAGATCATGACCTGCGCGATTTTCAACAATTGCTTAAAGCCTGTACCGAAGGTGGCCTGACTGGATCAGAAAACGAGCTATATACAGAGAACAAGTTTTTGCAGGTCAAACAGATCATTGACCGTTTCAAAGGTCGAGAGGGTTTTACCGATCTCGATAAACGCTGGACCAGCAAGGTCACCGATGTACGTAACTGGTATACGTTCGCAGCATCGGAACGTTGGCAGGAAGATGATGCCGAGTATGAACACTATACCGATTCAGGAGGGAAATCAGGCGGACAAAAGGAAAAGCTGGCCTATACTGTGCTTGCCGCAAGCCTTGCCTACCAGTTTGGTCTGGAATGGGGCGAAGTTCGCTCGCGCAGTTTTCGCTTTGTGCTGATTGATGAAGCTTTCGGTCGCGGTTCTGATGAGTCGGCACGTTTTGGTCTTGAGTTATTCAGAAAGCTGAATCTGCAGTTGCTGATTGTCACGCCTTTACAGAAAATTCACATTATCGAACCCTATGTGGCAAACGTGGGATTTGTGCATAATCTGCAGGGTAAGGAATCGCAGTTGCGCAATCTAACGATTGAGGAATACCGTAAACAGCAGGTGGACAGGCAACTTTCGAATATTTTATCTCCTCATGAGTAGGCTGGATCAAGCCTGGCTGACCCACGAAATACCTGCTGTATTGAAAAAATTCTTTGCTCTAGCTGGATAATTAAGGTTTAAAATTGCCCCCAGTTATTTCTTGCCTCTGTCGCTCTTTTCCGTGAATCCGCTACACTCGATTCACCCTACAGTGCTTGTAGATTAGTAATCTGAAGGGTGATTATGATGAGAAAAACAGGATGCGATATAGAATGAATTATAGCTGGACAAACCTTGCTGATATTAAACAGTTGTTAATTAAACGCTGGGAAAAAGGCCTGTTCCTGCGAGCAGGTAGTGTAGATCTATTTCCTTACCGAGTGAATATCAGGCGCCCGACTTCGCGTCAGCTTGAAGATGACTTTACCGGTTGTCAGAAATGGGTCAAGCAGTATGCTGTTACTGCAGAATACAATGTCGAGTGGAAAACTGTCAGCCACCGCAAGCTGGGAAAAAATCGCTTACCCGTTGCTATTCAGTTTTCTGATTTAGATTTCCTGCTTCGTTATATTAAAAAATCCGGAGAGTACAAAAAGTTTCAACAATTATCGTCTACATTGCTGCAGGCATTTCCGGCACTCTCTGGCTGGATTGATCAATACCCGTTTAAAATTTTCTACTATGCTGGACATTGGACTTCGCTAATTCGCATTATACAATGGATGCTCGACAACCCTGAGTCGGGTATTTATATCCGTCAGATCAAACTGCCTGAGGTCGATACCAAGCTGATCGAACAGCATAAAAAACTGCTCAGTGAATGGCTGGATATATTATTGCCTGCAGAGCAGATTCAGTCGCAGGCCACTGGCGTCAGACAGTTTGAACGACGCTATGGTTTCAGGGCAAAACCTGTCACTTTGCGGTTCCGCATTCTTGATCCGGAACATGCCATCGGTGGCCTGACTGATATCAGCGTTACTGCTGAAGAATTTCATTCGCTGGAACTGGATATAGACACCCTGTTCGTTACCGAAAACGATATCAACGGTCTTGCATTTCCTGACTGCCCAAAAGCAATTGTACTATTTGGAAGAGGCTATGGTTTTACTTATCTTGAAAAGGTCTCCTGGCTCAAGGATAAGCGAGTATTTTACTGGGGCGATATTGATACGCATGGTTTTGCTATTCTCAATCAGTTTCGACAACATCTACCGCAGACTCAATCATTGCTGATGGATGAGGCAACCTTAATGAATCATAAGTTACAGTGGGTTACTGAGAATAAATCAACATTGGCAGATTTAACCCGGTTAACCGAAATTGAGCGCAGGTTATATAACAAGCTGAGATACAATCAGATACGAAAAAATCTACGGCTGGAGCAGGAATATGTCAGTTATTCCGCATTGATTGATGCACTCGAAGTGTTTGTTTTTACCCATTAATTCCTCCTGGCGTGGACCTTGATGGGAGTAATGGTTTTATTCTAGCGGCTGATTGTGTTAAATATTGTTATTCGTGTTATCCATTATGTGTATGGGATCAGAATTTTGGATAAGGAGAGCCATCAATTGATTTCCAAGACTGAAGGAAATTTGTTACGATTTATAGCCAGCAATATGCCCCCGTAATTTCAGATTAATAATTTCGCCTGCTGGAAACTAACGAAAAGATAGGGAGGTGCGATGACATATCTAATCAGAATAATTTTAGTTACTCTATTCACTTGTGCAATATCTGTTGGTATTCAGGCAGAGAGCTTAAGCCCCACGCTGACGAACGGTGAACCTGCGCATAATTATGCGCTCAGGATTTATTATGACGATCCAGCAATGCGGCGAAAAATTATTATTACATTCGAGCCTCTCGAGTCGGATAAAAGCAAAAATTACATTGTTGTTGAAGTGGGTGAGGTCGAGCATCAACGCCTGCTCGATATGGGGTTAACTGTTGAAATTGATGCCAGTTTTACTGAACTAATCAATCAACCTGCGGCAGCACCGTTGCCCCCCAGTGCTGCCGCGTTAGCGGCTAACACTATTCCTGGTTTCCCCTGTTATCGAACAGTAGAAGATACATTCACTTCCGCTCAGGCAATTGTGAGTAACCATCCAACCCTTGCGAGCTGGTCAGATGTCGGCGATACATGGGAAAAAAGCAACGGTTTAGGTGGCTATGACCTGCAGGTACTGAAACTGACCAATTCAGCCATTCCCGGGCCTAAACCGAAAGCTTTTATTACTAGCTCAATTCATGCGCGGGAATATACGCCGGCAGAGTTGATGACACGTTTTGCAGAACACCTTGTTAATAATTATGGTGTGGATGCGGATATCACCTGGATTCTTAATCATCACGAAGTTCATCTGATGCTGCAAACAAATCCTGATGGCAGGAAGCAGGCAGAGACAGGAATATTATGGCGAAAAAATACCAATCAGAATTATTGTGGTGCGACTAGCAATAGCCGTGGAGCAGACCTGAATCGCAATTTTGCGTTTGAATGGAACTGCTGCGGTGGTTCGAGTAATGATCAATGCAGTACAACGTATCACGGTAGCGGTCCTGCTTCTGAACCTGAAACACAGGCGGTACAAAATTATTTACAAAGTCATTTTGTCGATAATCGTGGTCCAGGTTCGACAGATGCAGCACCGCTTGATACCCAGGGTCTTTATCTGGATATCCACAGTCATTCGGAACTGGTGTTATGGCCCTGGGGCTCTACCAGTACTGTCGCGCCCAATGGCGCACAATTGCAAACACTGGGAAGGAAGTTAGCATTTTTCAATAACTACACGCCACAGCAGTCCATTGGTCTTTACCCCACAGATGGAACCACAACCAGCTTTGCATATGGTGATCTGGGGCTTCCTGCGTACACGTTTGAATTGGGTACGGCTTTTTTCCAGGATTGCAGTACATTTGAAAATACGATTGTGCCTGCAAATATACCTTCACTGATTTATGCACTGAAAGTGCTGCGTGCGCCCTATACGCTACCGGCAGGACCTGAAGTTTTCAGCGTTGATCTTGATCACGGTGATTTATTTCCAGTGCCCAGCGGCACCAGCATCACTATTAGCGCGACCGCAGATGATGCGCGTTACAATAACAGCAATGGGGCTGAGCCAGAGCAAAATATAGTTGCAGCAGAATATTATATTGATATACCTCCCTGGCAGAGTGGTGCGAGTGCGATTCCTATGATCGCAGCAGATGGTGGGTTTGATAGTGGCTCAGAAGTTATTCAGGCAACTGTAGACACCACTGGTTTCGCAAATGGGCAGCACAGTATCTTTATTCGCAGTCAAGATGCGAACAATAGCTGGGGAACGGTGAGTGCAATATTTTTGACTATTGATGATAGCGTTGGGCCACCAACCGTCATTTTTACCGATGATTTCGAATCCGATAAAGGTTGGACGCCAAACCCATCGAATACCGATACCGCGACAACCGGGCAATGGCAACGCGCAAATCCTGAAGCAACAAATTCAAACGGGGCAAAGCAGCTTGGAGATACTGTCAGTGGAACGCAGGATCTGGTGACAGGTGCTACAGCTGGCGCGAGTGTTGGCGTGAACGATATCGATAGTGGGGTTACCTCAATTCGCTCTCCTGATATCAGTATTCCAGCGGGTGCTCCCTTTAATCTTTCATTTAGCTATTACATGTCGCATACCAGTAATTCATCGGTGGATGATTTCTTCCGTGTGTCTCTGGTTGGAACGTCAACAACTTTGCTGTTAGAAGAACAAGGCTCTACGGATGATGATGACGCAAGCTGGCAAAGTTTTAGTACCAATATAGATGCTTTTGCTGGTCAGACGGTGCATTTTCTGATTGAAGCTGCAGATAATGCCGGCGGTAGTATTGTTGAAGCCGGTGTTGATGACGTCAAAATTGAAGGTATCTGTGCTGATTCAGATACTGACGGGCTGGATGATTGTTTTGAATTACAGATCGGAACCAACCCTGCCTTAATTGATACCGATGGCGATGGCGTCTCCGATTACGATGAAGTTAATTATGATGGGAGCCTGTTTAATTACAACCCCTATCACCCTGTGACCAATCTCGGCGGTACCGATTTGAATGCTAATAATCCGGATACCGATGCTGACGGATACACTGATCTTGTCGAAATAACAGCGAGTTCAAACCCGCTGGATGGAAACAATATTCCGATACCGCATGACGGCGATCTTAATAACGATGGTACAGTAAATGCGGCAGACATACTCATCGCTACTCGTATCATTACAGGCCAAATTCAGATAAATGCGACACAACTGGCGCATGGTGACGTTGCTCCGCTGGTAGCTGCTCAGCCAGCGCCCGACGGATTATTTACTCTTGGTGATCTTGTTGTTATACAAAGGAAGGCATTGGGGCTTATTAGTTTCTGATTCACTTAATCTGGACTATAAATATCAGAGGAGTTGAAAATGAATAGATCGAAAACACCCATTATGGTGCATTACACCTGTCAGTATTTCTGGAGGAAAATTGATATGTATATAAATTCTGCAACAAAAATTTTCCGATATTTTGTAGTCAGTTTTCTTTGCACCATTTTTATTTCGCCGGCCAATGCAGAAAACATTTTGGTAACAACTGCCGATGATTCTGTGCTAAATGATGGGCAGACATCCCTGCGCGAGGCCTTTGCCATTGCTAGTAGTAATGGTGAGGAGGATGTAATAATTCTTACCGCTGGTGTGAATTATGTGCTGGATTTTTGTGCAGATGGTCCCTTTACGCATGCTGAAAACTTTTCTCTGCAGCTGCAGGGAAATAACGCATCAATACAGAATGTCTGTATTGATGGAACGAGAACGATCAATAATATTGGAGCAGGTAGTCTGACAGTTGATAGTATTGAAATGAGCGGTGTTATTTCAAACAGTATTGGTTTTGTTGATGGCGCAGCTATTGCTTCTGAGATAGGCGATATTGCCATTTTAAATTCTGATATTCATGGTTTTGAAGCAGGTACTGGTAGAGTTATTCATGGTGGAATGGGTGCTGATTTTATTATTACCAATACTCAGATTCATGACAATATTGGTACTGCCATTGCTAGCAGTTTTGGTGCGTTAAACATGGATGGATCGACTATTGAGCGAAACACCCGGGGTGTTGCGCTGGTCGATGGAACACCTTTCAATATGAGCAATTCTTTCGTCCGCGATAACGAAGGTCCAGGTGTACGAACAACTGGACAAGGGCATTCCGTCATGATGATTAACAACACTGAAATAACCGGTAATGGTGGCCCGGGTTTGTCCTGTTCTGGTTGTGATCAGGTTGAGGTGACGGATTCAACCATTAGTCATAATGGATTAGATCCTGCTGACACTCGGGGTGGTGGTGGGGTATCTGTTACCTGGGATATTGATGATCCGCTCGACAGTCCTGAAGTCCTGATTAAGGATACGGTCATTGAAAATAACGCGGCAACACAGCATGGCGGTGGTGTTCGGGTAACGATTCTTGAAGCCAGTGAGCCAACGGCAACCCCTGGAAAGCTAACCATCGATAATACCCGTATCGGTATGAATTCAACGAATGGTTTTTTTGATATTGAGGGGGGTGGTATTTACATCGAAACAGGTAATCTCGTTATTAAAAATAATTCCATTCTTGATGATAACCGCGCTGGACCGCTGGGCGGTTTAACGTCATCGAAAGGTGGTGCTATCTATCAGCGAGAGCTGGCAACCTATACACAACCCACTGGCCTTACTGTGAGCGATAGTGTCATCAGTAATAATAGTGCTAACTCTCAGGGTGGTGGTATCTGGATTGTGCTGGATGGCCCTGTCACTATTTCTGATTCTACGGTTGCAAATAACAGCGCAAATTCTATTAGCGGTGGAGGGATGTATGTAGCTGGTGCTGATGTTACTGTGCATCGATCAACCTTTTCAGGTAACTCGGCCTCTACAGGCGGTGGCATATCCCTGTCAACATTTTCAGGTTTTCCTGAAGGCAGTCTGACCATTACTGAATCAACAATAAGCAACAACAGTGCAAGTTTTGGGGCCAGTGGCGGTGGTGGGATTTTTGTTAATGCCGGTAATCTGGGTGCCAATGTGTCGTTGGAAAATTCGACGGTTTCAGGTAATAGCTCTGCCAATTTTGGTGGTGGAATAATGGTTATGCAAACGTCCAGTCTAACGTTAAATCAGACAACGATTACCGATAATACAGGTATTAATGGGGCGAACCTGTATGTTGCTGCAGGTGATTTCAGGATTGAAAAATCAATAATAACGGATGCGGTGGGTGGGGATAATTGCGACTTCTTTTCAGCACCTACAATCAGTGGTGGCTCTTCCTTTGTCAGTGATACTTCCTGTCATCTGGGTGCAGACGATACGATAGATGCTGCAGTGGGTGTATTAGGATCACTGGCTGATAATAGTGGCCCGACACAAACACATCTGCCGCCTACAGATAGTCCGGTGGCAGGTCTGGTTGATGCGACTGATTGTGTCGTCACGACTGACCAGAGAGGAGTCAGTCGTCCGCAGGGTTTAAATTGTGAACCGGGTTCTGTTGAAATTACTGATCCTTTAAATGGCACTGGAGCCATGGGTGATTTTGTCTGGGCTGATAACAACGGCAACGGTGTTCAGGATGTCAGTGAACCTGGTTTTGCAAATATTGTGGTTGAATTACAAAACTGCAGTGGCGCATTTTTAGATTCAACATTAACCGATGCCAATGGAGAATTTCGATTTTCTCAGTTGGCAGCAGGATTTTATCAGATGCAGTTTTTTCTGCCCTCAGATTATGTTTTCAGTCCTGAAAAAGCGGCCATGCAATTCATGAAAGATAGCAATGTTAACGTATCAACCGGCCTGACACCCTGTTATGACCTGACTCAGGGTTGGAAACGTCTGGGGGTTGATGCGGGTATGGTACCAACAGTTGATACCATTGCTATCTCGAAGGCGATTTACTTCACAAATACAAATCGTTTATGGATAAGAGCAAGTTCGACTGCATTGCCTGCTGGTTCTGCAAACCTGACAGCTATAATCGTCATTAACGGTATAGAAACAGAGATCGGTTCTGTTGGCTGGAAGGCGTTCAAGCCTGCGTATCAGCAGCTATTTAGGAATATTGCCCAACCTGATTCGATGATTCTGAGAAGTGGTCAGGGTGCGATGGTGACAGGGGCTGTCGAGATTCGATAGTTATTAATAGGTCGATTTAGGAAGTGTTACAAATTGTATCATGAGGCAGGATACTGTAGGCTATTATACAGTCATTTAATTGACTGATTATAGTTTTTGTTTGCGCCTAAAAAAATAGACCAGAATAATCTGGCAGTAAGGTTGGGGGGTAAGTTTGAGATGAGTGGAAAGAGCATTGGGCAGATTCAACCCCGAAGTGCATAACTACTTAATGCTGCAATAGCAGCCATATGTTCCGCCATTAATCTCGCGGGTGTTTTGTACTTGAGTTTTTTCCTCGGTCGATTATTCAGGTTAATGATAACCGCCGTGACTTCGTTTGCCGAGACCTTTTTAAAGTCTGTGCTTTTGGGCCAGTATTGCCGCAACAGTCCATTGGTGTTTTCATTCAGTCCGCGTTGCCATGAACTGTAGGGGTCTGCAAAATATACAGGTGCATCTAATGCTTCTGTTACCTGCTTGTGGTAAGCAAACTCCTTACCATTATCTGCCGTGATAGTCAGTACTGCATCCTTGTAGGGTTTCAACAGTGCAATGGTCGCTTTGGTCACAGTTTTAGCTGTTTTGTCATGAATCTGTTTTGACATAGTAAAGCTTGTTTTCCTTTCTACAATCGTCACAAGAGCGCCGCTATGCCCTTATACCCATAACAAGATCAATTTCCCAATCACCTAAACGCGTTTTTTCATCAACGATAGCAGGACGTTCATCAATGCTTATACGGTTTTTAATGCATCCGCGACCTGCCTGGTTTTTACTCCGGGCTTGATAGGCCTTACCCTGGCGGCGCAACGCATGATACAAGTCACCACCGGATGCTAATGTACAAATAAATGGTTTCATGGCTCAGATGCTCTCCTTGCTCTTCAAGCAGCCAACCCGATATTTGCTCAGGACTCCATTTTTGCTGCAATTTTAATCGAATCCATTGAATCATACCCGGTGTCATCTTTATCGCTTTAGCCGCTTCAGTACGGCGTTTTTCACTCATGTCTTGAGCTTGTATATGGCGGTAATCCCGCTGTCCTGTATTGCGCTTAAGCTCACGACTAATCGCGGATTGGCTTACCTCAATGGCATCTGCAATCTCTTGTTGTGTCATATCGCTTTTCTTTAGCACATAAATCTGGCATCGTTGTTCATAGGTCAGTTGCTTGTAGTTTTTCATCGTGGGATCTCTTGCTGGAGAAAAACGATTAGCCTACAGGTGACTGACCGCTTTTCCTATTCTATTCAAGTTATGCACTTATTGGTTGAATCTAAGATACGCTGGGAGCGTTACCCGTTCCGGAAACTACCCACAAATTTTTCTGAGGAGGCTTCTAAATAAGTAACAGACATACCGCCAAGGGAGGAGTTTCCAATACTTAGGCTACCACCATGCAGTTCAGCAACTCTTTCACTATACGTTAAGCCCATTCCGATACCAGGGTAGTCTTCCTCACTCTGCATACGCTTGAATGGCGTAGTTAATACTGACCATAAGTTCTCCTGCACACCAATGCCATTATCTTCGACACTAATTTGAATCTGCCCATCGATTTTTTTACTACGAATAATGATACACGGTTTGTGATCAATGTCTTTGGGCTGATACAACAACGCGTTTTTAATCAAACTTGTAAACATCAGCAACCACTGCTCTTCACAACCCGTAAATTCAAACCACTCCCCTTCAATTTTTATGCTCGTGGAGCCTTCCTCAATTTGCGAATTTAACTCACATATCGCTTGTTCCACAATCTCTTTTATTAAAAATGGCTCATCTGGTTTACGCTGTGTCGTCAGGCGAGAATAAATTAATAACGCTTCAATCATTTTTTGTGCATGACTACCACTTTCCTCAATCAACTGTAACCAGTAACTTTCTCTCTCATCCAGACGATCCGCCATTCGTTTTTTTAACATCTGTGACAATTGCACAACAGCCCGTAATGGCGCCCCCATATCGTGAGATATTCCATGCACCATTTTTTGCACGCCGGCATTTTCACTAAGCGATGTATTGATAGAACCCATTCTCTTACCTTTATACTTTAATTAGACTGCGGTAACTTAACGACTGTTAACCAAAATTCTTCTAATAATCTAATTGATTGATAAAATTTATCAAAATCTACCGGTTTAGTAATATAACTGTTTGCCCTTTCTGAATAGCATTTATTGATATCCATATTGGCTTCCGATGAGGTAAGCATAATAATGGGAATATTTTTACTGTATTCCAACGAACGAATTTTCCGCAGAATTTCGAAACCGTCTACCTTAGGCAAATTTATATCTAACAATACAATATCAGGTAGATCATCACCCTGTTCAAAAAAATCGATTGCCTCCTGCCCATCTTTAATAACGGTCAAATTATTTGACACACGTGCTTCTTCAAAACCGATACGTGTCAGTTCTATATCCCCAGGGTTATCTTCAACAAGTAATATTTCGATTGGTGACATTGACATATTATGTACTCTCTTCAATTTTTGGCCAGTGTAAAATAAAGGTGCTTCCCTGATCAGGTTGCGATTCAATTTCAATCTTTGCACCATGTTGTTCAACGATCTTCTTGCAGATTGCTAAACCAATTCCTGTACCTGAAAATTCTGATTTAGCATTAAGCCGTTCAAATATCTGAAATAATTTGGCCGAATGCTTTGAATCTATACCAATCCCGTTATCGCTTATTTCTATGCGCCAATGAGTCACTTCATCAACAGCACGAATATTAACTTTCGGTTTTTCACTACGATTAAATTTCAAACCGTTAGTGACTAAATTCATAATAACCTGGAACATCTGTGACGGGACTGCGTTTAATTCTGGCAGCGTTTTCTCCCAGGTGAATTCTGCATGTTGTTCGTCAATAAATCCCTGTAATGTACTATTTACCTGTTGGCACACATCGTTCAATGCCACAGTTTCACGCACATCCGTCTGTTGTTCTAGGCGACAGAAAGAAAGGATATCTGTGATCATACTCCGCGCACGTAACGCGCCATCAGTGACGTAATTCAAATATTCTCGATTTTTATCATCAAGCTCATCACCTAATCGTTTTTCCAGTAATTGGCTAAAACTTGAAACCATTCTGATGGGCTCCTGTAGATCGTGCGAACAAACAAAAGCAAATCGTTCTAGTTGTTCATTTGAGTGGCTAAGATTTTCAATAGCGAGATCCATTTTAGTATTTTTTTCCGTTAGCACTCTATTCAAACCTTCAAGTTGATCTTCCTGCAACTGTTTTTCCTGGTACAACAGACGATAATCGAGCAAATAACCCAGAAAGGGCAATGCATAACTTAAGATTTTAAGACCATGAGAACTATTAAAATGATGGTCAAAAAGAGAATCAGAACCAAATGCCATATAAGCTTCGGAAAATACATCGGGAAACAAACCAATAAACATCATGGCAGTAAGAAAACAAGGGCCAACTTTATATAGACGCCAGTAAAAAGGTAAACAAACAACAAAGATAAGCATAGGAAAAACATCAAACGGCCTTGTTATTAAGGCATCCGGGAATTGCGTTTTTGGTAAATTATCGCTAAGCGCCATCCAGCTAGCTAGCAAGTAAACAACAACAAATAAAAACATGCCGAATATAATAATTTGTGGCATTTTTATATTGATCTTATTTCTTTTAGATATTAATAAGAACAGCACGCCAAACAATAATACACAGGCGCTAAAACTACGTGAAATGGCCCAGGTAAAAGGAATCAAGCTACTGTTATCGGCAGCAGAATCAATTAATCGCGTTGCTGCAAGCGTATGAAACAGATCCATACAACCGCTCATAAATAAAGCCAAACCAATAACCGGCGCGGTAATATCTTTACTCATACTGTAGTGGGCCATTGATACAAGCACACATAGAAAAGCGAGTACTACAGCGGTCCACTCCAACAACGCATGTTGAATACCCCCTGCCAGAGCATAAAACATTTCGTCGATAAGATGCGACTTACTTAGTTCCCAGGTCACTAATTGCTCAATATTAAATGGCGTACTTGAGCTAGCAAAACTTAAATCAAGATTAAAATAATACAGCGTTGGAAGTAAACATAGAACCAATACGCCCAATGCTATATACATTGGAAAAAAGCATGGTTGATCGGGACGAATTTTTTCAACGCTTGAAAAAAATAAACCATCCAGTTTTATTCGTTTATCAGCTAGCATGCGATAGGCATCCTAATAGTTTGATATTTTCATCCACTGCCTGAAAAACGTGCGATGGTGTAACGATATCAGGCTGTTTCGATGAACGTAAAAAGTCATCCATTTTATCTAAATCACTATCCGTTATAAAACCCTTATCATCAATCAACTCACGACTGTAAACTAACGCAACAAGTGCAATATCAAATACATCATGAGGTAATATATGTATCGGGCCACGTTCAGGCTGAACAAAATTTGCATGCTG
>JAZGGH010000046.1:0-20416 GCA_036480335.1 Gammaproteobacteria bacterium | reverse complement strand
GGTTGCACGATGCTTATCTGACGGAGATCAATGCGGCAGGCAGTGTCAGTGCCCTGCATGCGATCATTGTCCGGATGCGTGCTGATAGTGGTGTAACCACGCCACCGCCGAGCAATGATCCTCGGTTCGATAACAAACGCAGTGTTGCGCTGGGCGTTCTTGAAGCCAGAGGTTTTTCGCAAGGGTTGCATGATGCTTACCTGGCCGAAATCAATGCAGCAAGCAGTGTCAGTGAGTTACATCGTATTATATTGCGTATGCGTTCGTAATTTTTGGAGCCTGAACAGGAGAGTCCTGTTTTGATATAGGTGCCATAAAAGATCGGGAGGAATCCCGAGCTTTTATGGATTGTCAAGATTGAAAATATACCCACCTTTCGCGCCTTACCGATAAGTCGTATTACCCGTTCTTCAGTCGTGGTAATTATTTTCAGATTAACGACATTACCCGGTAAGATATGCCGATGACATCAAATATTTCAGGCAGTGCATTCGTTAAGACGCTGGAGCCACTGTTAACAGAATGCAGAACAGCCGATTTACCGGGATTACAGCGAAAACTTGAGGTAATTCAGGGACGACTGGACAAAAAACAACCGGCGCAGCGGGAAATTCTAAAGCTCGAAGAGCAGATTGAGCGATCACAAAAGCAAGTTCAGTTGCGATTAAAGCAACGCCCTGTTCCTGAATACCCCGAATCGTTACCGGTGACTGAACAGCGAGAAAAGATTCTTGACCTGATTCGTCAACATCAGGTCATCGTACTCTGTGGTGAAACCGGTTCTGGAAAAACTACTCAATTACCCAAATTATGCCTGGAAATAGAACGCGGTTGTCGTGGTCGGATAGGTCACACCCAGCCGCGGCGTATTGCGGCAAGAAGTCTGGCGGCACGTATCGCTGAAGAACTGCATACTCGCCCCGGACATGAGGTGGGTTACAAAATTCGTTTTGAAGACAAACTGCGGCCAGAAACTTACATCAAGGTGATGACTGACGGTATCCTGTTGGCGGAGACGCGTTCAGACCCTGATCTACTGGAATATGACACGCTGATTATTGATGAGGCACATGAACGTAGTCTCACCATTGATTTTCTGCTTGGCTATTTACGCCAATTGGTGCAGCGACGCTCGGATCTGAAAATTATTATTACTTCAGCAACCATTGATCCTCAGCGTTTTTCCGAGCATTTCCATGATGCGCCGATCATTGAAGTATCGGGCAGAACCTGGCCAGTAGAAATACGTTATAGACCGCTGGCAGGTGATGCAGATAATACAGATCGTGATCGTAACCAGGGCATTCTCGATGCCGTTGATGAGCTGCAACGCATTGGCTCTGGCGATATTCTGGTTTTTCTACCGGGAGAGCGGGATATTCGTGATTTGTCTGATTTATTGACCAGACATGTGCAGGGGCGTTATGACATCTTGCCTTTGTTCGGGCGATTATCGGCTGAGCGGCAAAACCAGATATTCAGAGCACACAGTAAACGCCGCGTGGTGCTGGCGACCAATGTCGCTGAAACCTCTTTGACTGTGCCGGGTATTCATTATGTGATCGATACGGGTGTGGCCCGGATCAGCCGCTATAACTACCGCACGCGGGTGCAACGATTGCCGATTGAGCCGATTTCAAGAGCATCGGCCAACCAGCGTAGTGGCCGTTGTGGGCGTTTGGCTGCGGGTGTTTGTATTCGTTTATACAGTGAAGATGATTTCAATCAGCGACCCGAATTTACCGATCCGGAAATTCAGCGTACCGATCTGGCAGCAGTGATATTACAAATGACAGCTTTGTCGTTGGGAGAGGTGTCCGATTTTCCTTTCATTGATCCACCTGATTCGCGCTATGTCCGTGATGGATATCGTCTATTGCAGGAACTCGGAGCACTGGATGAAAATAATACGTTAACAGCCATTGGCAAGGAACTGGCTCATCTGCCTGTCAATCCTGCGCTGGGCCGAATTCTGCTAGCTGCGAATGAGTACCATTGTTTAAGCGAAATACTGATCATCGTTGCCGTACTGGAGTCTGTAGATCCTCGCGAACGGCCGCTGGAGTTTGCCCAGGTTGCTGATGAAAAGCATCTCCAGTTTCAGCACAAATCTTCTGATTTTATGGGTTATCTGTTGTTGTGGAGAGCTTTTCAGGAACAGGCTGCTGCATTATCACAAAACAAATTGCGCAAATGGTGCAAGGCACATTTTATTGCTTATATGCGTATGCGCGACTGGCAGGATATTCATCGCCAGTTGTCCGCATTGATGAAATCTCTCGGTTATCAGCAACAGAAAAATGAAGCGGACTACATGGCTATCCATCAGGCATTGTTGCATGGTTTTTTAGGGCAGGTGGCGATGCTCGGTGAAGAAAAGGAATACCTGACGGCGCGTAATCTTAAGTTCAGGATATTTCCCGGCTCTGTGTTGAAGAAGTCGACGGCTAAATGGGTGCTGGCGGCAGAAAGGGTGGAAACCAGCCAGCGTTATCTGCGCACGGTAGCATCAATCAAACCGGAATGGATTGAAATGATTGCGAAACCGTTACTGAAAAGCAGTTATTCGGATGAACACTGGTCAATTCGCAGTGCGCGGGTTATGGCATTTGAAAAGCTTAGTTTGTTTGGTTTGCCGGTGGTGTTACGTCGCAAGATACACTATGGGCCGATCAATCGTCAGGCGGCGCGAACCCTGTTTATCCGCCATGCGCTGGTTTTGCAGGAATACCGGAGTCGTGCCGTTTTTGCTGAACACAATAAACAATTACTGGCTTCGTTGGGTGTGCTGGAATCAAAGTCAAGACGACCGGATTTGCTCGCGGATGAAGATGCCCTGTATGACTTTTTTGATCGGAATATTCCCGATCATGTGATCAGTGGTGCCAGTTTTGAGCGCTGGTGGAAGCAGCAAAAACAGAAAACGCCTGAGTTGCTGCATCTGCAGAGAGAACAAATTATGCAGCATGATGCGGCGGCAATTTCTGTCGATCAATATCCGGATCATCTTGATATTCAGGGTATCCGTTTACCAGTTCGTTATCAGTTCACTCCGGGACAACAGGCGGACGGTTTGGGTATTGATATGCCCCTGGCGGCGTTGAACCAATTCAAGGCAAATGATTTTGACTGGCTGGTGCCAGGACTGTTGACTGAGAAAGTGGAATTGTTGATCAAATCCTTGCCGAAACAGTGGCGGCGACATTTTGTGCCAGTACCGGATTTTGTCGTGGCTTTTCTTGCTGTGTTTGAGAGACAGGCAATACAACGGAGCAGTATCATTGAACAGCTGCAGACAGAGTTGCAACGGCTCTCCGGCCTTCTAGTGCCAAACGATGTCTGGAAACCTGAGAAATTGCCTGCACATCTACAGGCCTATTTTTACCTGATGGATGCACAGGGCAAATGCATTGATGAAGGTCGTGATTTGAGAATGTTACAACAACGACATGCTGATGCTGTTGTAACTGGCCTGAATAAAATCAGTGTTGCTGATTTTCAGGAACGCGAAATCACGCGCTGGGATTTTGGTGATATCCCGGAAGTGGTGGAATTTAATTCGGCAGGTATTCAACTTTGTGCATGGCCGGCAGTGACCATTGATGGAGATAAGTTGTTTTTACGCCTGCATGATAATCAGTTAAAAGCCGAAAGTGCCCATCGAGCGGGTTTGTTAAGGTTATTTGAATGGCATCTGAAGCGTGCCTGTAAGGATGTGCGCCGGAGTTTGCCTGAGATTGATAAGCAGTGCCTGCAGTTTGCCTCTGTAGGCGGCTGTGACGCGTTACGTGACGATATTATGCAGGCAATCCTGCAGGCAGTGTTTCTACACAGCGGTGAACTGTTGCGCAGTCAGGATGCTTTCATAGCGCGTCTGGAATCCGAACGTGGTGAGTTGATGGGCATGGCTAATAGTATTGCCTGTTATTCGGCCAGCGCTATTGGCGAATACCACCAGCTTAAGCGGCTATTTAAGGGATCGATTAATCCTGCTTCCCTTGCTGTAACAAAACAGATACAGGAGCAGCTTGCTGCACTGGTATATCCTGGTTTTGTCAGTGCCACACCCTTAGCCTGGCTGCCGCATATCAACCGTTTTATACACGCAGCCCGGTTGCGCCTGGAAAAACTGCCCGAACGAGAACAGAAAGATCGGGCAGCCAGTATCATGATTGAGCAGTATCAGTCTCGCTATGAAAAGCAATTGCAGAAAACCCCGGATAACCGGGAGTTAGAGGAAATACGCTGGTGGATAGAAGAGCTGAGGGTGTCAGAATTTGCTCAGAGTCTGAAAACGTCTATCAGAATTTCGCCACAACGGCTGGACAAGGCGTGGCCGGGTTAGTAGTGAACCCGGCAAAGCTTGTTTGTAGTTGTCTGTCAGATAACTAGCCTTCAAACCGTTTGAAGATCAATGTTGCATTCGTGCCGCCAAAGCCAAAGCTGTTCGACATAACGGTTGTTAGCCCGGCATTGTCTTTTCGTTCACGCACAATTGGGAAGCTTTCGGCTGCCGGATCAATCGTCTGGATATTGGCAGAGGCACAGAGAAAATCATTTTTCAGCATCAGTAGAGAAAATACAGCTTCATGCACGCCAGCTGCACCCAGTGAATGGCCACTGAGCGATTTTGTCGAGCTGATTGGCGGTGCTGCATCACCGAAGACTTCGCGCAGCGCTTCCAGTTCGCGTGTGTCGCCTACGGGAGTGCTGGTGCCATGGGCATTGATATAATCAATCGGTGTGTCAACAGTCGCCATGGCCTGTTGCATGCAACGCACAGCGCCTTCGCCAGAAGGCTGGACCATATCGTAGCCATCGGAAGTTGCGCCATAACCGACAAGTTCGGCATGTATGGTTGCACCGCGTTGTTGCGCGTGTTCCAGTTCTTCAAGCACCAGCATGCCGCCGCCGCCAGCGATGACAAAACCATCACGATCCGCATCGTAGGCTCTTGAGGCAATGGTCGGTGTGTCATTGTACTTTGAAGATAGTGCACCCATGGCATCAAACAGCAGGGTCAGTGACCAATGCAACTCTTCACCACCGCCCGCAAAGACGATGTCCTGTTTGCCCATCTGAATCTGTTCGTAGCCGTTGCCAATGCAATGGGCGCTGGTGGAGCAGGCAGAACTGATCGAATAGTTAACGCCTTTGATCTTGAAGGCGGTCGACAGGCAGGCAGAATTAGTGCTGCCCATGGTGCGAGGCACCATAAACGGACCGACTTTTTTCGGGCTTTTTGCACGCATGGTATCAATGGCCAGCATGACATTTTGAGTCGAAGTGCCACCGGAGCCGGCAATCAGACCCGTGCGTGGGTTGGATATCTGATCCTCTTCAAGTTTGGCATCGGCGATAGCTTCCTGTAGAGCAATGTAGTTGTAGCCGGCGCTGTCGCCCATAAAGCGCCGCAATTTTCGATGGATAATACTATCCAGATCGATATCAACAGCACCATGAACATGACTGCGGAATCCGAGTTCCTCATATTTGTCGCTATGGACAATACCTGATTTCTCATTTTTCAGGGAATCCAGAGCTTCTGCCTGATTAATGCCGAGACTGGATACGATTCCCATACCTGTAACAACGACTCTTCTCATAATGAATGACTCTCAAAAATTTTCTGTGGATGTAAAAAGACCAACGCGCAGGCTTTTTGCTGCGTATATTTCTCGTCCATCAATCGACATGGTTGCATCGCCGATTCCCATATAGAGTTTGCGCTCCATGACACGGCGCATATCTATCCGGTAGGTGACCAGTTTTGCATCGGGTGTCACCTGACCCGAGAATTTCACTTCATTCGATCCCAGTGCGCGGCCACGACCCGGACCACCGATCCAGCCAAGAAAGAAACCGATAAGTTGCCACATGGCATCTAGCCCAAGGCAACCCGGCATTACTGGATCACTTTCAAAATGGCAATCAAAAAACCATAAATCCGGCCTGATATCCAGCTCTGCGACAATCAGGCCTTTTTCGTATTTGCCTTCTGTTCTGTTGATTTGTGTAATACGGTCAAACATAAGCATTGGCGGCAATGGCAGACGGGCATTGCCCGGGCCAAACAGGTCGCCATGACCACATTGTAAAAGCTCATCATATGAGAATGCATTTTGATCGGTTAAATTGCTCATCAGCTCAGATTCTTCCTGCGCAGGTAAAAAGGCTATTCTACCGGTATGTTCGCTGTGTAGAAAGTATGAGATATTACTAGCTGGCAAATTGTATTGCTGTTTGCCTGTTTATTTATCTTTGTCAGAGGATATGGAATGAAGCAAACTTCTTTTTCAACACAAACTGCCGTTTTTCTTGAAGTGTTATTGGAAAGACTGGAATCAGTAGACGCACTTGACGACCTTGATATGGATCTTATTGATGGGGTTTTGACGCTTGAGTTCCCGGATGGTGCGCAAATTATTATTAATCGTCAGTCCAGCGCAAAGCAAATTTGGCTGGCTTCCCCACAGGGGCCGGCGCATTTTTCCTATGTGGAGACTGTTGGAGCCGTCTCGGGTGAGTGGCGTAATGATCGTGATGACAAAGGGCTTCGAGATACACTAAATGATGTTTTGAGTGAAAAAATCGGCACGAAAATCACACTGACTGAGTTCTGATTTAATCCCGGAAATTTATATACTGTAGTGGCAGCTTAAGCTTGCTATCTTTCAACAAGCTGATGACCGATTGCAGATCATCCCTTTTCTTGCCGCTGACTCGAACCTTGTCACCTTGAATGCTGACCTGCACTTTGAGTTTTTTGTCTTTAATCAGCTTGACGATTTTTCGTGCGTCATCCTGGGGAATGCCTTGCTGGATATCAATAATCTGTCGAGCCTGGCTATTATTCTGTTCTATTTTACTTGCATTCAACGCATGGATATCCACTCCGCGTTTTGCCAGTTTGGTATGCAGGATTTCACGTACCTGGCGTAACTGAAAGTCATTGTCAGCGCGGATAATGATCTGCTCATTCTTGAATTCAAGGCATGCGCTGGTTCCCTTGAAATCGAAGCGAGTTCCGACTTCCCGGCTGGTTTGATCGGTTGCGTTGGCGACTTCCTGCATATCTGCTTCTGATACGGTGTCAAATGTTGGCATGCTGAATAATCCTGTGTTGCATTGATAAATACCTTCAACCATTACTGCACGTCTGAGTATCGTATAATCAGCATTAAATCACAAACCTGCTATCAGCTTACTTAGGTGACAGAAAATTGAATATTCTGCGGTTATTACAACGAGCCAGGTTCCTGTCTCCACGGCATCGCCTTGAATGGTTTCCACCCTTCCTGTTTATGCGAGTAAAGGTTCTGGAGATGGATGCAGACTGGAATACACTGCGTTTGCGGTTGCCGCTAACCCTGTTCTCGAAAAACATGGGAGACAGTATGTTTGGTGGTTTCCAAAGTGCTATTGCAGATCCTGTTGCCGCTATTGCCTGTGCGCGGCAGTTTCCAGGGTATTCTGTCTGGACACGAAAACTGTCACTGGATTTTGAATACCCCGGCAATAGCCATCTTGAACTACGCTTTAATTTTCCAGAAACCGTCAAACAACAAATCAGGCTTGATCTGGACAGAAAAGGGCGCAGTAACCCCGAATTTGAATACGGTTTGTACACCGAGGATGGCGTGCGTTGTACGCGTGTTTTGTGCCAGGTGGCCGTCAGACCGAATGGCTATCAAAAACCCGGCAGTAAGATTTCCTAGCAGGCTGTTGAAAAGTTTCAGGCGAGCGCAAGACAAGGCAAAAATCGGCGAAAAAGCGCAGTGTACATGCAGTACATGAGCATTTTGAGCCGATTTTTAACGCGGGATTGTGCCGCATGAGGGTTTTTCAACAGCCTGCTAGGCGGGTTCTTCTGTTGTTATCTTGTGTTGGGTTTTTGTATCAGCTGTCGGTGATCGGGAGACAGCTTCAAGCTTGTTGATTTCATCAGTGCATATCCCCCCCATTTTTTGATTCCAGTCATGCAGTAATGGCAGGATTTTTTGCATCAACAGGCCGGGATCAATGTTTTCCTGCCGTCTGATTTGATCGGTTAATTGATCAAGCAGTGTGAATAGTCTTGATGAATCATTGCTTCGGCGGCGTGCAATATTTTTTGTTCTGGCTGTCTGAGCATTGTCAGGCTGGCTAGTATTTGAGGATGGTGTCAGTTTTATGCTGGCATCATCAAGCAATTGTTTTAATTGAACGCCAGTGCGAATAACAGGACAGCTAAGGCCAATGTTGACGGTAATAGCATGCTCACAGTCATCTATCCTGTATGTTGATGCTTCAAGTTTGTGCTTGATAATACCTGCTGTATGCTTTGCTGTAATCGGATCAGTGTTGGGCATTAACAAACAATATTCGGCGATATCGGTTTGTGCCAGTGTATGTTCAGGTTGCTTGATAGTGACAAGACGAGCCAGTAACTCTCTTGACAGGGATTCAACAAATGCCTTGCCCTTGCGTAAATACAGAATCTTGTATTTATCAATAGCAAGCTTCATAAATGCCAGTTCCTTATGTTGTCGAATCGCGTTAAGAAGTTGTTCTTCTCCAATTGCGAGCAGTTGTTCCTGATTGCAGATATCTGGCTGGAGCGTTTTGCTTTCAGGTGAAAACTCCTGCATGACGGATTGTATTGAGCTGGTCAAATTTTTGGCATTATAGGGTTTTGTGATAAACAGGTTAGCGCCAGCAGCCAGAGCAGTTTCTCTTGACCCATCTCCATCTCCATCTTCTGCACCCGTTGCGATAATGACGGGGATTTTTTGTAAGTGTGGGTTATCAGATCGACGAATCTTGTTAAGTAAACCCAGGCCATCAAGATTTGGCATGGTCAGGTCTGTAATAACGAGATCAATCTGGTTATTCGTATTAAGGACAGACCAGCCTGCAAGACCGTCTTCGGCTTCTATCAGGTGACATCCACTAGACAGTATTTTTTTGACTGCGGCCCTGACGAGGCGGGAGTCATCAATAAAAAGAATTTTCAGGTGGTCTGATATCATGGAATAATCTCTTCTCAACCCAATCATTAACGGCCCACAGATTTAAACGCTTGAATGGCATGTTTGAGCAATTTGTTATGCCACTGTTTTTTATATAAAAAAGGCCCGCGTCGGCGGGCCTTCCTGGCAAGATTTTATAGCGTTATTGCTATTTCCTTCTTGCAGTCTTTTTCCGGGTAACGCGTTTTTTCGTTACCTTTTTTCGGGCTACTTTTTTACGGGTAGCACGTTTTTTAGTGACTTTTTTCTTAGTCACCCTTTTCTTTGCTACTTTTTTCTTCGCTACTTTTTTACGGGTAGCGCGTTTTTTGGCGACTTTTTTCTTAGCCACCTTTTTCTTCGCTACCTTTTTCCGAGTAATGCGTTTTTTAGTGACTTTTTTCTTAGCCACTTTTTTACGGGTAGCGCGTTTTTTGGCGACTTTTTTCTTAGCCACCTTTTTCCGGACCACACGTTTTTTGGCAACTTTTTTCTTAGCTACCTTTTTCCGGACTACACGTTTTTTGCTCACTGCTTTTTTCTTAGCGGTTGTCTTGCGTCTTACTGTTTTCTTTCGTACTGCCATTTGGATTACCTCCTTAAACAAGTTCACGGTTCGCGCAACGTAACGGCGTTAGGGTAACGAACTTTAATGAAAAAAGAACAAATTACAACACTTAAGTGACATTTCGCACTATTATTATCGTGTAAGTATGCAGTGGAGAAGTTAGAGTGTTATCGTTTGTCTGTCGTGCTTTGTTACTGTTGTAAGTGAGGTGATAGCGATATTGTAAGTAAATAGCAGTATAATATGAGATATTAAAAAAACAATAAGGTGATATTCGATGATAAGAAATCGTTATTTTTATAACCAGAAACCCAAATGGCTTATTGTAAAAAAATTTTGGAAAGTGTTCGGTTTTATCGTAAAAACTGAAAAAATATGTGCGACATGATGTGTTGTTTAATGAAAGTTTGTGAACGGGATGAGGTGTTTTGTGAGTAATGTCATGCGAAAAAAACTGGATAGCTGGATGGAGTTCCTCTGGTCTGATGATCAAAAACATTCAAAGTTAGTGTTGTTTTTTATCAAAGCCGCTCGCATGGTCAGTGTGTTGCTAAAACATCTCTTGCGTGGTCAGTTAACATTGCGGGCTATGAGTCTCGTATACACGACACTTTTATCGTTAGTGCCGTTATTAGCAGTAAGCTTCTCAGTGTTGAAAGGTTTTGGTGTACATAACCAGATAGAGCCTCTGTTGCTTTCATTTTTTGCACCTATTGGTCCGCGTGCAGCGGAGCTTACCGAAAAAATTATTGGTTTCGTTGAGAATATGAAGGTCGGAGTTTTGGGTTCGCTGGGCCTGGCATTTCTTCTCTATACTGTTGTTTCTCTTACACAAAAAGTAGAGTCCTCGTTTAATCATGTTTGGCGTGTGGAGCGTATGAGAGGGTTTGCAAAGCGTTTTGCAAACTATCTGAGTGTCATCATGATCGGTCCGGTTCTGGTGTTTGCTGCGCTGGGTGTGACCGCAACGGTTATGAATAATGAGTTTGTTCAATATGTCATGCATGTGGAACCGTTTGGACATTTATTGTTGGCAGCAGGCAAACTGTTACCGTATGTGCTGGTTATATCTGTGTTCACATTTTTATACCTTTTCCTACCGAATACCGATGTGCATTTTCTGCCCGCTTTAGCAGGTGGCATTGTTGCCGGAATTATCTGGGAGTCCAGTGGTTGGGTGTTTGCATCCTTTATTGCAAACTCATCGAAATACACGGCTATTTATTCGGGCTTTGCGATTGTTGTTATGTTGATGATCTGGCTATACCTTAGCTGGTTAATATTGTTGCTGGGTAGTCAGGTGGCTTTTTATGTACAAAATCCGAAATATGTAACACGTAACCCGGTCAAGCTTGTTTTGAGTAATCGATTGCGCGAAACAATGGCGCTGGAAGTGATGTATCAGGTTGCCAGGCAATATATGTCAGGTAAGAAACCTTTATCTATGCTGCAGCTTGTTGAGCGCCTGGAAGTGCCGGCATTGCCGGTAGAAAAACTGATGGCTGATCTGATTGATGCGGATTTGCTGGTTGAGGTTGCGGGTGACGTTGCGGCTTTTCTGCCCGGCAGGGATGTCGATACAGTTTCAGTCGGTGATATATTGAAAACTGTACGAAAAAATGGAGAGAGCGGCTTTCTTGCGTATGATGCTATGCCGCATTCCGGAGCAGTGGCAAATATTATGCAGAAAAGCGAGAGTAGCTATGAGAACGCTTTCTCAAGCGTGTCATTGCGAGACATGGTGGCAGAAAAACAGGAGGGTTAATCATTGGATGCAATACCATCGTTGTTGTTTCCTCTGCTGATGGTGACAGTCATCCATTTGGGTAAAACGTTTTGCAATGCGTTGGTGTGCCCTGTTCCTGAGATACAACTGTTTTCAGGTAGCTTTCGTTTCATTGAATATATCCATACAGACTTTTTACTGCCATAAGCTGTTTCAGTATGTCCTGAATATGGACCTTCTTTTTCCTGCAGAATGCCAGGCAGAATCCATTGTTGTTTGCAACTGGACAGGCAGGCCTGTTTTTGCGCAGAATAAAGCGCAGATTCAATTTGTGCCTGTGCCACAGCCGCTGTTTTTGCTTTTTCTGCAGGCAGGTGAGCAGTGATGACCTGGTAGATTGCAGGCGATGAACCGGTTGCCTGTGTTTGATTGTCTGCCTGAACGGTTACAAACCCTGTCAGGGTAAATACCATTCCCATGAGGGAACTTTGTAGAAGTGTTTTCTTTGTGCACATAATCATTTGTAATAAACTTTCATAGGTTCATAAATTATTTTAGGAGTTCAGTTTTACTTCGTCTCAAGATAACTTACTGTGGGCGAATCAGTCATTAAGAGTTTGAAATGACATTAATTGAAAACCGACTGTCTTTTTATGATATCGGTCATAAAATCACATATCTACAGAAAATAACAGTGGGAGTTTGTAAAAAATGGTGGCAGGAAAGAAGCATTGGTGCCGTTATCTGGTAAATTTTGGACTGCTGATTGTGTTGTTTTCCGGTATTCACTGGTATCAGACTCGCCATGTTATTTCAGGTGCCGCTCCGGATATAGAGGCTATTGCATTGAAGGGTAAGGTGTTATCGTTGCGTGAAATGCGAGGTAGGCCGGTTCTGGTGCATTTTTGGGCTACCTGGTGTCCTGTTTGTAAACTGGAAAATGCAGCCATAGAGTCGATTGCCCGGAAATATGCGGTTTTATCAGTGGTTATTGATGATACGGAGGTAGATGTTGTTGTGAAGTATATGGAGAAGCATCAGTTAACCTATCCGACAGTGCATGATCCGTCCGCTGAGATTGCTCTTCGTTACGGAGTGACAGGTGTTCCCGCCAGTTTTATCATTGATGGGGAGGGCAACGTGAGATTTGTCGAAGTGGGTTACACATCTGGGCCAGGCTTGAGAGCACGCCTCTGGTGGGCAGGCCTGTGATGCTGTCAGCAGAAAAAGTAGAGCAGGCACTGGATGCCATTTGTATGCAGGGTTGCAGTTATACTGACCATTGTATCAAGACGTTACTGACTGAGAATGAATGCTTTGAATCCAGTCAATTAAACAGGCAGGAACGCAAAACATTGCTGGCTGAATTGCGTTCCATTATGTCGATTTACCATTTGTCAGAATAATCAGGCGCTACGAGACGCTTTCTTACGCTCAGTTTCCAGTAGTATGCGTTTACGGATGCGTAGCGCATTGGGAGTCACCTCAACCAGCTCGTCTTCATCAATGAATTCCAGCGCCTGTTCAAGCGACATACGAATAGGTGGTGATAACTGAATGTTTTCATCAGTACCCGATGCTCTAACGTTGGTTAGCTGTTTGGCTTTGAGGGGATTAACCACCAGATCATTGTTACGCGAATGTATGCCGATGATCATGCCTTCATAGGCTTCTTCACCATGACCAATAAACAGTCGACCGCGTTCCTGCAGGTTAAACAGTGAGTAGCCAAGTGCTTTACCCAGGCCATTGCAGATCAGCACGCCATTGATGCGCTTGCCAAAATCGCCTTTTTTCATTGGACCGTAGTGATCAAACACGTGATAGAGTAATCCACTGCCCTGAGTAGCGGTCAGGAATTCTGTGCGAAAGCCAATCAGGCCTCGCGATGGGATAATAAAGTCCAGTCGCACACGACCTTTCCCGTCCGGTATCATATTGGTGAGGTCACCGCCGCGTTCACCCAGTTTTTCCATGATGCTACCCTGATGCTGGTCTTCGACATCAACGGTCAGTTGTTCGTAAGGTTCCTGTCTTTCGCCATCAATGTCACGAATAATGACTTCCGGTCGGGAAACACCCAGTTCATAGCCTTCACGACGCATTGTTTCGATCAATATAGACAGATGCAATTCACCACGACCTGAGACGCGGAATTTATCCGGATCTTCGGTTTCATCTACTTTTAGCGCGACATTATGAATCAGTTCACGTTCGAGCCGTTCCTTGATCTGTCGAGAGGTGACAAATTTGCCATCGTTGCCGGCAAAAGGTGAGTTGTTAACCTGAAAAGTCATGCTTACAGTCGGTTCATCAACGCTGAGAGGCGGGAGTGCTTCTACAGTATCAGGATGGCAGAGCGTGTCGGAAATGTTCAGTTTGTCAATACCAGTGAAGGCAATGATGTCTCCAGCTTGTGCGGTTTCTGTCTCAATGCGCTCCAGTCCCAGAAAGCTGAACAGTTGCAGAATACGAGCGTTGCGTGTTTTGCCTTCGCTATTCACCACAGTAATCGATGAGTTGGTTTTTATTGAGCCACGTTCAATACGGCCAATGCCGATAACGCCAACATAGCTATTGTAATCCAGAGCGCTAATTTGCATTTGAAATGGCGCGTCCAGATCTACATCAGGTGGACTAACTTTGTCGACGATGAGCTGGAATAAAGATGTCATGTCGCCATCACGAATGTCCGAATCCATGCCAGCAAAGCCCTGCAAACCGGAGGCATAAATTACCGAAAAGTCGAGCTGATCATCACTGGCGCCCAGGTTGTCAAAAAGATCAAATGTCTGATCGAGCACCCAGTCAGGGCGTGCGCCAGGGCGGTCAATCTTGTTGATGACAACGATAGGTTTCAGGCCTTGCTGTAATGCTTTTTCGGTGACGAAGCGGGTTTGTGGCATTGGTCCTTCAACGGCATCAACCAGTAGCAACACGGAATCGACCATAGACAGAACACGTTCAACTTCCCCGCCAAAATCAGCATGTCCGGGTGTGTCAACAATATTGATGTGGTAATCATTCCACTCAATGGCCGTATTTTTTGACAGTATCGTGATGCCGCGTTCTTTTTCAAGATCGTTGGAATCCATGACGCGTTCAGTGGGCGCTTTGCGGGAGTCCAGTGTTCCGGACTGGGCCAGCAATTGATCAACGAGAGTGGTTTTGCCATGGTCAACGTGGGCAATAATGGCAATATTGCGAAGATGCTCTATCACTTGAAAATTATCTCAACAGGTAAACAGGCCATTATAAAGCATTTTTTGGCTGGGTGGCGGTTTTTCTAGCGCTGACCAAGCCATGCTTGTTTGAGATTGTTGTCTGCGGGTTTATCACCCAGCCAGATTTGCAGTAAAGCAGAATAGAACTGATCGCCAGCTACTGTTCCAAGAAGGCTATTATTCAGGGTTATCGTGGTTCCATTGCCTGGGTGAAAAGTAATGTCTAACTGGTCACCTTTGTGCAGATCCGGAAACAGCGCATTAAATTGATCGAGGGCGGCTTTGTTGGCAGCAAAATCAGTTTCTGAAAGGTTCTTTTTTAGCCCATCCGTCCAGGCGGTACGGGATTTTTTTGCCGCAATTTTACTGTGCAGAATATTCATGCGGACATTTTTAGCACCCGGCATATTGCTGATTATGTCAGTGGATGTACTGCGTTCCGGTAAATACAGGCCGGCTCTGTAGACTTTTATGAAGAATTTTTTTCTTAGTCCGGCACCATTAAGAAGCAGGGGCTGGTCATCAATCGTCATGTTTTCTGGCATATCAGGGCTTGCCTGTTCGCTATCCGCGATACCTGGAGTTGTGAATACTAACAGTATGAAAAATAAAGAAATGATAAGTCGCATTGGGTTTCCTCCTGGGAAATTATAGACGTGGGTATTTATTAACGACTAGCCTGATTGTAGTCCTTAAGTCAGACAAAAAAATGTCGATAGTGATAAAAAATAGAACAAAACTTTGAGAAACAGTATGGAACACCGTTGTAGTCGAAGAAAGCCGGCAGGTTTTAAGGTTGTTTTTTATCAGGATGAGCGTCCTGTGCAGTCGGGTATTGCACAAAATATGAGTATGGGGGGTTTATTTGTTGATGTGAATACACAATACTGGCGGCGTTATGAGGCATTCGATATCGAGCTGTCGAACATGCATGGTGAGACGTTAAGAATGCCCGCAGTGATTATGCATCGGGGTGATCAAGGTGTCGGCATGATGTTTGAGGATGTTGAGCCAGTATTGGAGCAACAGTATCGTGACATGTTTTACGAGACCGAATCCATTTGTGCCTGAAAATCAGTTTCTTCTTGTGGGTTTGAGAATGTTGTCAATCTGTAGTTGATTGACGCTGTCTTTTTCTATGGCAAGGTAGTATCGGCGCAAGGTTTCTTCTACAACCTTGAAAGCAAGCTGTTCCCAGGGAATTTCATTTTTAGAAAACAGTTTGCATTCCAGGCTCTCAATGCCTGGCGAGAATTTGCCATCAATGATTTGCCCGGTGAATAACATATAGACCTGGCTGATATGTGGAATGCTGAAGAGGCTGAACAGGCCAGTCAGTTCAACCCGTGCATTCGCTTCTTCCCAGGTTTCTCGCATAGCGGCTTCTTCGGTTGATTCGCCATTTTCCATAAATCCGGCGGGCAATGTCCAGAGTCCATGTCGTGGCTCAATGGCACGTCGGCATAGCAGAATTTTTCCATCCCATTCAGGAATACAGCCGGCCACAATGTTGGGATTCTGGTAGTGGATGGCGTCGCACTCGGTGCATACAAAACGTTCCCGATTATCGCCTTCAGGGATTAAAAGGGTAACGGTTGCACCGCAGCTACTGCAAAATTTCACATTCATCCTGCCTGTCATTTTTCTGATTTGAATGAACGTTTCTTGTCCTGGCTATCATGAGCCTTTAACAAAGGGGCGTGTCCATCTCATCAGATTGATTGATTAATGCACAACCTATTTTCCGAAAGTCGTACACACGATTATTCCATTTCTCTATCATCATTCTCAACAGGAAGATTAATTACTTTTTTAGCACTATGCTGGTTACCAACTGAAAACCTAAAATTTCCCGAGACTGTTAATGGAACCATAGGCGATCCAGTTGGCATCGCTTGATAATTAGTAATGCCATACCTTATGTAAATAGATTCATTCGCTTGTATGTCAAATTCAAAATCAGTGTTTTTCGTTCCCATCGGTTTCAACAAAAAATGCCATTTCGCTGCGAGCCTTCTTCGTCCAGGCACAACGGATACAATCATGTAGTCCCCGCTATTTAATAACCTTATCTTTTTGCCATCTAAATAAATATTTGGCCCCCCTATAACTCCATAGAATGCTGGCGGACGATAAAGGTATAAGGTGCCCGTTTCAATATGGTTAAACTGCTTTTCATCATAGACGATATTTTTGTTTGCAGTGCTACAAGCACAATTTGAAGACAATATTGCAACTAAACAACAAAATTTAATACATCCCTTAAAATCCCATGTCATAAAGTAGCCCGGAAAAAACTGAGGCACCCGCCCCTTGGAAATCCAAAGACTAGCACTATATTGTTACTCATTCAAAGACTGGCTTACGACGATTACAGCATTTATACGATATTCTGCGTTCAGTCAGGAAGGCAGGTGCCGGGCTGCATATAACAGGCCGGTGACTGTTTTTGCATCCCGAATGGTGCCGTTAAATATTTGCTCAATTGCTTGATTAAAAGGCAGCCAATGTATTTCAATGACTTCATCGGCTTCCTGTTGTAATGGACAGTTTGAGAGATTGGTTGCCAGGTAAAGAAAAATCGTTTCATCGCAAAATCCAGGGGTTGTCAGGATATCTCCCAGAGCTTGCATTGATTTCGCTTTGATGCCAGCTTCTTCAGCGAGTTCACGGTGGGCTGTCTGCAGAGGCGGCTCGTCGTTATCAATTTTGCCGGCGGGCAGTTCCCACAGCCAGCCATCAGCAGCATGCCGATATTGATGCAGTAGACAAACTTCCTGTTGCTCATTGAGGGCGACAACTGCCGCGCCACCAGGATGACGAATCACTTCCAGATCAAGCCTATTGCCATTCGGCAATGTGACGGGTTCGATGCCCAGATCAATGACCGGGCCACGGTGAATTTGTCGGCGTGGCATATTTTATTTTCCGTAGGCTGCAAATGTCTGTCCGGCATTGTCCGGTGTGGTTGGATCATAGTAAAGTGAAAGGAGTGGCATATCGATTGCGGGCAGGAGTTGTTCACCCCAGTTGATAGTGTCGAATTGCTGACCTCCTAACAGTCGTTGAGCTGTGGTCAGGTATAGCCTGTCGAGAGCATTAGCCGATACCAGGGTATGAAAAACCCTTGGGCCAGCGACTGCATATACGGCGTAATAGCCTAGTTTATTGAATGTTGCACGTAAGCGGTTGCCATCCACACCACGTCCGTTGCCGCACAGAATGATATCGGCATGCGATTCTCGCGCAAGCTGTGAGCGTTTTTTTGGGTCGGAGCCTGCGCCGGTGAAAATATACAGTTTGCGGTGTTGGTAGGGTTCAAGAGCCTGCACAGGTATATCCAGGCTGGCACTGAAGATGGCTATATCGGGTTGAGTTTTTAATCCCTGAGCAAGACGCCATTGGCGTAAATCAGGAAAACCCTGTCCAACGGGTAAATTATCCTGTGCTTCATGCGCAGATGCCTGGCGAAAGAAGCGCGCAGTAGATATCAGCAAGTCTGCCTGAGCGGCAAGTTCCTGAAACAGTCGCCAGTCGCGGGCATTGCCGGTTGCAGCAGGCACCTGGTGAGATGATTTTCCTGCAACAGGCAGGGCGATACGTCCATCAATGCTGCTGACGAAATTACTGTAAATGAATGTCTCTGTCAGATTTTCTGCCAGATTTTCAGTCAGGTTTTTTGTGGTTTGCAGGTCTTCATTAAGATACAGGCCTTCTAAAGGGTATCTGTTACCCGTTGTCGGGTATAACTGAAGAATCTCGTCTGACATGATTTTGTCCGATGAAAGAAATGAAGTGTGCGGGTGAAAAAGTCGACAGGCAAAAAAGGCCGGACGAGCCGGCCTTTTGTCGTGCAATGATATTCTCGCAGATTATTTTTTTGACTGATAGTCGCTAATGGCCGCCTTGATGGCATCTTCGGCGAGTACTGAGCAGTGTACCTTGACAGGTGGCAGTGCCAGTTCTTCAGCAATCTGTGTATTCTTGATCTGGCCAGCTTCATCCAGCGATTTGCCTTTTACCCATTCTGTCAATAATGAGCTGGAAGCAATTGCTGAGCCGCAACCATAGGTTTTAAATTTGGCGTCTTCAATAATGCCATCATCGCTAACCTTAATTTGCAGGCGCATAACGTCACCGCAAGCAGGAGCGCCTACCATACCGGTGCCGATACTGGTGTCTGCCTTGTCAAATACGCCGACATTGCGTGGATTCTCGTAGTGATCCAGGACTTTTTCGCTGTAAGCCATGTGTTTTACCTCTAATTCTGTTCAGTGAGTGTTGTCAGGCGGCTGATTGTCGAAAACCGCCGGAACGAATATTGTCATCTTTGCTGTTGTTGTCAGCAGTTTCCTGTTGATTGACAGCGTCCGCCAACGTCAATTCATCCAGATAATTAAAAATGCGTTCACTCAGCTGGTTCCACATTATAACGCTTTGTGGCCACTTTTCACCGGGAATGCGTTCTCTGCGTGCAGGCATAGCATCATCAACAGCACCCAAAATTTCTGCGATGGTAATCTCGTTGGCGGGACGACGCAGGCAGTAACCGCCACCTGGTCCGCGCATACCTGTTACCAGGCCATTGTTGCGTAAACGAGCAAACAACTGCTCCAGATAGGAAACAGATATTGATTGTTCAACTGAAATGTCGGCCAGTGTTACCGGACCGCGGTCATGTTTCAGTGTGAGCTCCATCATAGCTGTGATGGCGTGGCGCCCTTTGGTTGAAAGTTTCATAAGTCGTGCCTCTATGTCTTCTGATCGCTCGATTCTGTGCGATAGTTTACTTAAGATGGGTAAGTATAATAATACTTGAGTAAATTAGTCAAGTTTAGCTGAGGCGAAACTGAGAATCAATTTCCGATCACGCACCGGGTAAGCAAGAATTAATAAAGTATTATTCAGGTGAATAGCGGTAAACTGAAGTAATATAACACTATTTATAGAGGGTTATATAGATATGCCGATGGCTGGTCGGCATATCTAGTGGTGATTATTCTGACAATGCTGTTGCCAGATCGTCAAGATCCTGACGATTACTAAGCATGTCTTCGGTTGCGAGGCGGAGTTTTGTTTCTTCCAGTTGTAGTAGCTCCAGGGTAAAGATGGGTAAATCAATGCTTTCAGCATTGCCAATGCCATAAGTCGCCAGTAAACGATTAGACAGAAGGGTCATCTGTGGATAAATAGCGTGCTCATCCCAATAGCCTTCATTGTGATGGTGGCGAATCGCAGCCGTCAGTTCAGCTGGCATTCCCCAGGTTTCCATCAGCCAGGCGCCGAGTTGGTCATGTGTGACACCAAGCACGCTCTTTTCCAGTTCACGTTGTGGCATGTCCGGGTTTGCCTGGGCCATCTTGTTCAACAGGAAGAACTCGGACTGGAATGTGTTGCCCAGAGCCAGCCAGCCAATATTCTGTAACAGGCCAGCCAGATAGGCTGTACCCCGTGGTGGGCGTTGTTTGCCTGGGATCAGTCGTGTCAGCACTTCATTGAGACGGCCAGCGTATACAGCCTGTTGCCAGAAAGCAGTCAGTCCATAGGGGCCATCATGAGGAATGGGCAGTGCTTTGCCGATACTGATGCCGAGCGCCAGATTCAGGACAAAGTCATAGCCCAGAACACGCGCAATTGCAGATTGTAAGTCCTTGATTTTACCCGAGTATCCGTACATGGCCGAGTTAGCGTAGCGTAATATCTGGGTTGCCAGAACCGGATCGAGTTTGACAATATCCGCCAGTTGTTCAGCGCTGGCCAGAGGGTTGGTAGATAATTCAAGTAACTGTAAGGTGGTTACTGGAATGGCTGGCAATTCATGGAATGACCTGGAGCTTTCCTTGAGTGACCGGGGAATCAGAGTATCAAGTTGTTCTGCGGTGGATTCCATGTCCTGATGATGCAGGGT
>JAZGGH010000045.1:0-5052 GCA_036480335.1 Gammaproteobacteria bacterium | reverse complement strand
ACAGCGAAGGCAATTTGTTAAATTCCATTGCGCTGACGAAAACTGAAGCGCGTACCTCTTTCGGTGATGATGTCGTGTATATGGAAAAATACCTGGAAACACCACGCCATGTGGAGTTTCAGGTGCTGGCGGACGGTGAAGGCAATGCGATTCATCTCGGCGAGCGCGATTGTTCTATGCAGCGGCGGCATCAAAAAGTGGTTGAAGAAGCACCGGCGCCTGGCATCACGGCTGAAAGACGCAGTGAGATGGGCGAGCGTTGCGCAGAGGCCTGTCGGCGTATCAGCTATCGCGGTGCAGGCACCTTTGAGTTTCTGTACGAAAATGACGAATTCTATTTCATTGAAATGAATACACGCGTCCAGGTCGAACATCCGGTCACAGAAATGGTGACCGGTATAGATATTGTCAAAGAACAATTGCTCATCGCAGCCGGTGAGGGATTGTCATTTAAACAGTCTGATATTAGCTGGACTGGTCATGCTTTCGAATGCCGGATTAACGCCGAAGACCCTGACAATTTTCTGCCGTCACCCGGTACCATTACTCAGTACCACGCGCCCGGCGGGCCAGGTGTTCGGGTCGATACGCATATCTATAATGGTTACACCGTACCGCCTTATTATGATTCCATGATTGCTAAATTAATCGCGCACGGAGATAACCGGGAGTCAGCACTGGCGCGTATGCGCGGGGCTTTGGCGGAAGTAGTGATTGACGGGATTAAAACCAATATCGCTTTGCATCAGAATATTTGTAGTGATGCTGCTTTCATGGCCGGTGGAACGGATATTCATTATCTGGAGAAAAAGCTGGGATTGTAGAGTAATACAGTAGCATAGCCACGGAATGCACGGAGTCCACCCTGTGCTGCTTTATCCATTGACTCCAGACAACCGGGCTTTTACTCTTTCGGGTATGCAAGAAGCACTGCGCGCTAAACTTTGTGAGTATCCCGGCATACGGCTGGCTATCCTGTTTGGTTCCATGGCAATAGGTACAGAGCAGGTCGAAAGTGACCTTGATATTGCTATCCTTGCGGAAAACGCCATTGATGCTGATTTAAAAGCACAGGTCATTGCAGATTTGGCTGAAATTACCAACCGGCCAGTTGATCTTGTTGATCTGAAAACGGCGGGACAACCACTGTTGGGGCAAATCCTGACCAAAGGTAAGCGGTTATTGGGCAGTGACCGTGAATATGGCATGCTGATTAGCCGCCATCTGCTCGATGCAGCTGACTTTTTACCCTATCGGCAGCGTATACTGGAGGCGCGCAGGAAAGCATGGATCGGGATATAGTTCTGGAAAAACTCGAATCGCTTCGCCACTGTCTGAACAGGATAGAAGACAAGCGTCCCAGCGAGCTGAAGTCTTTGCAATCAGATGTTGATCTGCAGGACATCATCACCCTGAATCTTACCCGCGCGGTTCAACTTTGCGTTGATATCGGCGCGCATATATTGGCAGGTGGTGAGAGTGCGCCGCCCGCTACAATGGGTGAGACTTTTGAGAAACTGGCAGAACTGGAAGTCATTGATAGCGAACTTATGACCCGGATGAAAAAAGCGGTCGGTTTCAGGAATATTGCTGTCCATGGGTACGGTAAAATTGACTATGAAATCGTATTTCAGATCATTCATAAAAATCTGGCCGATTTTAAACATTATGCACAGGCTATCGTCAAGGCCACCTTGTCCTGACGTCCTGTGAGAATGTGGGCTGTATGCATATTTCACTCGAGTTGCCACCTTCATGGCGGGTGGAACAGACATTCATTATCTACAGGTTGTTACGAATTAATCAGAGGTTGGTTAAAGTTTCAACCAGATAAAGTGGTAAGGAGCGCAGGTGGTAACTGATTTCCTAAGTGGTAAGAATTAAGAAACCTCTGATTTATTAGCGAGAATCTGTAGGAGCGGCTTTAGCCGTGATGGACACCGCTGCCCCATCGCGGCTAAAGCCGCTCCTACAGAATTTGCATTGTTCAAAATAGCAAAATTCACGACACATCAGAGGTTCCTTAACCCGTTCTGTTAATCTACTTTATTCTGAATTAACAATGCTGAATCGGAGCTCCGTCTGTCGATAGTGGGAATAATGAGTGCAAAATCTTTGAAGGCAACGCCAAGGCGTCCCTAAATGCCCTGGCAACAATTCTCTATCGAAGCGGGTCAATTTGATCCGGAAACGCTTAGTCAGTTCTTCGAACAACACGGTGCATTGTCAGTCACTTTCCAGGATGCGGCTGACCAACCCATGTTCGAGCCACTCCCAGGTGAGACACCTTTATGGTCAGCAACACGTGTGGTTGCCTTATTTGATGATAAGTTTTCATTAGAAACACTGCGCCAGCAAATGCGTCAGGTGTTTGATGTTGCCATTGCTGATCGCTTGCAGGTAGAAACACTGGAAGACCGTGATTGGGAGCGAGTCTGGCTGGATGATTTCAAACCGATGCAGTTCGGGGCGCGGTTATGGGTTTGCCCGGCCAGGATGCGCCCACCTGATGATGACGCAATCATCATCGATCTCGATCCGGGTCTGGCTTTCGGCACGGGTACGCATCCGACCACAGCGCTCTGTCTCGAGTGGTTGGACGCCAATCCACCTGTTGATCAGCGCGTGCTGGATTTTGGCTGTGGTTCGGGAATTTTGGCTATTGCTGCGCTGAAGCTAGGGGCTAACGAAGTCTGGGCTACGGATATCGACGAGCAGGCATTGTGGGCGACAAAGAACAACGCAAAACAAAATGCTGTTGATACGAAGTTGAGTTGTGCATTACCTGATGAGCTGCCACTGATTTATAAGGCTGACGTATTACTTGCCAATATTCTTGCTAACCCTTTGATTGAGTTGGTGGATAATCTGGTAAGTCAGGTCGGACCGAGGGGAGTGCTTGTCTTGTCCGGGATATTGGCCGAGCAGGCAGATCAGGTTAAGGCGGCTTATTCACCGTATATAGAGATAGATACTATTGTAGAGCGTGCAGGCTGGGTGCGTTTGGTGGGTGTCAGGTATTAGAGTGGCACGAAGTAATATTATTTGTGGCGGGTTATGCGTTTTTGTAGGGTGGGGTGAGGCACGAACCCCACCAACCCTTTCATCTGCAAGAAATATTCAGGAAAACCGCTACGCCTGACGCTAATACATCTGGTATGGTCAAATAGACCGTTTTTTCTGTGAGCTAACCGTTTAAATTATGTTCGTCGTTTGCACTTCCTGTCAGGACGTCTTCAAAATAACCAGTAGTCATCTGGCGGTTGCGCAAGGGCTTGTGTGTTGCGGTGGCTGCCGCAATGTTTTTGATGCCACGGCTTCGTTATACGATACCCAGGATGAGGCGGGCATTGCAGTGCTGCGAATCCGGGCGGCAGAACAGGAAATTAATGATGTTGCCGAAGTGGTGGTGGCAAATAGTGATAAAAAAGCACTTGTAGAAAAAACTGATGTTAATGCTGAAATTGATTCTAAAGAGGCTGAAACAGAAGTAGAAGAAGTAGACGTAGAAGCAACTGATGAAGCACCCAGTACTGACAATAAATTAGAAGAACAACCCGATGCAGATGAGGTTACTCAACTACCCGGTGTTGAGCGGGCAGCGGAAGCTGCGATTCTTAGTGAAGAGCCGGAACAAAAGCGTGTCAATATTTCCAGTAAAGTTTGGTGGGGAGCGGCGGCGTCGGTTTTTTTATCATTTTTAATTGCTGGGCAATATGTATGGAAAGAGCGTTCTCAACTGGCGGCTGATTCAAATCTGCGGCCCTGGATGGAACGTTACTGTGCGGTGATAAATTGTGAACTTCCATTGCGTAAAGACCTGAGCAAAATTGCAATCCTCGAACGTGAAATCAAGGATCATCCACGGGTTAAGAATGCGTTGCTGGTCAGTGCAACTATCCTGAATGATGCATCCTTTGTACAAACTTATCCTGTGTTTGAGGTTTCGTTTTCAGATGTGTCGGGTACGCCAGTATCGGTGCGGCGCTTTGAGCCGGATGAATATCTACCGGATGACCAGAATGCCGACCAGGGATTTCAGCCGGGTGAAAAAACCCATTTAGTGCTTGAAGTGGTTGACCCAGGTAAGCAAGCAGTTTCCTTTCAGCTCGAATTTCTTTAAGCGCGTTTACCTGGCTTATCGGCCGATAATAATTATTTTGTCTGGTAATTTTTACACATTCACTTTTCGTTTGGCCTACATAATCATTAAGAAACCTTTATTAAATTATAATGCCTTGTAGGAGCTGATTTATACCGTTTGTATTGATAAGTCTTACGAGTAAATAAGAAGTTGCTTAAGTAAATTCGCAAGTAATAATAAATAATGTAAACAATAAATTATTTGCGCTCTGTCAAACTTGTCAAAGTTGTGCTGACAAACCATTGATAGATTGATGCTAACTTTCAGTTGGATTTTTTTATTTTATTTTTCTTTCCCAGATAGCTTCCTTCCAGGTGCTTCGATGCGTATGATCAACAACTCTTTTCATCTTGTAGATTGAATCTGTGTTGCAAACTGATGCAGATAGGTCCTTATAAACTTCGTAATAATTTAATACTCGCGCCGATGGCGGGTGTCACTGACCGTCCTTTTCGCCAGTTGTGTCGAAGTATGGGGGCCGGGTTAGCTGTTTCAGAAATGGTGTCCAGTAATTCTGCCTTGCGTGGCAGTAAACAGACATTGCGAAGAATGGATCATCGAGGTGAAGCGGAACCTAAGTCGGTACAGATTGCCGGTGCTGATCCGCAAATGATGGCCGATGCTGCGCAGTTTAATGTTGAACATGGCGCGCAGATTATTGATATCAATATGGGTTGTCCGGCAAAAAAAGTATGTAATGTATTAGCCGGGTCTGCCTTATTAAAAGATGAAAAACTGGTTGGCAGAATTCTTGAAGCGGTAGTCAGTTCTGTCGAGGTGCCGGTAACTCTAAAAATCCGTACTGGTTGGGATACGGAAAACCGGAATGCACTTGCTATTGCACATATTGCCGAACAGTCCGGCATACAGGCATTGGCAATACACGGGCGCACCAGGCAATGTGCTTA
>JAZGGH010000044.1:0-3702 GCA_036480335.1 Gammaproteobacteria bacterium | reverse complement strand
AATGGAAAGGTCAGCATCCTTGTCATAATAAATATTCATTGTCATGTTCAATACTCCATTAATTCTAAAATCTTTATATACGCAATGATTTGTCACCGCGCGCAATACCCATCACACCAGAGCGCACGATTTCACGAATATCTGCTTCATTGAGCGCCTGCACAAAAGCATCCAGTTTTTCGCTGTTTCCGGTAACTTCTACCGTATAGTTTGTGTCGGTGACATCAATAATTCGGCATCGAAAAATATCTGCCAGGCGTTTGACTTCTTCACGACCTTCACCCGTTGCCCGAACTTTGACTAACATCATCTCACGCTCAAGGTGCGGGCCTTCCTGCATGTCCATCAACTTGACCACATCAAGCAGTTTATTCAGCTGTTTAGTAATTTGCTCAATCACTTCATCTGTGCCACGAGTAACCAACGTCATTCTCGACAATGAAGGATCTTCAGTCGGTGCAACGGTCAATGATTCAATGTTGTAGCCCCGCGCAGAAAACAGGCCAGCGACCCGTGATAACGCACCTGCTTCATTTTCCATCAATAAAGAAATAATATGTCGCATCAGCTTATACCAGGATCATTTCATTCTGCCCAGCACCCGCAGGCACCATCGGGTAAACATTTTCTGTTGCATCAGTCAGAAAATCCATAAAGACCAAACGATCTTTCATCGCCATGGCTTCTCGAAGCGCAGGCTCCACATCTTCAGGTTTAGTGATTTGCATACCGATATGCCCATAACTTTCTGCTAATTTAACGAAGTCAGGTAATGACTCCATATACGACATAGCATAACGTCCCTGGTAGAAAAACTCCTGCCACTGGCGAACCATGCCGAGACAACCATTATTCAAATTAATAATCTTGATTGGCAAGCCGAACTGCTTACAGGTAGACAACTCCTGAATACACATCTGAATACTGCCTTCACCCGTGATGCAGGCAACCGGGCTATCCGGATGAGCAACCTGAACACCCATAGCTGCGGGAAAACCAAAGCCCATGGTGCCAAGACCCCCGCTGTTAATCCATTGATTCGGGCGATCGAATTTATAAAATTGAGCCGCCCACATCTGGTGTTGCCCCACATCCGAGGTCACAAAGCTCTCACCGTTAGTGACCTTATATAAGGTCTCAACCACATATTGCGGCTTGATTACATCACTGTTTTCCTGATCATACTGTAGGCAGTCCTTCGAACGCCATTCTTCAATTTGCTTCCACCAGGTCTGCATGGCCGCCGCATCCAGCTTACGCTCAGTCTGTTCCAGGGCATCCTTCATATCGCTTAGCACATGCCCGACAGAACCGACAATGGGAACATCAACCTTTACGATTTTGGAAATGCTGGCAGGGTCAATATCAATATGAATGATCTTTGCATCAGGGCAAAATTTATCAATATTGCCGACAACACGATCATCAAACCGCGCACCCACAGCAATTAGCACATCACAGTGATGCATCGCCATATTGGCTTCATACGTCCCATGCATACCCAACATCCCGAGGAACTGCTTATCGGTAGACGGGAACGCCCCCAGGCCCATTAAGGTACTGGTAATCGGGATGTCCAAATGGCGAACCACATCAATCAACACCTCGCTGGCACCCCCTAGCACGACACCCCCACCCGTATAAAAGATGGGACGCTTTGCACTGAAAATCAGGTCTACCGCTTTTCGCGTCTGACGGGGATGACCTTTCGTCGTCGGATTGTACGAACGAATCTTAACCTCAGCAGGGTAGCTGAATTCAGTCGTCGCAACGGTGACATCTTTGGGAATATCCACAACAACAGGCCCTGGTCGACCAGTGGTCGCGACATAGAATGCTTTTTTAATCGTGTCTGCCAGATCTTCAATATCAGTGACCATGAAGTTATGTTTGACACAAGGACGTGTAATACCCACATTGTCCACTTCCTGAAAGGCGTCATTGCCGATCATCGGTGTAGGAACCTGGCCGGTAAAAACCACCATCGGAATAGAGTCCATGAAGGCCGTTGCAATACCCGTCACTGCATTGGTAGCACCAGGGCCGGAGGTAACAATCACGACACCCGGCTTACCTGTTGAACGCGCATAACCATCAGCTGCGTGAGTCGCCGCCTGTTCATGGCGCACCAGAATATGCTGCACCTTCTTCTGCTGATACAAAGCATCATAGATAGGTAGCACAGCCCCGCCTGGGTAGCCAAAGATATACGCCACCCCTTCTTCAGCGAGACAACGAACAAAAATTTCGGAACCGGTCAATTCCACCGTATATTAACTCCCGGTAAGTATGTTTCCGCATGCACCACAAGACGCAAACGGACGAGTAAAACTCCGTATTATCTGCATTTTTACTATATAAGCAAATACAGGACAAGAAACTTGAAGTCTGCCACTGATAACCTGAAGAATCCACCAAAAATCCCCCTCAGACTCAAGATCTTTTTGCATTTGCCGCTTCAGAGCTGTAATACACGCTAAATTTCTTCTTTAAAATGCTAAAACTGCATACGCAAGGTTCCTGGATGTCTTTAAAAATCATTGGTATGGCATGCGCTCTGCTCATTTCTCATAGCGTTGTTGCGGGAAATATTTATCAATGGAAAGAAAATGGAAAAACCCAGTTTGGTCAATTTCCTCCTCCAGGTATTTCTGCTAAGCCAATCAATACGTCGCGGGGATCATCAGATCGGCGGCCAAAGCAAAGAACACCTCAGGATCGCCTGAACCAATCAGAAAATAGAAAAAATGAACAGCGCACGCTGGACGAGATGAAACAGGAACAGGAAAAATACGTCAAAGCGCGTGAATTAAACTGCAACAAAGCACGCCATAATCTAACTATTCTGCAAGCAGGTGGGCGTCATCGTATTCAACTACCCGATGGCACCATTAAATACCTCGATGAAGCTGAAACAACCAACAAAATCAATGCCGCGAGAAAGAATATTTCGGAGCTTTGTAGCAGTAGCTAATTAGTCATAACCCGCATAGAGTCGCAAACGCTTACACACAAAACGTAATCTGTGGGGTTGTAATAACGGCATCGCCTGAACCGCAGAAAATCAGCACTTGAACCCGCTTGCAGGCGCCAGTTAGAATCCCTTCTCGCTAACCCTGTAGACACGCAAATGAAAACATCACAATTCCCGCTATCCACGATCAAAGAATGCCCAGCTGATGCAGAGATTATCAGCCATCAGCTAATGATACGCGCCGGCATGATTCGCAAGATCGCATCAGGTCTTTATAGCTGGTTACCCCTTGGCCTGCGCGTTTTACGCAAGGTCGAAGCCGTCATTCGTGAAGAAATGAACAACAGCGGCGCACTGGAACTGTTGATGCCAACTGTGCAGCCTGCAGAACTCTGGCAGGAATCCGGGCGCTGGGAGCAGTACGGGCCAGAATTATTAAGATTCAATGACCGTCATAACCGTGAATTCTGTTATGGCCCAACACACGAAGAAATCATTACCGATATCGCGCGTCGAGAACTGCGCAGCTACAAACAACTGCCAGTGAATTATTACCAGATTCAAAATAAATTCAGAGATGAGATTAGACCACGCTTTGGCGTAATGCGCTCACGCGAGTTTATTATGAAAGATGCCTACTCCTTCCATAAAGACAAAAACTCCCTGGATGAAACCTACCAGGTCATGCACGACTGCTATTCACGCATTTTCAGCCGGCTCGGACTGAC
>JAZGGH010000043.1:0-3968 GCA_036480335.1 Gammaproteobacteria bacterium | reverse complement strand
GTAATGTTGGGTATGAGGCAATTATTTTGATGTTTTAGTGCATCAGTCAGTTGTTGACCAATAGCGATGGAAGTGTTCGTGTCTAGTAATGATAAAGCCTTGCCATTCGTGTAAATTATTTTTCCAGTGGCATCTGTTGTAATGACAGCATCACTGATTGACTGGAGTGTGGCCTGGGCAAATAGAGCGTTTTCTGCATGCTTGATCGTACGCAGTACTTTTACGGCAATAAAAATACAGGCGAAAACTGCAAATACAAACATCAACAGTAACAGGCCGATCGTATTATGGAATTTGTTACGCGCCAGATCAATTTCGTGCGCAGACAGTTGATGTTCATGCTCAAGAAAATTTCGCGTAAGGTTGAGCAATGCGTTATGGGCTGGAAAAGACTTCCCAACCAGAATATCGTGTGCTTTATCGAATTCATCGACGCGAATTAAGTCAATCAGTTGGCGATGAGTGAGTGAAGCCTTGGCTGTGAGTTTGATAATTTTATCGAATATTATTTTTTCAGTTTCTTCTGTAAGCAATGTACTCAGATACTCACGAGCCATTAAATGCTCACTGGCCAGTTCAGTAAACCGTTGAAATGCCTGATCGCGTTCAAAAGGATCCTGTGCGTGCTGTATCTGAATTAATTCTTCCTGACGTCCCTGTACGGTTGTGTGAATTGTGGTGACCAAATTAATCTTTATTTGCTGGTTTTGAACCAACTGGTCAATATGTGTTTGGCTATTAGTGATTTGGATGTACGCGATAGAAATCGCGGCCAACATGATCAGTATGAGTGCAGCAAAACCGATATGAGCAACAATTTTTGACTGGTTGGAAAACATGACAGGTTAAGCGCTATCCATAGTGGCTGACAGTTCTAATAAAGTGAGTATTGTTAATTGTTTGTAATTGGTTGCAGCCGTGCTGAGCCAAACTCAGCAATTAAATCACGCTCTATTTACTATCGGCAAAATAAGGTAAAGGTATAGTGTTTTGCTGGATGTCCTGTATGCCCTGTGCTGGGATGATTTATTGATCCGAAATATTTATAACTACTTGAAATAATAAGATATATTCATATTCTATTGAACGAGAATTCTTAAATAAAATGGCATTAAGCTGATCTGGGCACACTGCTGACCCGAACAATCGTCAACTTTGCGGCTATTGGCCATGTGGTATGACCCAGAGCCTTGATAACGGTAAACTGCGGCCAGTTTCTTAGGAATAGCGATGAATCATATACAATTTCTATTATTTGCCGGGTGTCTGCCACTCTTTTTCGCCGGGAATGCCGCTGCCGAATTTGGGGAAGATGATTATGGGGAAGCAGATGGGTTTAAATTTCAAGAGAAAGCGGTAATTCCTGAGTCTGACGTTGTAATCCCCCGCTGGCCAGAATTGGACGAAGGTATTGAAGTGAATCTTGGGCTAGATGGCTTTCCCTTTGCGTTACTAATCGATCCAGCTTCGATCAGCGTGGATCGAAAGCATGTGGTACGGTATACCGCAATTTTGAAGTCAGTCAACGCTAGTATGAATATTTCCTATGAGGCTATCGATTGTGCCGATAAAACCTACCGGCGTTATGCCTATGGTGCGGCAGGTCGATTCAAACAAGTTCGTGATTCGAAATGGACACGCATCGTGCCGCAGGGTGCTGGCCGATTTCGTCCTGTTTTGATGAATAGTTATCTTTGTCCCGTTCCAGGGAAAAAGCCAGTCGATAAGTTGAGCAAGCGGCTACGCAGTGACCGGACGTCAGTATTGCAAGATCAGCAGGAAGAATAACCCATGTCCAAAAATTATGACGCTGCCTCAATCGAAATACTCAGTGGGCTTGATCCGGTACGCAAACGGCCAGGTATGTACACCGACACCAGCCGTCCAAATCACTTGGCTCAGGAAGTCATTGATAATAGTGTTGACGAGGCGGTTTCTGGTTATGCCAGTAAAATTGAGGTCACTGTCTTCAAGGATGGTTCTTTACAGGTCAGTGATAATGGGCGTGGTATGCCCGTAGATATTCATCCGGATGAGGGCGTTTCCGGTGCCGAAGTCATACTCACCAAGTTGCATGCCGGTGGAAAGTTTTCAGATAAGAATTACCAGTTTTCTGGCGGCTTGCACGGCGTTGGTGTCTCTGTGGTCAATGCACTATCAGCGCATCTCGAAGTCTGGGTGCGGCGTGGTGGTAAGGAATATAACCTGTCATTCAAGCAGGGCGAAAAAGTATCCGGACTCGATGAAGTCGGGAAAGTAGGTAAACAAAATACGGGTACCACGTTACGATTCTGGCCGGATAAAAAGTATTTTGATTCAGCTAACTTCTCACTGACCCGTCTGCGTCATGTGCTACGCGCCAAGGCCGTGTTATGCCCTGGTTTGCAAGTGCGCTGCAAGGTGGAAAAAACAGGTGAGGAAGATGTTTGGGAATACCAGGACGGCCTGCAGGATTATCTCATGGATACGTTGGGCGATGTCGAGTGTGTACCTGATAAACCGTTCATTGGTGATTTTTCGAGTAAACACGAAGCCGCAGAATGGGCTTTGTTGTGGTTGCCGGAAGAGGGTGAGCTGGTATACGAAAGTTATGTTAATTTAATTCCTACAGTGCAAGGCGGCACCCATGTCAATGGACTGCGGATGGGGCTGACTGAAGCGATTCGTGAGTTTTGTGATTTTAGAAACTTGTTGCCGCGTGGAGTGAAGATTGCGCCGGAAGATGTTTGGGAGCGTTGTGCTTATATTCTTTCTGTAAAAATTTTAGATCCGCAGTTTTCCGGCCAGACCAAGGAACGCCTGTCATCACGCGAATGCGCGATTTTTGTTTCCGGTGTGGTAAAAGATACATTTGGTTTGTGGCTGAACCAGCATATTGATGCCGGTGAGAGGATTGCCCAGTTAGCAATTCAACGTGCTCAAACGCGTCAGCGAGCTGGCAAAAAAGTGGTTCGTAAAAAAGTCACCAGTGGGCCAGCTTTGCCCGGCAAGCTTGCAGATTGTTCCTCCAGTGATATTGAACGCAGTGAATTATTTCTGGTTGAGGGTGATTCTGCAGGTGGGTCTGCGAAGCAAGCGAGAGACCGCGAATTTCAAGCGATCATGCCACTACGAGGCAAAATTTTAAACACCTGGGAAGTAGATTCTGCAGATGTGCTGGCCTCACAAACTGTGCATGATATTGTGCTGGCGATTGGTGTCGAACCCGGGTCCAGTAATTTGAATAACCTCCGTTACGGGAAAATCTGTGTGCTTGCGGATGCGGATTCTGACGGTGCGCATATCGCTACATTGATCTGTGCCTTGTTCCTGAGGCATTTTCAGCCATTGGTGGAAGCAGGTCATGTTTATGTTGCTATGCCACCCTTGTACCGTATCGATGTTGGTAAGCAGGTTTTTTATGCGCTGGACGAAGCTGAGCGGCAGGGTGTGTTAGACAGAATTTCTGCCGAAAAAATTAAGGGTAAGGTCAGTGTGCAACGTTTTAAAGGCTTGGGGGAAATGAACCCTTCGCAATTAAGGGAAACAACTATTGCTCCTGAAACACGCCGTTTGGTGCAGTTAACAATTGATAAAACTGATAATAGCCATCAAATGCTCGATTTGTTGCTGGCTAAAGGCCGCGCTGCGGATCGCCGGAACTGGCTGGAGAAAAATGGTAATCTGGCACAAGTAAATTGAAAGTAGTACGTTGATTACCCGGCCTGTTGTTTACAGACGCGCCGTAAATACATCCCTGTACGCTCAGCGACAGCATCCCTGCTGCCGATGGTCTGTAAACAACAGGCCGGGTAATCAACGTACATGTTAATTGAAAATACTGGCTGATATCGAAAATTTCGATAGAGGCAACTGTATAACCCAGTTGGTGATGACTGCAGTGACGGATAGTCCAAAAGTAACAAGCTATTTCAAGAAATTTAAAACTTCGCAACAATTGCGGCCATGTTATCAGTCCATTGATATGC
>JAZGGH010000042.1:0-5808 GCA_036480335.1 Gammaproteobacteria bacterium | reverse complement strand
CAAACCTGCGTTAGCCGCGATAGCGCGGCCCGGTTCAATCAGTAATTCAAAATCCCGGTCGCCGAGCGTCTCCAGTAAGGGTTGGATATATTCTGCAGGTGTGGGTGGATTTTCATCGCGGTAATTAACGCCGAGTCCGCCGCCTAAATCAAGGTGTTTAATATTGATTCCAGCGGCATTCAAGCGATCCGTCAACGCCAGCACGCGTTCCAGCGCATCGACAAAGGGTTGGGTACTGGTCAATTGCGAGCCAATATGGCAATCGATACCGGTAATCTGCAAAGCAGGCATGTCAGCGGCTGTCTGAAAGAGTTTAAATGCTGAATCAACATCAATTCCAAACTTGTTTTCCTTGAGGCCAGTCGAAATATAGGGGTGTGTCCCTGCATCAACATCCGGATTTACGCGCAGGGATATGGGTGCTTGCAGTCCCTGCGCGGAGGCAATCTCGTTGATACGCAGTAATTCTGCCGCGGATTCAATGTTGAAGCAGCGGATGCCCGTTTCCAGCGCGCGTTCTATTTCACCGGTGGTTTTGCCGACACCTGAAAACACAATACGATCTGCTCTGCCCCCGGCACGCAACACGCGTTCCAGCTCGCCGAGCGAGACAATATCAAAGCCTGAACCCAGTCGTGCAAGCAAGGCCAGCAGGGCAATATTGGAATTTGCTTTGACGGAATAACAGATTAAATGCGGGCGGCCCGACAAGGCCTGGTCAAACGCATGCCAGTGGCGCTCCAGCGTAGCACGTGAATATATATATAAAGGCGTGCCATAAGTTTGCGCCAGTTGCTCGACATCCAGCTGTTCTGCCTGCAGCCGATCGTTCTGATAGGTAAAATGATCCATGGTTGATTAGCGTTCTTCTGTTTTATCGGTATCGTTGCCGGGTAAAAAGAGATCGCCTTTCTGGCCACAGGCAGACAGGCTGGCAAGCAGCAGGATGACCAAAGCGAGTTTGTAAAGTGAAAAACGCATCTTAATGACTCCAGATTATTGAGCCAGTATAGAAGGATGAGACGAGAGAATGAATAGTGTACTCGAAAGTATTGAAATTGATCCGCCTGGGCCGGTGCGGGGGGCAGTCATATGGTTACATGGCCTCGGTGCCGATGGCCACGACTTTGAGCCATTGATCCGGCAGTGGGATTTGGTGCAACAACACGGGATTCGTTTTGTATTACCCCACGCACCGGTCAGACCGGTAACCATGAATGGTGGTATGGAGATGCGAGCCTGGTATGACCTGGCGGGTATAGATGCGCTAGCACCGGAAGACGCGGCGGGAATTCAGTCATCAAGAGAACAGCTGGAAGCTTTAATCCGTCAGGAAAATGATCGCGGTATTCCCAGCAGTGCAATTGTACTGGCGGGATTTTCCCAGGGAGGCGCTATGGTGCTGCATACCGGATTGCGCTATCGGCAACCGTTAGCAGGTATCCTGGCGTTGTCATGTTACTTACCTTTGGCTGAATCCCTGGAGGATGAAAAATCCAGTGAGCAAAAAGCTGTCCCATTACGTATGGATCACGGTGACAGTGATCCGGTGGTGCCGTTAAAGCTGGCACATTTATCACGTGATGCGATCCAGAAGTCTGGATATTCAGTCGAATTCAATACTTACCCAATGGCGCACAGTCTTTGTCCTGAACAAGCAGCCAGTTTATACCAGTGGTTAAGAATGCGTTTCCCGCTGGTTTCCTAGCGCATCATCTTGCCAAGGACAGTATTGAGTTGTTGTTCGATCTGCATTTTTAGTGTCAGGAAAGAAATAGTTTGTGCCTTGGCGTGACTGTGAATCGAGCGGTGCATATCAATATCGGTAATGTAAACCGGATAGGCAGCGCCACTGTGTCTTTGTTCAAGGACTGACCGGGCAACGGCCTGATAAAGGCCATCAGCATATTCAATGGAAGAAAATTCTTTGTGGTTATGATAGAGGGTTAAGCTGTTGCCCTTAACATCAGTGATGTCACCGATCACTTGTAATTCACGGTTGGTATCGGCTGCTTGTGTTGGTGGTGATATCGTTCTGGTTTCCATCTGGCCGTGGGCATCAAGACCAATTTGATAGAAACGAACTTCAGGCTGATGGGCATCAATATTATCGAGTTGGGAAATACGCTGCAGAACCGATTCAAAAAATTGCTGGAAGGGAGTTATTAATGCCGTTTCATCATGAAAAGGTTGTTGTTGAATATAGACTGATCCCTTTTCATCTATAATATAGATGCGCGCCTGGCCTTTCTGAATATGGTAAAAAAACTGTATCACGTTTATCTTATTGCGTTGAGTGATCAACGCCAGCGGTGAATTTGTCATGGTTGCCGGATCAAACCGGATTGGGCTGAACGCAGACTGTGTTTTCCCCAGGTAGTTTAACAAAGCAGTTTCTGATTCCAGTTCTGTGTAACGCGGCACGCCATTTTCCGGTTGCAGTACATAATATGATTGACCAATAATGACAACGTAACGGCCATTTTCATTGCCAGGGTAGTAGAAAAAACTGGTTACATACCTAAATAAATCCTCTGCCCGGCGTGCAATCAAGGGGCCACGTGAGGTTGAAAAGCTGAAACAGGGCAGTTTGGGTGGGGATGCTTCGCCGATGGGTGACCAGGCTAACAAATCACTCAAGCATTCAAGTAAAGCGCAATGATCACGGTATTCGAAAGTCAGCAATTCATTCCATGAAGTTTGTGTAAGCACATCAATTTTAATAACCAGGTTATCGAACTGGCGCCCATAACTCAGCGGGTCGATTCTGTCACTGACCAGTTGCATTCCCTGGCGTGTCAGTTTATCCATTGGATCTTCAGCAATATTAATGAATAGTCCGGTATTGAGCAGACGTGCTGGTTCATTAAGTGCTTTGATCTTGTTAGAACTGAGCGTAGCAACCGGAAACAGATCGTGCAGACAGTCGGTGAGGCAACGTAGTTCCCACTGGAATAACTGGCTGTCCGGCGGCTGGATATGCATCATGCATGGACTATGATTGATCAGGCCATTTAAGTGGCACCATGCGAGCAATTGCAGAAAATTCTGCGTTTGTTTTATGGGAGGAGTCTCTGTTGTTTTAACCGCAGGGCTGCCCCGATAGAGAGTCCAGGATGGCTTGATGCGTTTACCGGTTTGATGAAAGCTCAGTTGTTCTTCGGAGAGGTCGCGTGATATGCCTGGGTTGAGACAGTCAATCTTGCCAGGCTTACGGTCAAATGCCACGTAGAGCTTCCTGCCGAGCAGGTTAAGATCAGACTGATTGATTGCCACGGGCGCAGGATTGTCCCGTAAAAAATGTGACAGTTCACGGTAACTGCGGGTCAACTCACTAACAATAAGGTCTCGTTCTTCTGACACACGATGAATTTTCCAACGCTTTCTTTGGTCAAGTTCGGCTAATTGATTCTCACCCCAACCCCATTGAGTGACCAGTTCACGCATAAGATCCCTGCGCCAATTATCCTGTTTTCTAAAAACCGGTTGGCTCACGGGTTCATTAACCTTGAAATAGAAACAGCGTCTGATTAGTTCAAGGCGATCGAGTTCCTTACGTGAAAATAGATATTCTTCCACAGCATTGCTAATCATCACGTAAGGATCTAACTCATTGAGTTTACAGCTACCATCGTACACAGCCTGTTTGAAACGCAGAGATAGAATTTTGTTGTCTGCATCCTGTTTGGCGTAGGATTCAAGCAACAGCAGTTTAAGGATTGATTTGTAGGGTGAATCTACTGCTTTGTAGAGTTGCCAAAGTGTTGCGCCATAAAACTCGTCGATAGGAATTTCATGCAGTCCTCCAAAATCGATGACATCGCCAGGTTTGATAAAGCGGTTGACCAGCAGTTTACGAACATAGTCAGTGTATTGAGCTTCATAGCTGGGTGGTACCAGCCACCAGACAGGGATGCGTCCAGCGATGAGTAATCCTGTGCGGTAGAATTCATCTAAGAGTAAATGATGCTGGGAACTGCCACTGTTTTCGCTGGAGACTGCTGCATTTTTCCCATCCCGAAATGATACATTGTCAAAAATGAAAAAATGGACTTCCAGTCCGAGCGATTCTGCCCATGTCTTAATGGCATTGGCTTTCTGTTTTAATAATTCCTGATCTGTTTCAGAGAGCCCAGGGCGGTGGCATAACCAAATATCCATATCGCTCTGATCGGAATATGCCACGGTGCCCGTGCTGCCCATAAGGTAGATTGCATGTAACGCATAGACCTGTTGCGCGCGGCGTAAATGTTTAAAGCTTTTTGCCAGACGTTTTGCAGCCTGTATGCAACGCTTTCCAGGTGAGAAGCTTGAAATTCCGCAGGGAATTTCAGTGGATAAATAACCCGGCAGCATCGGGTGATTGATATGGAATAATAAGGGAAGCAGTTCAATGAAGATTTTCTGCTGAGAGTGTAATGAGCCAGATACACGCTGTAGGCGGTCTTTGTTAAGTGCTAGAAATCTTCGTCTAACTGCGCGTAATTCAAGGGCATCAATTTCGATAGCGTGTCGGTTTCTATTAAAATCCGTTTGCAGGATTTCAGCGCTATCAGTTTTGCCAGTGTTGGTACTGGATAGCGTTGTATTGTCGGGTTGTACCGGCACCAGGACTTCCAGAATATGCGCTAGAGGGCAATGGTTTTGTTAGAGTCAGAATTTCTTGCCTGGGTCAGCGCGTTGGATGCACGTTGCAAGAGTGAAGGCGCATTATCACTTTTACGCCAGCCAGCGATACCAAAGCAAGACCATATTGAAGTATCCGGAAAACAGTTATTACAGGTTTCTTCAAGCAATGGAACAAGTTTATTGGTTAACTGTACAGCTGCTGTTTCCGGTGTTTCCGGTAACGCCAGCATGAATTCCTGATTTTCAGTGCAGCCAACGAGATCAGCCCAGCGAAGTTGGTCCTTGAGCATCCGTGAAACTTCAATAAGCAGTTTTTCGCGATCAATCGATGCATCAACGGCCATCAGGACAACAGATAAGGTGCTGTTATAGCGGCGGCAACGTGCAATTTGTGGCTCCAGTGCCAGAATAATACCGCGTTGATTGAGTAAACCAGTGGCCGGATCAGTCAGCAGGTTTTGCTGCAGTTTTTCCTCGAGAACCGTATTGGCGTTTTCAAGTTGAATGATTTCACTGCGATCAACAAAAAAACGCACTTCTTTTGTACCATCTTCGGTCAATGTGACGCGCTGTACATCAATACTGCGAATTCGGCCGGTACCGTCTTCCCATTCCAGTTTAGGATAGGTAGTTAAGAGATGTTTCAAGCCTGGGCTGGTAATGCTGTCGATTTGTTTTCCCGTTAGGCAATTGGTTTTCTGGGTGCCAGAAAGTTGGGTAAATGCTTGATTTATGCTCAGTATTAATCCCTGCGCATCTAATATTACAGCGGGTATTGGACAGGATTCGAAAATCGATTGTGCTTCCTGAGGGTTGAGCGTATCGGTCATGTAGGAGTCCTGATAATTAAAGAAAGGTTCTCTATCCTTTAGTAGCGGAATAAATACGGGATTCTTTATTAGAGTCTGCAGCCAGTGTTTGATTGGTGCAAACAATCTAATTGCTGTTATCTGAACAACCTGAATACCCTGTGTTCTCTGTCTTTGTAATTGATTTAATAGATTATTTTCGGCATTCAAGGAGATTAATCGTAAAGATTAATTATTCCTGTGTGCAAAGCATAATTCTTTAAATACGCGAAAGTACCTATAGCGTTTTCAATGTGATGAGCTGGTTCAGTAAATGGCAATTATTGCCGATAGATACGGCGTTATAGTGGACGAAACCTACAGCACCTGG
>JAZGGH010000041.1:0-96629 GCA_036480335.1 Gammaproteobacteria bacterium | reverse complement strand
GTGGGCAGGTTATCGTCCAGTCCAATAACTACTGGTCCGGGTCGGAGTTCAGTTCCAGTAACGCCTGGAACTTCAACACCAACAACGGCAACCAGAACAACAACGATAAGAACAACAATTTGTTCGCATGGGCTGTTCACTCGGAGAATGATCATCCTCGATCTTTCGCTTGAAAATCTCTATCGGCAGTATCGGCCTGCCCAGTGTCGTTAGGAAGCTTTCTTTAATTGTTTCTGAGCTTTTTTCAGCTTAACTTTATGTTTCATAATCTTTTTCAGACGTTTCTTGATTTCTTTTTTCAGGGTTTTTACTTTGTTCGCCATGCTGGTCTCCAGTGGTTTGAGGTTAATTGTGTAATTTGTCCTGTATATCCTATCGTCTGATTGGGAGTAATACTTTGCTCTATGTCATTATTCATGGGGAAAATTATTTCGGCTTGCTGTCTTGAGCGGATAAATAATGATTGCAGGTAGTCGATAGAGTTATATCTGTGATTATTCTGTGAAATATTTGCGTGATAATAGTCCATGAATTTCTGATAGGTTTGCAAGAGGCTGATATTAAATGACCATCATCAAACAAAAAAACGATCTGAATGAATCAGATGTAACACCCTACGGTGTTTACCAGCAGCGTCGTACATTCATCAAGGCGGGGATTGCCATGGCGGGACTGTCTGCACTGCCATCACTTGCTACCGCTAAATTGTCACTGGGTAAAATTATGCCCGGTCAATATTCGACCGATGAAGAAAAGACGCCGTTAAAAGATATCACTAGCTACAATAATTTTTATGAGTTTGGCGTCGACAAAAGTGATCCGGCTCGTAATGCACATAAACTTAATCCCGCTCCCTGGTCGGTGACGATTGATGGTGAAGTCGACAAACCGGGTTCTTATACACTTGAAGATATCCTCAGGCCGCATGCGCTGGAAGAACGTATTTATCGTTTGCGCTGTGTTGAGGGCTGGTCGATGGTGATTCCCTGGGTTGGCTTTCCACTGGCAGATTTGATTAAGCGTTTTCAGCCGACATCAAAAGCAAAATATATACAGTTTGAAACGCTGGAGGACAAAACGCAGATGCCGGGTCAGCGGCGTCGAGTGCTGGAATGGCCCTATACCGAAGGCTTGCGTATGGATGAAGCAATGAATCCGCTAACGCTGATGGCGGTGGGTTTGTATGATGACGTGCTGCCAAATCAGAACGGTGCGCCGATTCGTCTGGTGGTGCCCTGGAAGTACGGTTTCAAGAGCATTAAATCGATTGTCAGAATCAGCTTTGTCGAGAAACAACCGGTTTCGTCGTGGATGAAGGCTGGGCCAAAAGAATACGGATTTTACTCAAATGTAAACCCTGGTGTGCCACATCCTCGCTGGAGCCAGAAGCGGGAGCGGCGCATTGGTGAGTTTCGTAAACGCAAGACGCAGATGTTTAATGGCTATGCCGAACAGGTTGCATCGTTATATACCGGTATGGATTTGAAGAAAAACTTCTGAGTTATGGGGAACGCAAATAGAGGTGCCCTTATGTCAATAGCGCGTATTAAAATGCTGGCTTTCCTGCTTTGTCTATTGCCCGTCATGGTGCTGGTAGTTCAGTTTTTCCAGGACAGACTTGGTGCGAATCCGATTGAAGCCATTACTCATGAGACAGGCGAATGGGCCTTGCGCTTTTTGTTGATTACCCTGATGGCGACACCGGCTAGTCGTCTGTTAGGCTGGCGCTGGGCGATGCGCCTTCGTCGCATGTTTGGCCTGTTTGCTTTTTTCTATGCCTGCCTGCATCTGGCCATTTATCTCTGGCTGGATCAATTTTTCGACTGGCCGGAAATTTGGTTGGATATTCTTGATAGACCTTTTATTACTATCGGTATGCTGGCATTTGTGTTGCTATTGCCGCTGGTTGTAACTTCGACCAATGCCATGATGAAGCGTCTGGGTAAACGTTGGAAAAAGCTTCATCGCCTGGCCTATGTGATTCCCCTGTTGGGCGTGTTGCATTACTGGTGGTTAGTGAAAGCGGATGTACTGGAACCGCTGATCTATGGCGTGGTGTTGCTTGTGTTGTTAATGATGAGAACCACTGGCTTGCAGGGGATGTTTTATAAAGTCTTACCAGGAAGTCGTTAATCTCCAGCATACTGTTTCTGGCGCCTATGATTGATAGCTTTTATCAGTAGCTAACTTGCGGGTTACACTATTCGAAAAGCTCAAGTCAATTATGCAGCCTGGTTGTGATAAACACCCATGCTCCAATGCTTTGAGCCTGGGTTCTTTGGGCCAGACCAACCTGACCTTCTTAGCTCATTAGCTAAAATACGGTTATAAACTCCATGGCCTACAAATAATACGCTTCCATACTCATGGGCTAATTCCGTAAGTATTTTAACCGCTTCTATAGCCCTTGTTTTTGTTTCTTTAAATGATTCAGAGTTTCTGGAATAACCCAGCAGCCAGAGCATCCTAAATGTAACTGCCCATATTTTGGGTGATAATTTTAATGTATGCCAATTAGCAATAGGTAAACCTGCCTCATTAAATATTGCATTAGATAAAACAATATTTCCTGCATTTAATGCTTTTGCAGATTCTATTGATCTCGGTAAGTTACTACAAACTATGGCATTGCATTCTTTGGCGCAACTAAATGCTTGCGTGGTTGGTTTAGATGATGAGCATAAACCAGAAGTATTATATTCCTGCACCCATTCATAAAATGCAGCGGCACATAGTTTATTTAATGACGGAATGACAGGTTTTCCGTGTCTAAGCAGAGTTATTTTCATTTTTTCCCAGGTACAACTATCCTGACAGAGGGGGCTCTATAGAAACTGAGCTTTTTGCGGGTCAATTTAATGCACGGTTAGGCATTTTTACTTGACGAACCCAATCAGGAAAACCATAATGATACCATATTGGTTTAATTGGAGATTCACTATGCCAGCATTAACTCTTAAAAATATACCTGACAACCTTTATTTGCAGCTTAAGGAAGCGGCCAAAATCCACCGTCGAAGTTTAAATAGTGAGATACTTTATTGCGTTGAACGAGCCCTCGGTACTCATAAAATAGATGTTTCAGAACATCTTGCAATCGCTAGAACATTAAGAGCAAAGACTGATGCTAACCCTATTACCAATGATGAATTAACAGCAGCAAAAAATGAAGGCCGCCCATGATTGTTGTTGATACTAATATCATTGCGTACCTCTATATTTCAGGTGAAAAGTCTCTGCAAGCAGAGCAACTATTGTCTTTTGATCCGCTTTGGAGTGCCCCCATTTTATGGCGGAGTGAATTTAGGAATGTTTTGAGTCAGTATTTACGTAAAGGTATTTTAAGCCTTGATGAGATTATGATAATGATACAGCAAGCAGAGGAATTACTGGATGATAATGAATATAAAATATCTTCTGCCCATATTATGCAACTCGTAAACTTGAGTAGTTGTTCTGCATATGATTGTGAATTTATTGCACTGGCTCAATATTTAGATGCTCCACTCATTACGGCAGATAAAAAAATATTGAGAGAATTTCCAGCGGTGGCAATATCGCTCGATATTTATCTTGCCTAACGATTCAAACGCAATACAGAGTATGTACTGAATTATTGCATTACCTTTATGTCAGAATAGTGCACTGGCGATACTGGTTTGATTCGGCCAGCTAACTTGATTATCGATTAACCCAGCCGTTTATATTTAATCCGATGAGGTTGGTCCGCAGCTTCACCCAGACGCTGTTTCCTGTCAGCTTCATAATCTGCATAGTTACCTTCAAACCAGACCACCTGGCTATCGCCTTCAAAGGCCAGTATGTGTGTGGCTAGTCGATCAAGGAACCAGCGATCATGGGAAATGACAACCGCACAGCCGGGGAAATCTAGCAGGGCTTCTTCGAGTGCGCGCAGGGTTTCAACATCAAGATCATTGGTCGGTTCGTCGAGTAACAGCACGTTGCCACCGCTCTTCAGGAGTTTCGCGAGGTGTACCCGATTACGTTCACCACCAGATAGCTTGCCGACATGTTGTTGCTGATCCGTGCCATTGAAATTGAAACGTGAGACATAGGCGCGGGAATTGATTGTGTAACTGCCGATGCTGATATTGTCCTGTCCGCCAGAAATTTCTTCCCACACGGTTTTGCTGTCATCCAGTGCGTCGCGACTCTGATCAACGCTGGCGATCTGAACGCTGTCGCCAATACGTAATTCACCACTGTCGACCGCTTCATCACCGGTGAGCATACGGAACAGCGTGGTTTTACCGGCACCGTTCGGGCCGATGATGCCGACAATACCGCCCGGCGGCAGGTTGAAATTCAAATCATCAATCAACAGGCGATCGCCGAAGGATTTGCGCACATTGTTGGCTTCAATAACCAGGTCGCCCAGTCTTGGTCCGGGCGGGATGTAGAGATCATTGGTTTCGTTGCGTTTCTGGAATTCCTGCGATTGCAGTTCTTCAAAGCGGGCCAGTCGCGCCTTGCTCTTTGCGTGCCGGCCTTTCGGTGCGGTGCGTACCCATTCCAGCTCAGCTTTCATGGCCTTGCGACGGGCGCTTTCGGATTTTTCTTCCTGCTCCAGGCGCTCTTCCTTTTGTTCCAGCCAGGAGCTGTAGTTACCTTCCCAGGGAATGCCATGACCGCGATCCAGTTCCAGAATCCAGCCAGCGACATTATCGAGGAAGTAGCGATCATGGGTGACGGCAACCACGGTGCCAGGATATTCGTGCAGAAAACGTTCCAGCCAGGCGATGCTTTCGGCATCCAGATGGTTGGTCGGTTCGTCGAGTAACAGCATGTCAGGTTTTGACAGCAGTAATTTGCACAGCGCGACACGGCGTTTTTCACCGCCTGAGAGCGTGCGGACATCGGCATCCCAGGGTGGCAGGCGCAGGGCATCTGCGGCAATTTCCAGGGTGCGGTCGGTGTTGTGACCATCGCTGGTCTGCAGCAGGTTTTCCAGTTTGGCCTGTTCGGCGGCCAGTGCGTCAAAGTCGGCATCGGGTTCCGCATAGGCTGCGTACACTTCGTCCAGGCGTTGCTGCGCATCGTTGATTTCGGACAGCGCATCCTCAACGTTACCGCGCACATCCTTCGACTCGTCGAGTTGCGGCTCCTGCGCAAGATAGCCGACCTTGATACCCGGCTGTGGCCTGGCTTCGCCGTTGATGTCGGTATCGATACCGGCCATGATGCGTAGCAGGGTGGATTTGCCTGAACCATTCAGACCCAGTACACCAATCTTGGCGCCAGGAAAGAAGGACAGGGATATGTCGCGGAGAATTTCGCGCTTGGGTGGGACAACTTTGCCGACCCGATTCATTGTATATACGTATTGTGCCATGCGGCTGAGTATACTACAGCCGCGCTTTTGACTACACTGCATCCCCATGACACTCAAGGTCAATAATTTACAATGCATTCGCGGTGGCCGCGAACTGTTTTCCAATCTGTCTTTCGAATTGCAAGCAAGTCAGTTGATGATGCTGGAAGGCCGCAATGGCAGCGGCAAAACTACACTGTTACGCGCATTGTGTGGTTTGTATATACCTGACGAGGGCGAGATTCTGTGGCAGGGTGAGCGGATACAGAAACAGGATGAGGCTTATCGCTGCGAGCTGTTATATCTGGGGCATCTGAATGCAATCAAGGCAGATTTGAATGTGCTCGAAAACCTGCGTTTTAATACCCTTATTGCGGGTGAAACGGTAACCGATGATGCTTTGATGGCGGCGCTGGATACCATCGGTCTTTACGCATTTGAAGAACATTTGACGCGGCAGTTATCGCAGGGTCAGAAACGCCGCGTGGCACTGGCGAGATTGCTGCTAAGCAAGGCCAGGCTGTGGATACTGGATGAACCCTTTGTTGCGCTGGATGTGGCTGCCGTGACATTACTGCAGACAATGATTGCCAGCCACGTAGAAAAAGGCGGCATGGTGATTTTGACAACCCATCAGGAAGTGCCGCTGACATCGGGTAAAATCAAACGCTTGTCTTTGAATGGCAATTCACTGGATGGTGGAAGGGAAATTGGCCATGCTTAGCGCTTTCTGGCTATTGCTGAAACGCGATTTGTTACTGGCGCTGCGTTATCGCAGTGAGATTTTTACCGTATTATTTTTTTTTATCGTCGTTATCAGTCTGTTCCCTCTGGGCGTTGGTAGCGAAGATAAAACGCTAAAACAAATTGCCCCCGGGGTTGTCTGGATTGCCGCATTGCTGGCATCAACGCTGGCACTTGATCGCCTTTTCGCTGGTGACTATCTGGATGGAACGCTGGAGCAGTTTGTGCTTGCGCCACAATCATTGCCGGTGATGGTGCTGGCAAAAATCGTCGCCCACTGGTTGTTGACCGGATTGCCGCTGGTACTGGTTTCTCCGGTTGTAGGTCTGTTCTATCATTTACCGGTCAATTCAATTGCAGTGATGATGCTGGTGTTGCTGGTGGGTACGCCTATATTAAGTATGATTGGCGCTATCGGGGCGGCTTTGACCCTGGGTCTGCGCAGTGGCGGTGTGCTAGTTTCCCTGCTGGTGTTACCGTTTTATCTGCCGGTACTGGTCTACGGTTCGGGAGCGATAGCGAGCAGTATGGTGGGTGGCGTCAGTATACAGCCGTATATGTTGTTGTTGTCGGCCTTTGCTCTGCTGGCGGTTATTTTTGCCCCCTGGGCTACTGCGGCTGCCCTGAAAATATCATTAGAATAAAATGGCAGGTTTACTGTTATAATTTACTGGATTGTCTGGCTGCGCTTCATGGGGGCTATACTCCTGAAACGTTGCCAGATCATTTCTGATACCGCGTTTTTTGTTATAAGCGACTGAATATAAAGTACTCAGAGGAAAATTGACGTTCTTGCTTTGATATGAAAATAAACTGGTTTAAATATGCCGCCCCGGTGAGCTTTTATTCGCTGGCAGGTAAGCTGATTCCCTTCTTCTGGCTGGCTACGATTGTATTGATTCCGCTGGGGTTATATCTGGGGTTTTTTACCACGCCAGATACGCTCGGTAATGGCATGAAGGAATATTATCGGATTATTTATGTGCACGTGGCCGCTTCCTGGATGGCGATGTGGTTGTATGCGGTGATGGTCGGTTGGGCACTGATCGGCCTGATTTTCAATACACGATTATCTTATATGATGGCATCGGCAACAGCGTTTACCGGCATCATTATGAACGTTATCGCACTTGCTACCGGGGCTATCTGGGGTAAAACCAGCTGGGGTACATGGTGGGACTGGGATCCTAAACTCACGTCCTTTCTTATATTGTTATTCGTCTATATCGGCTACCTTGCCCTGCAATCAGCGATTGAAGATACCCGCCGATCCGATAAGGCGTCGGCGCTGCTAGCGCTGGTTGGTCTTGTGCTGGTGCCGGTCATCTACTATGCGGTGAATTGCCCGGACCCGACGCAATGTGCTTCGCTGCATCAGGAGTCTTCTCTGGAACGCGTGGATCCGAGTATTTTGAAAGCCATGCTGGTAACCACACTGGGTTTCTGGATGTATAGCTTTGCGACTATTCTGATGCGTGTCAGAAATATTATTCTGCAGCGTGAACAAACGACATCCTGGGTGTCAAAGCTGCAGGAGATAAATCAGTGAATGCATTTTTTTCGATGGGCGGCTTTGGCGCATATGTCTGGAGCGCGATGGCTGTTGCCGCGTTTTTAATGGTGATGGAACCTGTGATGTTGATGATAAAGCGACGCACCGTTTTGCAGACAATCAAACGAGCCAGACGTTTTGCAGAACGACGGCAGCACCACAGTCACAAAGAGGTGAACGATGAAACCCAGAAGTAAACGTATTGTATTTGTTGTGCTGGCGTTGTTTGCTGTGGGTGGCGCTGCTGCCATGATCAGCAAGGCGATGCAAGGTAATCTGAATTATCTTTATCCGCCAGAAGATGTGCTGGCAGGTAAAGTGCCGATAGGGCAGGTATTCAGACTGGGTGGCCTGGTCAAGAAGGGTAGCCTGCAACGCAGTGATTCAGAGCTTGAAGCCCGTTTTATCGTTATGGATAATCGTGGCAATGAAATCACGGTGGTCACGAATAAAATACTTCCTGACCTGTTTCAGGAAGAAAAGAGTCAGGTATCCAGAGGTAAAATGGGAGCTGATGGCCTGTTTTATGCCGAAGAAGTGTTGGCCAAGCATGATTCGGAATATATGCCGAAGGAGCTCAAGGATGTGTTGGAGAGGGAGCATAAGCCTGCTGACGCTGCTGTGTCTGCGATAGAAGGTGCTCCATAATGATTCCTGAAATAGGGCACTTTGCTTTAATCCTGGCATTATCGGTTGCTGTTGTTCAGGGTGTTTTTCCACTCTGGGGTTCTCTGACAGCAAAGCCACAATGGATAGCGCTGGCACGGCCTGCTGCCTATGGCCAGCTGCTGTTTATGGTGGTGTCTTTTTGCTGTCTGCTCTATGCGTTTGTCACCAATGATTTTTCGGTTAAATACGTCGCCAGCAATTCCAATACAGAAATGCCAACCATTTTTCGTGTTTCTGCATTGTGGGGAGCGCATGAAGGTTCATTGTTGCTCTGGGCCATGATTCTGGCAGCCTGGGGTGCCGCCGTTGCACTGTTCAGCAAAGGCATACCCCCTATCATGCTGGCACGGGTATTAAGCATCATGGGGTTGATTGGTGTAGGTTTTGCATTATTTTTGATTGTCACATCCAATCCGTTTGAACGTCTGCTGAATATTCCGCTTGAAGGGCGGCAACTGAATCCTTTGTTGCAGGATTTTGGTCTGGCTGTGCATCCGCCGATGTTGTACATGGGCTATGTGGGTATGTCGGTGGCCTTTTCTTTTGCTATGGCGGCGATGATTGGTGGCAAGCTGGATGCTGCCTGGGCGCGCTGGGCAAGACCCTGGACGAATGTGGCCTGGATGTTTCTGACATGGGGTATTGCGTTGGGAAGCTGGTGGGCTTATTACGAGCTTGGCTGGGGTGGCTGGTGGTTCTGGGATCCGGTTGAAAATGCTTCATTGATGCCGTGGATAGTAGGAACAGCCCTGATTCACTCGTTAGCGGTTACTGAAAAACGTGCCAGCTTCAAGACATGGACAATCCTGTTATCCATTCTCGCTTTTTCACTGAGTTTATTAGGCACGTTTCTGGTACGGTCCGGCGTGCTGACATCGGTGCATTCTTTTGCCAGCGATCCTGAGCGCGGCCTGTTTATCCTCATCTTCCTGGGGGTTGTGATTGGTTCGTCGCTACTGCTGTTTGCCTTCAGGGCACATAAGATGCGTTCGATAGGCTCGTTTAGTCTTATCTCGCGCGAATCTGGTTTGCTGGTCAATAATGTGATTCTGCTGGTAATGACGGCGACAGTGTTGCTGGGCACTATATACCCGTTAATTATTGATGCCTTTGGCGCCGGAAAAATTTCGGTAGGCCCGCCTTATTTCAACAGCATTATTGTGCCTCTGGCGATGGTTTTGTTTACGGTGATGGGTTTTGGTTTTTACCTCCGCTGGAAGAAAGATTCATTTTCAAGAGTGTTGAAAAAAGTCTGGATTCCGTTGGCAGCAAGCCTGGTGATGGCATTTATTTTACCGCTGATACTTGTTTCTGAATTTAATATCAAAACAGTACTTGGCCTGTTTGCCGGCAGCTGGATAAGCCTGTCAGCTCTAATGTGGGTGATCAGTCTGGGGCGTTCACCTTTCAAGTTGCCTCTGGCGAGCTGGGGCTCGGTGATTGCGCATCTGGGTATGGCGATGACGGTGACAGGAGTGACCGTGGTCTCTCTTTATGATACTGAAAAAGATGTTCGCCTTGAAGCCGGTCAAAGCTACGAGATGGCAGGTTATACCTTTACCTTCCAGGGCATAGAAACACATACGTTGGATAACTACAGTGCAAGCCGTGCCACCATGGAAATCAAACAGGCGGGCGAATATTTGACCACGGTTTATCCGGAAAAACGTGATTATGGTCCGGGTGCAATGCCAATGACGGAAGCCGGTATCGATGCAGGTTTCCTGCGCGATTTATTTGTTGCGCTGGGCGAGCCACTGGGCGGCAATGCCTGGAGTTTCCGTATCTATCATAAACCCTTTGTTCGCTGGCTTTGGTTGGGTGGTATGTTCATGGGCATTGGTGGTTTACTGGCGTCACTGGATAAACGCTACCGCAGGATGCGCAAAGTGGTCGTGGATAATTCACCGACTAGCACAGGCACATTGGCAACGGGCAGCGCGAGCGCATGAACAAGAAGTTTTTTATCCCGTTGCTGGCTTTCATGGGATTAATCGGATTAATGCTGTTCGGATTGTCGAATGATCCAAAGCTGATCCCGTCACCGTTTATCGGTAAGCCTGCACCCGATTTTACGCTGCCTTTGCTGGATAGGCCGAATGAAACTGTCTCGGTTGATGAAATGAAGGGCAAGGTCTGGATACTGAATTTATGGGCTTCCTGGTGTCATTCCTGTCGTGCAGAGCATGCTGTGTTAACACGTTTTATTGCCAGTGAAAATGTGCCGACCATTGGCCTGAATTACAAGGATCACGGGACAGAAGAATACGGTGATGCGGCGGTACAATGGCTGGCCAGACTGGGTAACCCCTATTATGCGGTGGCCGTTGATACGAAAGGAATGGCGGGTATCGACTGGGGTATTGTCGGTGTGCCAGAGACTTTTGTAATGGATAAGAAGGGCATCGTTCGGTATAAATTTACCGGCCCTGTTCACCAGCAGGCGGTCGAGGAAATTTTGATTCCGCTGGTCAAAGAATTGCGTGAGGAGCAAGGATGAAATATTTTTCTGGCCGTCTGGCTTTGCTGATTTGCCTGCTGGCGGTGTTACCGCTGGCGCATGCGGTAAAAATTGAATTTCACGATTTCAAGGACAGGAAGCAGGAGCAGTTATATCTGCAACTGATTGCAGATCTACGTTGCGTGAAATGTCAGAATCAGAATCTGGCTGAATCGAATGCCGAATTGGCAAAGGATATGCGCGATAAAACCTACGCAATGATTATTGATGGCGGTTCGCGTGCTGATGTGGTCAAGTACATGACGGATCGCTATGGTGACTTTGTCTTATATAAGCCTCCGTTCCAGTTTAATACTCTGTTGTTGTGGATCGGGCCACCTGTCTTCCTGTTTCTGAGTCTGTATTTGTTGTTCAGGCTGATTCGCAAACAGAAGCCTGTCACCACTGAATCTTTGAGCGAGCAGGATCGTGAATCTGTTCGTGAACTTTTAAAACCTGCTTCCAGGAAGTAACCTCATGTTCTGGTTTATTAATGCGATACTTGTTTTAATCGCGCTCGCCCTGATTTTACCCACGCTTCTACGAAAACGTCATATTGATCGGGACGCTCAGCGCGAGCAGAATATCCTGGTTGCCAATGAGCAGTTACAGGATCTGGAAACCCGTTTTGAGCAGGGTGAAATGGATAGTGATGCGTATCACTCAGCCCGAAATGAGCTTGAGATTTCACTGTTTTCAGATGTAAAAGATCTGCATGTGATTTCAGAAAATACGACAAAATCGTCTCTGTTAGGCTCGATTTTGATTGCCTCCTTAATTCCGCTCATTGCCATACCTGTTTACCTGAAATTAGGTAATCCGCTGTTTACCAAAACACTGGATCCAAAGCAGGCAGTTGCCCAGGCCGCTGAAATCCCCAGGAAAGCCGATGGTTCTCCTGATATGACGACCTTGGTGGAAGGTTTGCGGCAGAAGTTGGATAAGAATCCGGATAATACTGAAGGCTGGTATATGCTGGGTCGTTCCTATATGGCGCTTGAGCAGTATCCCGAGGCGGTAAAAGCCTATGAAAGTGCATTCAAACTGAGATCGGATGTGCCGCAGATAATGTTATCACTGGCCGATTCTCTGGCCATGATGAATCAGGGCAGTATTGAGGGCCGTCCGCTGAAGTTGATCAACAGAGCGCTGGAGCTGGAGCCTGAAAATCTGACGGCGCTATGGTTGAGTGGCATGGGCGCGCAACAGCAAAATGACCCTGTGACAGCTATACAACAATGGAAAAAGGCGCTGCCACTGATTGAGGAACCGGCTGAAAGAAAGGAATTAAATTCTCTGATTACTGCTGCCATGAGTCGATTAACGCCCGAACAAAAAGCGGCTAATTCGCAGTTAGGCGAGGAAAACACGATCGCGGCGGTAGATACTACTGCGGGTATCAAGGTCAGCGTAACCCTGCCAGAGGCGATGCGTGATCAGGTTAAGCCGGATGATCTTGTTTTTATATACGCCAAAGCCCTGAGTGGCCCACCGATGCCATTGGCGGCTGCCAGAAAACAGGTGAAAGATTTACCCCTTGAAATACAGCTTGATGACAGCATGGCGATGATGCCGACTATGAAGCTTTCCGGTTTTTCTGAAGTTGTTGTCGGTGCCAGGGTTTCGCGTAGCGGCCAGCCGATTGCGCAGGATGGTGATTTGTTTGCTGAGAAGAAGCCGGTGAAAGCCGGTGATGAAATTGAATTAACAATCGACCGTGTTTTTTCGAGGCAGTAGTAGGCTATCTGGGCCTTACGGAGCATGATTCATGGGTGTTATTATAATCGCGTTGGTCGTGCTTGCAGTGCTGGCTGCTGCAGCGTATCTGTTTTTCACTGTAGGGCGGCAACTGGGTGGTAATCCAATGAATAATGATTCGGCGATCCAGTGGAATTCCCTGACAGTGCGTACACTGGTCGTTGGTTTGCTGGCGTTTATTCTACTCATTCCGTTAGGCATGGTGGGTAATATCGTCTCTGACCGCAGCCAGTTATATCAGTCTGTACTGTACGATATTGCTGGTACCTGGGGGCAGGAGCAGACTGTGTTGGCGCCAGTATTAGTGATTCCTTACACCGACCGGATTCTGAAACAGGAAACCGTTACTGAGAAAGATGGCAGTACACGCACCATCGACAAAGTTTTCTACCAGAAACGTACGGCAAAATTTCTACCAGAAAACCTCCAGTTGAATGTCAGTCTTGGGGAGCAGTTTCGCAAGCGCGGTATTTACAATTCATTGGTATACACGGCGGATGTCAATATAGAGAGCGTCTTTGCGCCACCCGACGTGGCTGCACTGTCTGACAGCATTGACAAGATACACTGGGACAAGGCCTGGATTACGATTGGCCTGAGTGATACCCGCGCCATCAATAATGTCTCTTCATTGAATTGGGATGGTCAGGAGCAAACGCTTGCACCTGGAACTCAATTGACTGCGCTGCAGCACGGATTTCATGCGCAACTGAAAAATTTTCAGCCTGATGGTCAGCATAAATTAACGCTGGCAATGAACATCAATGGCAGTAATAGCTTCATGTTTGCTCCTTTTGGCGAGACGACGACCGTGACGGTCACATCCACCTGGCCGCACCCGAGTTTTCAGGGCAGTGTATTACCGGCGCAACACACGATTACCGATGAAGGTTTTACCGCGCAATGGGACATTCCTCATCTGGCAAGAAATTACCCGCAAAGCTGGAATCAGGATGGCAGTGTCATTCGCGCAGCTCAATATCCATCAAATATGCCGCCAGATATGATTGCGGCGGTCAAAGCTCGTCCCGTGACAAAATCGGTGAGCGTTGCTGGACAGATCAACCTATATGAATTTACTGCCGGTGTGAATATGTTTGAGCCGGTATCGCTATATTCCCAGATCACTCGTGCGGTGAAATACGGTCTCCTTTTTATCGGTCTGACGTTTCTAACATTTCTAATTTTTGAGCTGACCATCAATGTCCGTTTACACTATGTGCAGTATGGGTTGATCGGCATCGCACTTAGCCTGTTTTTCCTGATATTACTATCCCTGTCTGAGCACTTCACCTTTGTGCGTTCTTATCTGGCCGCAGCGTCAACAACCATTGGCATGATCACCCTGTATACCTGGGCCACATTAAAAAATCTGAAAAGAACGGTGGTTATTTTTACCTTGCTGGTCAGTTTATATATTGTGCTGTATTCCCTGTTGCAACTGGAAAACTATGCCCTGTTGATGGGAACAGCACTGTTGTTACTGGTGGTGGTGGTGTTGATGTTTGTGACGCGGAATTTGCGTGATAATTGAGAATCATTTCCGCCAGTTCGCAACACTCTGAAGTGCAATCAGCCTTTCGATACAAAGAGAGACATTTAGCTGTCATGACATTTTCATACCGATGCCAGCCATTCGTCACCAAATGATATTGTTGAGCTGAACAACGGATAGCTATCCAGGTAGTTATTTTCTACGAGCGGAATATCAATGATCCTACAAGCTATGATCTGGTGATAAATTCAGACTGTTTAGACATAGCTTCTATCGTGGATATAGTTTTCTTCAGTATGATGAAATCAGGACATGCATTACCAGATAATGTCATTGTTTACCGGTAGGGCTCAATACTAACCATGCCGATGATTTTTCAAAAGTAATATTAGATACTGGAGTAAGCCACATTATTTGCATTGTGCAAAATTGAGGGACTCAGTGAGCGCGAATCGGGTACTACTCATCATCTTTGACGGTATCGGGATGAATCCCAGTCGAAAATATCATGCCTGGGCTCAATCCAGAGCCCCGCACCTGGATGACTATTTGATTTCTGATGGTGGGGTGCATTCCCATATTGCACATTTGCTGGATCTGTTACCAATGGTTGTCAAAGCAGGTGTTGAACCGGTCATTCATATGATCACTGATGGTCGTGATACTGCACCAAAGTCAGCGTGACCTATCTGCAGCAGCTGGAGGAAAAGCTCGATGAACTCGGTAGCGGTTATATCGCCACAGTCTGTGGGCGTTACTGGGCGATGGATCGCGCCAAACACCATGATCGTACTGAACGCGCATGGCGCGCTTTTGTGCTGGGTTCAGGTGATCGTGCAGATTCAGCCAGGCAAGCGATTGAAATGGCCTATACGCGAGGGGAATCAGACGAATTCATTCAACCTGTTGTAATCGGTAGACCCAAACACCTCAAATCAGAAAAAATGAGTCGGTATTATTTTTTAATTTTCGAAGTGATCGTGCAAGGCAGCTAGCCGCAGCAATCGGTTTGCCCGAATTTAAAGGTTTTGACCGAGGTGACACAGGTACCAGACAGATTACTTGCATGACACAATACAATGCCAGATTTCCATTTCCTGTATTGTTCTCACCGCAACGTCCTAAATCAGTGCTTGCTGAGGTTATTAGCCAGGCCGGCATGAAGCAGTTTCACTGCGCTGAAACAGAAAAATTTCCTCATGTAACTTATTTTTTTAACGGCGGATGGGAGAAACCATTTCCTGGTGAGGATCGCGATGTTATTCCTTCGCCTGAAGTTGCCACCTATGATCAGTTTCCCGAAATGAGTTCACCTCGTGTGGCTAGCCGAGTGATTGAGGCAATAGAATCAGATGAATATAGTTTTATCCTTGTGAACTTCGCCAATGGCGATATGGTTGGGCATACTGCAGACCTTCAAGCGGCAATTAAAGCTGCGGTAGTGGGACAGTAGCTCAACCGGGGACAATGTTATTCGATCCCGAATTGCTGCAATCTCTTAAGGATGAGCTTGAAATCAAAAGTTTGAATATTTGACGCTATGATTTTCAGAGCGGGAATGACTGTTTTGCTTGTGGCCATGTTGGGGATGGCCACTCTACTCATGCTTCTTGCGCATCACACGCTTGATAAAGTCAGTATATTCTAGCTGATGCCATTCACGTCCTCCCAGTGCCTGATAACGGATGTTGCCCGCAGGATCAACGAGGTAAGTTGCAGGTAACCCTCTGGGTTTCCAGGCTTCGATGGCTTGTCCATCCGTGTCCATAAAACTGTCCAGAGTCGGTGTAACCTCAGCCAGAAAGCTGAATACGGTATCTTCATCTTCGGCCACATTAACCATCACAATGGGCAGTTTATCATAGGTAATTATCTGACTCAGTTTTTCAATTGCCGGCATTTCCAGGCGGCACGGCCCGCACCAGCTGGCCCAAAAATGGACAAATACCCAGTTATCGCGCAGTGTTTGTAAATCGATTGATTCGCCATCCATGTTTTGTAGTTGGAAGCGGGGTGCCGGGGTTGCCGAGTAGGCGCGAATACCAAAGGGTAAACCTGTTTCAGTCGCCAAAGCGACCTGAGTTACTACGATGAATACAACAAGGACAATCCATGTTCGTATAATCATGGTAGATTCTCCGCACAACGTAGATTATCTATTTTTACAGTATGCGCCTTGCCCTGTTTGTCCTGTCCGATCGGGAATACGGCATGCAGCGTTATCGGCTCTTGTGTGCGTTTGAGAATAATATTGCCACCTTCCTCTTCACCAGGCTGGTAGTCGAGAAGTTCAGGAATCAATGTCCAGCGGAACGTCGACTGAAAACGCAGTGGTATATCCATCTCTTTCCAGCGTTGTAGCCATTCATTACGATGAAAGCGTTTTAGAGAAATGTCGCCGATAGTGAAACGCCATAGAGAGAGATCAAGCCAAAGTACATCCTGACTCGTGTTTTTAATATGTACTGTCATGTAGCAGGTCGTTTCGAGTGCATCAATCATTGCCTGCGGAAAACCACGTGCCTCATAGAATGCGGACATCTGCTCAGGCGTTCGCGGCTGGATATCAATTTGCAATGGCTCTTGCTGGAGAAAACAGCCTTGAATTAACAGGCAGTATGTTGAAAGCAGGATGGCTGCGAGGTATTTGCTGATTGCAGTATGTATTGAATGCACAATTTGCCATTGTTGTTTCATGTTCATTGAGCCTGATTTGGTTGTTTAAAGCATACAGATACAAAGTAGTCTTCTGTGGAATAATTTTCTACCAATTCTGCATAAAGTCCATTAACTCCTTTTCCCTTCGGGAGCTGGTTGGGGGGGTGAAACTACTAACTGCACTGATTGAGAAATGTGGCATCCTGTTTTTATGCCGCTGATTTTGGTCGTTTCTTATCTGGGCAAAAGTGTAAAGAATTCAAGAAATCTTGTCGGGATTTCTGACAGTTTTGTTGGTGTTTTTGCTATGTTTGATAAGTAAGGTATTGAAAATCAACAACAACATAATCAGGAACAAATATTGCCTACTTAATATAGCTAGATGTTTAGTGATGCACCATTCGGAATGATATTTTAGGAGGAGAGAATGAAAAGACAGCTACAGTCGGTATTATTGGGAGCACTGTTATTGCCTGCAATTGCAGCAGCAGAAGTTATTACGTTTGATTTTACCGGGCGGCTGGTTGTTGCCGGGTCAACGGGTGGCATCATCAGTGGCAATGCTAGCGGGTTTACGCCCATTGCTGCCTCGCTGATTTATGATACAGATTCGGGGATTGGTAACAGTTCGCTTTCGATCACATTAACAGAAGGATTTCTGGGTTCACCTGCAACATTTCATGATATTTCAATGTCGTCCCAGACAGGTTCAAATCTGATTTCAGGCAATGTACTGGTTGACTGGGATGGGAATTTTGATATGCCTCTGGATATCGAATGGGATGCATCCGGGTTGTTCAATGCCATCGATTATGGCTTGCAGGCAGGGCATGTTTTGAGCGGATCTGATTTGTATTTTGATAGCAATGGAAACGGCATTCAGGATACGGGTGAATTTATTCAGGATATTGCCAGTGCGACCCCCTACTCTGATTCGTTATTAACTAATGTACAAGGCCCGGCACCGCTTGCAGCAACAGTCAATAGTCAGGGATTAGGCCAGTCAACTCCTTTTCCGGGTATCAGAGGTTACTTTGATATTGGTAGCGGCAACAGTATGCACGTGACTGCGGTCTCTTCGGTTCCTGTTCCAGCAGCTGTCTGGTTGTTTGCTACAGGTTTATTGGGCTTGCTGGGTGTTGCAAGAAGAAAATAGTTTTCTATTTGTATGAGGGCACCTCTATTAATCAGGATTTTCGTCTGAGTTCAAGGCGGATGAATTTTTTGAGAGCCGCAGTGTATAAGGCATACATGAGGATCGCAAAAATTCATCCAACGCAGAAATCGGGTGAAAAGACGATTAATAGAGGTGCCCATGAGTGTTTTCTTCAGAGATGCATGTTGTTGATGCTTGTAGGGCATAGGTATAGAGCTTGCCTGCTATCGTTCAGACGTTAAATTCAGTATTATTGCCCGCTCCCCAATAATTTTGAGACTAGCCAGATGTTCAGCAAAGACATGACAATCGCCGGGTTTGATGACGAACTCGCCGCCGCTATTGCCAATGAAAACCGCCGCCAGGAAGAGCATATCGAACTGATTGCGTCGGAAAACTATACCAGTCCGCGAGTGATGGAAGCGCAGGGTTCGCAGTTGACGAACAAGTATGCCGAGGGTTATCCCGGTAAGCGTTATTATGGTGGTTGCGAGTTTGTGGATGTTGCCGAGCAACTGGCTATCGACCGAGCAAAAGAACTGTTTGGCGCGGCCTATGCGAATGTGCAGCCGCATTCCGGTTCGCAAGCGAATGCGGCGGTGTATATGGCGCTGTGCTCGCCGGGTGATACCATTCTGGGTATGAGCCTGGCTGATGGAGGACATTTGACGCACGGTTCTAAAGTGAATTTTTCCGGAAAAATCTATAATGCTGTTCAATATGGACTCAATAATAATACCGGCGAAATTGATTATGATCAGATGGAGGCTCTGGCAAAAGAGCACCAGCCGAGAATGCTTGTAGCCGGATTTTCGGCTTATTCGCGCATCGTTGACTGGCAGCGCTGCCGTGATATTGCTGATTCGGTGGGCGCTTTTCTATTTGTGGATATGGCGCATGTGGCCGGTTTGATTGCGGCGGGTATTTATCCCAGTCCGATTGAGATAGCTGATGTGACCACCACAACAACGCATAAAACCTTACGTGGCCCTCGTGGCGGCCTGATTCTGGCGAAAGCTGATCCGGTTATCGAAAAGAAACTGAATTCAGTGGTATTCCCCGGTATTCAGGGTGGGCCTTTGATGCATGTGATCGCTGCTAAGGCAGTCTCTTTCAAGGAAGCATTGCAGCCAGAGTTTACTGCATATCAGAAACAAGTGTTGGCCAATGCGCGAGCGATGGCTACGGTGTTTCTGGAAAGAAAATACAATGTTGTTTCTGGCGGTACTGATGATCATCTGTTCCTGGTGGATTTGATCGACAAAGGCATTACCGGTAAAGAAGCGGATGCTGCTCTTGGTGCGGCAAATATTACCGTCAACAAAAATGCCGTACCCAATGATCCACAGTCGCCGTTTGTTACCAGTGGTATTCGTGTCGGTACACCGGCGGTAACAACGCGCGGTTTCGGCGAAGCCGAGGTGCGTCAACTGGCTGGCTGGATGTGTGATGTGATGGATGATGTTGACAATCAGGCAGTGATTGACCAGGTGCGTGGGCAGGTGCTGGAACTTTGTCAGCGTTTCCCTGTGTACGCTCACTAAGGAACCTTTGATCAATTCATGAACTTACATCTTACGCCTGAATTGTCCAGCTTCTTTGTCGCCTCCAGGGCGCCTGCTCTTGGTGCGAATCTTCGCAACAGTTTGCTATTACGTGCAATTCGCGCCTTGAATCTGAATAATTCAGGTGCAATCTGCTTCGTCCAGAATTAATCAGAGGTTCCTGAGTTGCGTTGTCCTTTCTGCAGTGACCCGGATACGCGGGTTATCGATTCCCGGCTCGCAGCTGAGGGCAGTCAGGTGCGTCGGCGGCGAGAATGCAATGTTTGCAAAGAGCGCTTTACGACATTTGAAACGGCTGAGCTGGTGATGCCGCGAATCATTAAATCCAGCGGCATTCGTGAACCCTTTAATGAAGAGAAACTGCTGGCGGGTTTGCTGCGAGCACTGGAAAAACGACCCGTCGATACGGACAGTATTGATTCAGCCATCGGCCGTATTCTACATCGCTTGCAAGTCTGTGGTGAGCGGGAAATTTCATCGCGCCAGTTAGGCGAGTGGGTGATGGATGAACTGCGTGAGCTGGATCAGGTTGCCTATGTGCGTTTTGCTTCGGTGTATCGCAGTTTTCAGGATGTCAGTGATTTTAACGAAGAAATAGAACGCTTGCGTACCGGTCCGTCGTTGCTGGAAGATGATTCGGATACTTCTTCGTCATGACTGCTGCGAACAAATATATGGGCGAAGCCTTGCAACTTGCCCGCAAGGGTTTGTACACAACAGATCCCAATCCGCGGGTTGGATGTGTGCTGGTTAAGGATGATTGTATTGTCGGGCGTGGCTGGCATGAACGGGCAGGTGGCCCGCATGCGGAGATTATTGCCCTGCGGGATGCGGCAGAAGCGGCTCAGGGTGCAACGGCTTATGTGACACTGGAGCCCTGTAGTCATCAGGGCCGTACGCCACCCTGCGCCGATGCGTTGATCGCGGCGGGTGTTGCCCGTATTATTGTGGCCATGCAGGATCCGAATCCACTGGTTGCTGGTAAGGGCATAGAGCGCTTACGCGCAGCCGGGATTGATGTAGAAACCGGGATACTTGCAGCACAGGCGGCAGATCTGAATCCAGGCTTTGTATCGCGCATGACGCGGCAGCGCCCGTGGGTTCGTTGCAAGCTGGCAATGAGTCTCGATGGACGCACGGCGATGGCATCTGGTGAGAGTCAGTGGATCAGCAGTGATGCTTCACGTCTGGATGTGCAACGACTGCGAGCACGCAGTTCAGCGATATTGACAGGCATGGGCACGGTGCTGGCAGATGATCCATCAATGAATGTGCGTCTGACAGCTGCACAACTGGATATTGATGGAGAAGTGCGACAACCATTGCGAGTGGTGCTGGATCGGCAGTTGCAATTGTCGCCACAGGCGAAGATTGTTTCACTGCCTGGCGATATGCTGGTATTGACGGCAATGTCTGAAAGTGATCAATGGCATGCGCTAGAAGATGCTGGCGTACAGGTTGTTGAATGTAAAACCAGTGGTCACCATCTGGATCTCGCAAAAGCGGTAGAAAAGTTGGCGGCCATGCAAATCAATGAGCTGTTGCTGGAATCCGGTTCGCATCTGGCTGGTGCCATGTTGCAGGCAAATCTGATTGATGAATTCATTATTTACATAGCGCCGCATCTGATGGGTGATGCAGCGCAGGGCCTGGTGCATTTGCCAGGCCTTGCAAGCATGCGGGATCGGATTGCATTGACGCTGACAGATGTTCGTCAGATTGGTGAGGATGTTCGCCTGACGCTTGCGCCAAAAAAATCGGGTTGAGGATAATTATGAAACGTTCACTTTTTACATTAACCGTATCTTGCATTCTGTTTGCTGTGGTGATCTGCGTGCTGGCGATCTGGGAGGTGATTGATACGGATATGGCGATCAAAAGCATTGCAACTGTCGGGGTTATTTTAATTGGTGCTATGGCTTACAGTGCTGCCCATGAGCAATTGTTGAAAAAAACCGGTTCGGGTGATGAATCTGGCTGGCGTAAAAATACTCACGAATAGAGGCGGCTATGTTTACCGGTATTATAGAAGCGATTGGACGGGTTGCTGCTATCGAACCCAGTGGTCAGGATATGCGGCTGTATATCGAAACGGGAAAGTTGGATCTCAGCGATGTGGCTATGGGCGACAGTATTGCCACCAGTGGTACCTGTTTGACGGTTGTGGAATTGCCCGGTCATGGTTTCTGGGCTGATGTGTCTGCTGAAACTCTGGCATATACCACGCTGGGAACGCTTGCAGTGGGTGATGCCGTGAATCTTGAAAAGGCGTTAATGCCTTCGACCCGGTTAGGCGGTCATCTGGTCAGTGGACATGTCGATGGGGTTGGCTCAGTTGTCAGGTGCTGGGCGGATGGCCGTTCGCAGCGGTTTCGTTTGCGAGCACCAGAATCGTTAGCCCGTTATATCGCCGCGAAGGGGTCCGTATGCATTGATGGCATTAGCCTGACAGTTAATCTGGTGGATGCTGCTGAGTTTGAACTCAATATTGTTCCGCATACCCTGGCAGAGACAACCATGTGTGATTTTCAGCCGGGTCGGCAATTTAATCTCGAAGTGGATATAATCGCCCGTTACCTTGAGCGTTTGTTGTTGGGCAAAAAGCAGCCAGCGGATGCCGGTGTTGATCTGGATTTATTACGCCGCAGCGGGTTTATGGCGAACTGAGAATTTTATGGCATTTAATACGACAGAAGAAATCATCGAAGATATCCGTGCCGGGCGCATGGTAATTATTATGGATGATGAAGACCGTGAGAACGAGGGAGATCTGGTTATGGCTGCTTCTATGGTACGGCCCGAAGATATCAATTTTATGGCCACGCATGGTCGTGGTCTGATCTGCCTGACACTGACGCGGGAGCGTTGTCAGCAGCTATCCCTGCCGCTGATGGTGAATGACAACCAGTCGGTGCATTCCACTAATTTCACTCTGTCGATTGAAGCGGCAGAAGGTGTGACCACCGGTATTTCCGCCTATGATCGTGCTCATACTGTACGCACTGCTGTGATGCCGAATGCCAGCGCTGCCGATATTGTTCAGCCAGGACATATTTTTCCATTAATGGCGCAGCCTGGTGGCGTGATTACGCGTGCCGGACATACAGAAGCAGGTTGTGATCTGGCGCGACTGGCAGGTTTGGAACCGGCGTCTGTGATTGTCGAAATCTTGAATGAAGATGGTACGATGGCCCGGCTGCCTGATCTGGAAACCTTTGCCGAGCAACACGATATTAAGATCGGTACGATTGCTAATCTGATTCATTACCGTCTGAATAATGAGAAAACCATAGAACGGCTGGCGCAATGCAAGATTCCGACCGAGTTCGGTACATTTCATCTGGTGACCTATCAGGATATGATCGACAAGGATATTCACATGGCGCTGGTGATGGGGAGTATTGATGCAGAGACACCGACCCTGGTGCGTGTCCAGGTGCAGGATACTCTGAATGATCTATTTGGTGCGCAAATGACAGATTCCGGCTGGCCGCTGCGGGACGTTATGCGTCGAGTTGCTACACAGGGTGAAGGCGTTATCATTGTGTTGGGGCAGCGTGAATCAGCAAAAGAGCTGGTTATGCGGATTCGCAACTATGATGATCATGACCGATCCGGTAAACCGATAGAATACGAACCCAAGGTAGAATTACGCACCTATGGTATCGGTGCGCAGATTCTGACCGATCTCGGTGTGCGGCGCATGCGCGTCATGAGTGCGCCAAAAGTGGTGCATGGCCTGTCAGGTTTCGGGCTGGAAGTTGTTGAATATGTCGAAGGATTATCTGGAGAGTAACATGAGTGACATCAAGGTCATTGAAGGTCAGTTAACTATCAGCAATGCACGTATCGCATTACTGGTCTCCCGCTTTAACAGCTTTGTGGTTGAAAGCCTGCTGCAAGGGGCGTTGGATACGCTCAAGCGTCACGGTGCGCAGGATCATGATCTGGATATCGTACGGGTGCCTGGGGCCTATGAAATGCCCATCGCAGCGCAACGACTGGCTGCCAGCAAACAGTATGAAGCGATCATTGCGCTGGGTGCAGTGATTCGTGGCGGCACGCCCCATTTTGAATATGTGGCAGGTGAATGTACAAAAGGGCTATCGGCTGTGTCGTTGAACCATGATATTCCAATTGCCTTTGGTGTGTTGACGGTAGATAGTATTGAGCAAGCGATTGAGCGGGCAGGCACTAAGGCGGGTAACAAGGGCGGCGAAGCAGCCATGTCTACCATTGAAATGATTAACCTGCTGCGCGAAATCAAGTAGGTATCGGGGTGAAAGACAACCATAAAGCGGCTTTGCGAACGCGTGCCAGGCGCTACATCATGCAGGCGTTATACCAATGGGATCTGTCAGGTAATAACCTGTCGGATATAGACAAACAGTTCCATGAAGATGAAGATTTCAGCAAGGTCGACGAGCAGTATTTCCACGAAATCTTTCATGGCGTACCTGCGAGACTGGATGATATTGACGGCCATTACGAAGATTTTCTGGATCGTAAGATTGAGCAGCTGGATCCTGTCGAGCGGGCGGTTTTGCGTATGGCCACTTTTGAACTGGAAAAGCGCCTGGATATTCCTTACCGAGTAGTGATCAATGAGTCGGTCAATCTGGTGAAAAAATACGGTGCTGATACTGCGCATCGCTACGTGAACGGTATTCTTGATAAGGTCGCACAACAACTCCGCTCACTTGAACATCCTGAGGCGAAAAAAAATCCGGAGTCTCCCTGGGGGTAGTCATTTCTTCCTGATTGGAGCTAACTCCATGAAAAAGCATTAATTGTTTTGATTTGGCTTCTATGCAGGCTGGGTTTTATCCAGTATCATTTAGCTCTGCGCCAGATTTATGCTAGAATATTGCATTAAGCGATTATCTAACAATAATAATCCGGCATGAACCGGTTACCTCTGAGAGACTACCATGAAAAAATTCCTAGCTGTGTTTCTTACCAGTCTGTTGTTAATGCTTTCTGGCTGTGATTTAGTACCGACTCGTGCTGATTATGATCAGCAGCCGGTTAGTGATCTTGACACTGATGATGTGTTGAATACCTATAAGTTGAATGTGGGCGATGAAATTCAGGTCAATGTCTGGAAGAACGAGGAGTTGTCAGTGCAGGTACCTATTCGGCCTGATGGTAAAATTGCCATGCCGTTGATTGGAGATGTGCCAGCCGCAGGCAAAGAGCCTGAAGCGTTGGCTACTCTTATTCGTGTGCGCTTGCTTAAATATATCAAGAGTCCGAATGTGACGGTTATTCCTGTGGGTATTGAAGGTCAAAAATATAAAACAGCTATCCGTATTACCGGTGCGGTGAAAAATAGTATGTCGCTGGAGTACCGTTTGGGTATGACTATACTGGATGCTGTTCTTGAGGCGGGCAGTGTGACTATTTATGCTGACAGTAACAACGCCAGATTACACCGAAAGGGCAGTGAAGGAACGCAATCGATACGCATCCGACTCAGGGATATCCTCGAAAAAGGCGATATGACGACCAACCTGGTATTGTCTCCTGGTGATGTGATTACCGTGCCTGAACGGAGATTCTAAAATGAAGGTTTTTGGACGCCGTTGTTTATTATCTGCAGGATTTCTGGGCATGCTTTCCAGCATGGCGTTACCGGTTTCAGCAGCGCTGGATTTCCATCCTCTCTATGGTTTCAGTCTGTCTTACAGCGATAATGCAACGTTAGCGCCCAGAGATGAAAAGGATGACTGGATTTTCAATGCTTACCTGGGTGCTGAGCTGGCTTACAAGACCAGTGAATTGACTTCAAAAGCGGTGGCAACGGTAAGCCGTGAAAGTTATCTCGATGATACCTTTGATGCCGAGACCTATGCCAATCTGGAAACCAGTGCTGCCTGGACTATTGTTGAAGATCGCATAGTGCTTGAAGTGCAGGATATTTTTAGTCAGAAACCCGTCAGATCGATTGATGTGCAGACGCCGGATAACTCGCAGAATGTGAATGCTTTCAGTATCGGCCCTGCGTTTACCATTCCAGCCGGAGACAGGCAGCAAGTAACGATTCAGCCTGTTTACCAGAACTATTATTTTGAAAAAAGTAATTTTGGTAGTCAGCGCTATTTACTGTATTCCATGTTACAACACAAATTGACGCCGACCCGTGAGTTATCCCTGCATGCGGATATTGGTAAAGTAGATTATTACCTGGAAGACCCGGATACAGGTATTAGCCCGGATTTTGACGTACAGAAAGTCTATGCCGGGTTTACTAGTGAACAACGGCTATCAAAATATACAATCCATTTTGGTGGTGTGAACATAGACCGCAAGGCATTCCTGGATCAGAAAGGTTTGTATGGCAGTTTTGTCTGGACAGGAGGTTTTACAGAGTCTTCTGATCTGATCGTTAAACTGGCTTCTGATTTGACGGATAATGGTACCGGTTTGCTGGATATTGTCACCCGGCTTGATGAGGGGGCAGTGATTGGTTCTGCCAGCAACATTGATTCAGCTGAGCAGATTGCTGCGGATGTTATGCGTAACAGCCAGTTGAGGGTGTTATATCGTCGCCACAGCTCTATATTGATATCTGATTTCTGGTTCAGTTTACATAAACTCAATTATAAAGTGTTGCCACTTGACCGAGATGTTGGTGAGCTGGGTGCGCGTTTTGATTACAAGATGAACCCGAGAATGACCGCTCAGTTACATGCCCGGTTTAGAAAAACGAATGAGCGGAATGAAGGCAGTGATTATAATCGGTATGTCTATGGGACAGGTTTGAGATATTCACTGTCACGTGATTATAGCCTGGGTTTCGATCTTTATCGGAATGAAAAAAGCAGCAATAACAAAAATAGTGAATATGTTGAAAACAAAGCGGTAATAAGGTTTATTTATACTCGTTGAGCATATCCTCTTCCGGTCTCCCCATGTGGAAGAGGTATTGCCAGTTATCTACCCACCAAAATTTCCTGGATTCGCTACGCTAGATACTCGTTTCATAGTGCTCAGTGATTCTAGATTCAATGTTATCTATGAAGTATTCTTTCTTACTGCTTGTTGCTATTGAATAATTACTTGATTCCTGAAAAAAACTGTATATAGTTACAGATACTGTAAATATAAACAGGTTATGTTATGAGTAATTTAACGGCGAGACAAGCTGAGATTCTGGATTATATCTACCAGTTTTCCGCAGAGGAAGGCTGTCCTCCAACCCGAGCAGAGATTGCAGAAGCCTTTGGCTTCAGATCTCTGAATGCTGCTGAAGAGCATTTGAAGGCTTTGCATAAGAAGGGTGCTATTGAGCTTCTTGCGGGATCTTCACGCGGCATCCGACTACTGGAAGAAGAAGTTAAAGGTATTCCTCTGGTCGGCCGCGTAGCAGCAGGTAATCCTGTCCTGGCAGAAGAGAACATTGAAGATTATCTGCCTGTGGATCCGGCATTGTTTCATCCTCGTGCACACTATCTATTACGAGTCACCGGAATGAGTATGCGTAATATTGGCATTATGGATGGTGATTTGCTCGCCGTTCATCGCACCAGCAAAGCCGAAAATGGCCAGATTGTAGTTGCCAGAATTGAAGATGAAGTGACCGTTAAAAGATTCAAGCAGCGGGGTTCAATTGTCAGATTGCTACCGGAAAATGATGATTTTGAACCGATTGTGGTTGACCTGAAGCACCAGGAACTGGCGATTGAAGGTCGTGGTGTGGGCATTTTACGCAATGGGGCACTGGTATGAGAACCGGGCAATTATTGAACAAAACTCGTTCATGGTGCAGTGGCCTGTTTCAGAGGCATGAGCCGATAATTTCTACAGGCTTTCCTGAGCTTGACAGTATGTTGCCTGATGGAGGCTGGAAGCGGGCTTCAGTGATTGAAATATTGTCGCCTGCAACCAAGCGATCACCCCAGCATTTGATCATGCCGCTGTTGTCATCATTGAATAATGCGGAACGCTGGTTAAGCTGGATAGCACCTCCAGAAGCACCGTTTGGCCCAGCGCTGGCAGCTGCTGGTGTTGAACTATCAAAGATTCAGACCGTGCAGCCAAAATCAGCTCAGGACACCCTGTGGTCGATTGAGCAAAGTCTGTGTTCTGGTGCTAGCTCAATTGTTTTGGGATGGCCTGTATTTACTGACAATACGGTATTGCGAAGGACAAAAGAAGCGGCTGAAATTGGAGATGCCATCTGTGTTTTATTTCGCTCATCTGCATCAGTACTTACCCCGTCATTTGCAGATTTGAGGCTGCTGGTCGATTATGATATTGACGGATCACTCATGGTTTCACGGGTGAAAGAGCGTGGTGGTCTGGTCTCTGACCCTGTCAGGATTGATGTTAATCATATAAACCCATTAGCGCTATATTCCCTCAATACGCTTCTTATGGGGCATTGAACCCAGTATTCTGATAACAGTCAAGAAGGACATGGATGTCCTGTTGTTCAAATGCCTATTGTTCAATTCCAGGATTTACAGATCTTAGCGTTTCTTTATATTCACGGTAAAGTCCGGTCATGGTTTTCCACATTGTCCCCGGTTTTCCATTTCCAATTGTTGTCTTATTAATCTTTGTTACGGCTAGAATTTCTCTGGTGGAGCTCGTTAGCCAGACTTCATCTGCGAGGCAGAGTTGTTTTTCTGTAATGCTGGTTTCTTCATGTGCAATATTCTGTTTTTCGGCCAGTTCAAGTATCAGGTCTCTGGTAATTCCCGGTAATAACAAGGGGCCAGTTGGATGGGTTTTGATGACTCCATTGCTGATAATGAACAGATTACTGGCAGAGCCTTCAAGTGCATATCCATCACGAATCAGAATGGCTTCATCGGCTCCTGCATTTGCCGCAGCTTGTTTTAACAGAATATTTGGCAGCAGGGTGATTGCTTTGATGTCACAACGAAGCCAGCGAATATCTTCCACAGTAATGGCTGAGATACCGTGGCTTGCCACAGTTTTATCCGGCATGGGTATTTTTCTGCAGTTTGCAAAAACAGTCGGTTTAATAGTATCCGGGATACGGTAGTCCCTTTTTTCGATGGCACCACGTGTGATTTGCAGGTAAATAGAATAGTCCTGGCTTAAGTCGTCAGATATATTTGCTTGCAATAACTGATTCAGTAATGTTTCCCACTGGGTATTTGAGTGAGGATTGTCGAGCAGAATACCATCCAGACTGTTTTGCAGGCGCTGTAAATGTTGCGAAAGCCTGAATAAACGACCACCGTAAATGGGGATGACTTCGTAGACCCCATCCCCAAACAGAAAGCCTCGGTCCATAACAGAAATAAGGGCCTTGTTTTGAGGAATAAACTCACCATTAAGGTAAACGGTGTTCATGGTTATTCAAAATACAGCAGTGCGGAATCGAGCAGGCGTTGCCAGAGACTGCCTTCTGCAACAGTCGTTAGGGCAATTAGCGGTTTTTCGGAAACGAGATTGCCGTTTAGCGTTATATTGATATTGCCCAGCATTGTGCCCTGTTCAATGGGCGCCATAATTAGCTCACCGGTTTGCATGCTGGCATTGAGCTTGTCATATTGGCCGCGCGGAATAGTAATAAACAGGCTTTCCTGCAGGCCGAGATTGATGTTCTTTTCACTGCCTTTCCAGACGCGAGTGCTGGTAATTTGTTGGCCCGTATCATAGAGTTTATGGGTTTCAAAAAACCGGAAACCGTAATCCAGTAATGATTGGCTGGTGTCTGCACGAGCTTCCTTGCTTTTCGTACCCAGAACAACCGTGATCAGTCGCATGTCATCCCGTTTAGCCGAAGTGACGAGGCAGTAACCTGCTGATTTGGTGTGCCCTGTTTTGACGCCATCGACGGACTTATCACGGCCGAGTAACAGGTTGCGATTGTACTGTGTGATGTCGTTATAGCGAAATTCTTGCTCTGAATACCAGTTATAGTACTCGGGAAAACGTTTAATCAACGCGCGTGACAGTTCGGCGATATCTCTGGCCGACATGTAGTGTTCCTTGTTGGGCAGGCCCGTGCTGTTGACGAAGTGTGTGTGAGTTAATCCCAGTTCCTGGGCATGGTGGTTCATCAGGTTGGCAAAGCTGCTTTCCGTTCCGGCAACCTTTTCTGCCAGTGCTACTGTGGCATCATTACCCGACTGAATAATGACACCTTTTAACAGGTCGGCGATATTGACTTTAGAGCCAACCTTGACAAACATGCGTGAGCCTTCCATTTGCCAGGCCTTTTTACTGATGCGGACAGTGTCCGAAAGGGACAACGTGTTGTTTTGCAATTCATTGAAGACCACATAGGCACTCATCAGTTTGGTAATGCTTGCGGGTTCCATGCTTTCATCAGCATTCTTCTCTGCCAGAATCTGACCACTGTCAAAATCCATAATGACGAATGCGCGGGTATCAATATCCGGTGCAGAGGGTGTCGGCGCATCAACCGCCAGAGCGGGAAGAGTAAAAAGACTAATGAATGCAATAATCAGATGCAGTGGCATGGGCGGTTGTTACCTGTTAATGGAAGTTGATGGATTAGTTGATGACAACACTGGGCGAGTGAACACCGTGTTGTTCTAACATTTTGACCAGTATATCGGTAGATTGTTGATCCTGTAGCGGCCCGATTCTGACACGATATATTTTTTTATCCTGTATCGATAATGGCGAGATCGATATACCTTCAAAGTTGGCACTGGACAGTTTATTACGCAGTTTTTCAGCATTCTGGCGTTCTGAAAAGGCACCTAACTGCAGGTAAATGCCTGTTGCCCTGTAACCTGAAGCAGTCGCCTGGGCTGATTGCTGAGTGGTTTGCTGTATTGGTGGGCGCTGGATAGCTTTATTGGCTATCGACTCAGGTTCCAGTGCAACCACTTTAACGTGGCCAGTACCATGCCTGGCGATATCGAGTTTGGTCGCTGCGGCATAGGAAAGATCGATTAACCGGTCGTCATGAAAAGGGCCCCGGTCGTTGATTTTAACGATAATAGAGCGGCCATTGCTGAGATTGGTGACACGAGCAAAAGTTGGCAAAGGCAATGTCTTGTGCGCAGCCGTCATTGCATACATATCATAGGCTTCACCGCTTGAAGTGCGATGCCCGTGAAATTTGCTGCCGTACCACGAAGCAATTCCCTGCTGCTGGTAGCCTTTGCCTGATTTCAAAGTGTAGTAGCGTTGGCCAAGCACTTCATAACTGTCCGGATTGCCGTATTTACTGTATTTTATTGCCACAGGTACCGCATCAGGAACATTGGCCAATGCGACCAGATCAACAGGATGAGAGGGTGGAGCATCCTGTTTTTGTGTGTAGCGGCTTTGACTTTGGCCCTGGGTTTGCTGGCTGCTGCAGCCAGCAAACTGGCTGATGAGCAAGATAGCTATGCTACTGAGAATGCCTGGCGTTAGCTGGTGGTTGGCAAAAGAATGCTCCATGAAACGATTATTTCCCTTTCTGCGCCTGTTTCTGGAAACCCGCTTTAATTTCCTGGCTCAGCTGGAAAACTGCCATGGCGTATAATGGACTGCGGTTATAGCGGGTGATGACATAAAAGTTTTTCATTGTTAGCCAGTATTCAGGCCCAGATTTCTGTTTCAGTGAAATAATAGCTGCCGGTGTTTTTTTGTCGAGTTGTGTGTCCAGTGACAGGTCACGAGTAAGGAAGTATTCAAGTGTACGTTTCGGTTTATAACCCTCATCAAGCAAGCTTTTGGGTGGTGTTTTTCCCGCCTTTGCCTGATAGGCGACAGGGCCATGTAATTCCCAGCCATGTACATGTAGATAATTGGCAACACTGCCTAAAATATCGCCCATGCTGGTCCACAGGTCGCGTCGTTTGTCACCATCATAGTCAACTGCATACTCTCGATAGCTGCTGGGAATAAACTGCCCAAGCCCCATCGCTCCTGCATAAGAGCCTTTTGCTTTACGAATATCGACTTTTTCTTCTCGGGTCAGAATCAGGAATTGTTCGAGTTCTTTGCTGAAGAATTTACCCCGCGGCGGATAGCCGAAAGCGAGTGTCGAGAGGGCATCGATAACTCGGTAAGAGCCAGTATTGTTGCCATAGCGAGTTTCTACGCCAACGATGGCAATCACCACGCTGCTATCGACACCGTATTTTTTTTCAATATCAGCAAGCAGGGCGGCATGTTTTTTCCAGAAAGCGATGCCGCCATTGATACGTGATTCAGTGAGAAAGATAGGTCGATAGTCGTACCAGGGTTTACCCTCTGCAGGCCGGGTCATGGCCTTGATGATGTCATCACGCAGATAGGTTGAGTTAAATAACTGCTTGAGTTCACTGTGGTCAAAGTCGTGTTCTTTCACCATGCGACTAATAAATTTTTCGGCTTTGGCGTTGCCTGCAAACGATGCATAATCACCCGCCTGGGCATTAACCGCTGGCAAACTGAAAACGCTGGTTATCAATGATGCCATGTAGAGTTTGTTGAAGAATGTGTGCATCTGTTATTTGATCCTAAGTCGGTAATAATTTCCGATGGGTGTGAATGGACATCAGGATACCGAATCCTGCCATCAGGGTCACCATTGATGTGCCGCCATAACTTACCAGAGGTAACGGCAGTCCAACAACGGGCAGTAAGCCAGTTACCATGCCTGTATTGACAATGATATAGATAAAAAAGGTCAATCCAAGACTGCCACCCAGTAATCGGCAATAGGTATCTTGTGCCTGAGTGGCAATGTACAGGCTTCTGACAATTATAACGGTATAAATCAACAGTAACAGCAGAATTCCTGCAAGCCCGAATTCTTCGCCGAGAACGGCAAATATGAAGTCAGTAGAGCTTTCCGGCAGGAATTCGAGATGTGCCTGTGTGCCATTCAGCCAGCCCTTGCCAAACGTCCCACCCGAGCCGATGGCAATCTTGGACTGGATAATATGATAGCCGGTACCCAGAGGGTCCTGTTCAGGGTGTAAAAACGTATAGACACGCTGGCGTTGATAGCTGTGCATAAAATGCCAGAGAATCGGTGCGCCTGCCGCCGCTGATACTCCCAGTCCGGCGAGTAATTTCCAGGATAATCCGGCAAGAAAAAGAACAAAAAAACCGGCGCTCGCGATCAGTAGTGAGGTTCCCAGATCCGGTTGCCTGGCGATCAGTACCACGGGTATGGCAATTAATAAGCCAGCAATAAGGATGCGTGTTATTTTGGGAGGCAAGCCTTTATCTGACAAGAACCAGGCAACCATCATCGGAACCACTAGTTTCATCATTTCCGATGGCTGAAAACGAATAAAGCCCAGATCGAGCCAACGTTGTGCGCCTTTGCCGGTATCACCAAAAATCAGTACTGCGAGCAGCAGAACCAGGCCGATACCGTACAACCAGGGAGTCCAGCGCATCAGCCATTGTGGCCGCAGTTGAGCAATGACCGCCATGGTGGCGAAGGCAACGCCGAGCCGTACCAACTGTCGGATCAGGGTAGTGTGCGATTGATCTGTCGCACTGAACAGAACAAACAGACCAAAAACAGAAGCGCAGGTCAGTCCGAATAACAGCGTCGCATCCAGGTGCAGTACCGATTGCCAATCCCTGCGGCTGGCATCATTGCGTCCCATGTCGATATACTGGCTCATGGTGTGAGTTCCTGTGACAGTTCCGGCGCCAGCCAGGAATCGATGATCTGGCGCACCATGGGAGCAGCGACAGCACTGCCACTGCCACCATTTTCGATAATGACCGCGACCGCAATTTGTGGATTGTTCACTGGTGCAAAGGCGATGAACAGGGAATGGTCTCGCAATTTCTCAGCGATCGTTTCCGCATCGTATTTTTCCTCTTCCTTGAGACCAAAAACTTGTGCTGTACCAGTTTTACCCGCCATTCGGTACGACGCATTCTGGCCTGTTCTGCGGGCTGTGCCACGTTTTCCATGGACAACTTCCTGCATGGCGTGGATGACCGTTTGCCAGTGTTGCAGCTCATTCACGGGCAGCTGCGATGTGCTGATAACGGTGCCTGCCGGAGGCTCTGAACCGGACTGGCTGGAGAGGATAACATGGGGCGTGATTTTCTGACCATAGGTTGCCAGGGTAGCGGTCGCTGATGCTAGTTGTATAGGGGTTGTCAGCATGAATCCCTGACCGATACCGGTGATCAGGGTTTCGCCAGGGTACCAGGGCTGGTCTCTGGTCTTGCGTTTCCAGCTGCGCGATGGCAGCAGGCCGGGTGCTTCTCCAGATATGTCGATTCCGGTGCGTTTACCAAAGCCAAACAATGCCAGAGAATCATGCAACTGATCAATACCCATGGATAATGCCAGGTCATAAAAATAGACATCACAGGATTGGGTGATGGCTGAGACCATAGACATGGTGCCGTGGCCGGTTTTTTTCCAGTCACGGTATTTTCGGTCTTTGCGCGGCAGTTGATAGAAACCGGGACAGAAAATTGAATCGTGGGCAGTGACTGTATGTTGTTCAAGTGCACCAAGTCCAACGAAAGGCTTGATGGTCGAGCCTGGCGGATATTGGCCACGCAGAGCGCGGTTGAACAGAGGTTGGTAAATATTGTTGCGTAAGTCGCGATAGGTTTTTACGTCGATGCCATTAACGAACAGGTTCGGGTCATAACCCGGCATACTGACAAAGGCGAGAATATCACCTGTCTGTGGTTCAAGCACAATCGCCGCACCGGCGCGGTTGTTAAAAATTGCTTCAACTCTGGTCTGCAGTCGTGCATCAATGGTCAATGTGATATTTTCGCCCGGTATCGGCGCGACTCGCTCCAGGGTGCGCAAAATGCGCCCTTCGGCGTTGGTTTCAACCTGACTGTAACCGGCCTTGCCGTGCAATTTGTCTTCGTAGGTTTTTTCAATACCGGTTTTGCCGATATGGGTTGTTCCGCTGTAATTGGATGTATCGATTCGTTGCAAGTCGCGTATGTCAATTCGGCCAACATAGCCCAGCGCGTGTACAGCGAGTGCGCCATTCGGGTAATGTCGCGTTAAACCGGCAACAATATCTACGCCGGGAAAACGGTGGCGGTCAACAGCAAATCTTGCCACTTCCTCATCGTTGAGATGAAAGCGCAGTGGAACGGGTTTGAAGTGCGGTGTCTGTTTCAGCAGTTTTTTAAAACGCTTGCGGTCAATGTCCTGAATACGGATTAACTGTGACAGTTTGTCGAGCGTGGTATCCATGTCTTTTACCAGTTCCTGAGTGATCTCCAGGCGGTAGGAAGGCAGGTTTTCGGCCAGAATAACGCCATTGCGATCAAAAATCAGTCCGCGATTCGGTGCCAGCGGCTGGATCTTGATGCGATTCTCATCGGAAAGCGTGACGTAATGTTCATGATCAACGACCTGTAGGTAAATGAGGCGAGCAATCAGGCCGACGAACAACAGTCCGGCAATGATCAACGCGACGACTGTGCGGCGCATGAACAGACGGCTTTCGAAGAGATAATCCTTGATGGTAACCCGATGTGGCATAGCTTATTTTATCGAGAAGTAGCGTTGCAGGATCTGGAAGAATAGATAGACCAGCGGCCACAGCAACATACCTGTGAAGGACGGCAGCCAGTACTCCCAGCCTACGGAGGGATGTCCAGACAGGCTGTTGATCCAGAGCGTTGTTAATTGATGCATCAGCAGAAAAACCAGAACACTGCCGGTTTGCTGCCAGAAAGGGTAGATACGGATCTGTCGATGCAGTGCGTTGGCGAAGAAGGCTATGATTGCCAGCCCCAGTGCGTGCTGGCCTAGCAATGAATTGGTCAGTACATCAAGACATAATCCTGCGAACCAGCCACTCGCCACGCTGATCCGCTCGGGCACATACAGGCACCAGTAAATCAGCACCAGAGCAACCCAGTCGGGCCGCCAGGGGCGCAGGCCATCGGTCAGATTATTCACAGATAATATCAGTGCAAGCACAAACGAAAGAAAAATAATGAATCCACCATGACGGCGCATTGAGTTCATTCAGCGTCTTCCACAGCGGTTTCTGTTGTGCTATCGACACTGTCTGTTGACTGCTGCGAGTGCAGCGCCGCAGGCCATAGCAGTAGAACCACTCGGCTGCGATCTAGATGTGCGCTGGGGCGGGCAATAATTTGCGAAAAATCCCGATCCGGCATTTGCTCGATCTGGGTGATTTCACCGACAGGATAGCCGGCCGGGAAACGTCCGCCCAGCCCGGAGGTGGTTATTAGGTCGCCGACTTTGATATCTGTGTTATTCGGGATATGCGGTAACTTCAATACAGAGGTTGAACCGGTGCCCAGTGCGATAGTCCGTAGGCCGTTACGATTGACCTGTACGGGAATCGCATGGCCAGGGTCGGTAATCAGCATGGCGGTTGCACTGAAGGGGCCAACCCGAACCAGTTGACCCATGATGCCACCACTGTCGATGACTGGCTGGCCTTCGTAGAGGTCGTGATTACTGCCTTTATTGATAGTGAACTGGTGGCGATAGGGGTCCAGGTCGACTGCCATTAGCTCTGCGATCAGCATGCGGTGATTGCTGGTATTGAATGAGGAATCCATCAGGGAGCGTAAGCGCAGGTTTTCGGCCTCCAGGGATTCCATTTTCTGCAGTTGCGCCTGTAATACCAGTTGCTGGGTTTTCAGGATGGCATTTTCTTCCTGCAGGTCGTGTCTTGACGTCATTGATTCACGGAACCAGTTGCCAGCGGATGAGGGGAAATCGACAATCAGACGGACAGGATGCAGCAATGCAGACAGGCTGGTATGCAGGCGCGACACCTGATGATTACGGTGATCCAGGATCATCAGCATGATAGACAGAATGACCAGAACAGCTAGCCGTATCAGCAGCGACGGGTTTTGTGTGAACAGGGGTTTTATGGAACTATCCTTGTTGGAGGGTTGTTATTCTACCGCGAACACATCGCCGCCACGCTCATCCAGCAGTTCCAGTGCGCGCCCACCACCACGCGCCACGCAGGTGAGTGGGTCATCTGCAACCACAACCGGTAAGCCGGTTTCTTCCATCAGTAAACGATCCAGATCACGTAACAGGGCGCCACCACCAGTCAGAACAATGCCGCGCTCAGCAACATCGGCACCCAGTTCCGGTGGTGTTTGTTCGAGAGCTGTCTTGACAGCACCGACAATGCCAGCCAGCGGTTCCTGTAGCGCTTCAAGAATTTCATTACTGTTGAGAGTAAAACTGCGCGGTACACCCTGGGCCAGATTGCGTCCCTTTATATCGATTTCGCGCATTTCTGCGCCCGGATAAGCAGAGCCGATATTTTTTTTGATGGTTTCAGCCGTGGATTCACCAATCAGAGTGCCATAATTTCGACGTACATAATTGATAATGGCTTCATCAAAACGATCACCACCAATGCGCACCGATGAAGAGTAAACAATGCCGTTCAGGGAAATGATGGCAACTTCCGAGGTGCCGCCACCAATATCCAGCACCATGGAGCCCCGTGCTTCATCTACCGGCAGGCCGGCACCAATCGCTGCAGCCATCGGTTCTTCGATCAAATACACTTCACGCGCACCTGCACCGGCAGCCGATTCCTTGATGGCGCGGCGCTCGACCTGGGTCGATCCACAGGGCACGCAGATCAGCACTCTCGGACTCGGTCTGAAGAAGCGCGCCTCATGCACCTGATTTATAAAATATTGCAACATTTTTTCGGTGACGGTGAAATCTGCAATCACGCCTTCTTTTAATGGCCGTATTGCGGTGATATTGGCGGGTGTTCTACCGAGCATGGCTTTGGCTTCAGCACCCACAGCAGCGATACTTTTAGGGCCGCCGGGGCCTCGATCCTGACGAATCGCGACCACCGATGGTTCGTTAAGAACGACGCCCTGATCACGAATATAGATAAGTGTATTGGCAGTGCCCAGGTCAATGGACAAATCATTTGAAAACAAACCAAGCAGGCTTTTGAACATGGGCGCAGATTTTCCGAATACCAAAAGAGTGTAATCTAACAATCACAAGGAGTTGGGGCAAGGGATCATCTGTGCTACTTTTACATGCTTGCATCAAATTATCAGGAATTTACTGATGGATACTGAAGAAATTACAAAAATTGCACATCTGGCCCGTCTTGGGGTAGATGCGAAGGAGCATACGGCTTACGCAGAAAATCTGACCCGCATCCTCGATTTTGTTGAACAATTGAATGCGGTAGATACGACTGGCGTGACGCCACTGGCGCATCCTTTCAATGAAAGCCAGCGCCTGCGGCCGGATGAAGTGACCGAGACCAATCAGCGCGACAGCTTTCAGCAGGTAGCGCCGGAGATAGAGGCCGGCCTCTATCTTGTTCCGAAAGTGATCGAATAGGATAATTGTAAAAATGCATCGAAAAACAATAGCGGAACTTGGCGCTGACTTGCGTGCTGGTGATTTCTCCAGTGAAGAATTGACAACGAGCTTGCTGGATCGGATAGAAGAAATGGATGGGCAGCTCAATTGCATGGTAACCCTGACCAGGAAGCCAGCGCTGCAGGCCGCCAGGCAGGCGGATATCCGCTTGAAAGAAGGCAATGCAGGGCCGATGACAGGTATTCCCTTTGCCCATAAGGATATTTTCTGTACCCGGGGCGTGAGAACCAGTTGCGGTTCGAAAATGCTGGATAATTTCCCGGCACCCTACGATGCAGCGGTTACCGAAAGCCTGCAGCAGGCAGGTGCTGTGATGCTTGGTAAGACCAATATGGACGAGTTTGCCATGGGCTCATCCAGCGAAACAAGCTATTACGGCCCGATCGCCAATCCCTGGGACAGAGAGCGAGTGCCGGGCGGTTCCTCCGGTGGATCGGCGGCGGCAGTCGCAGCGCGTTTTGCTCCAGCAGCAACAGGTACAGATACCGGTGGCTCAATTCGTCAGCCGGCAGCCCTGTGTGGGATTACCGGCATCAAACCGACCTACGGCCGTGTGTCACGTTACGGCATGATCGCCTTTGCCTCCAGCCTGGATCAGGCCGGGCCGATGACGCGTTCTGCTGAAGATGCCGCCATCATGCTGGGAGCTATGGCGGGCTTTGATCCGCGCGACTCGACCAGTATTGATCGCCCGGTGGATGATTACACTGCCGCGCTGGGCAACACATTGCAAGGCCTGACAATTGGACTGCCAAAGGAATATTTTGATCAGGGACTGGATGCCGATGTGGCGACGGTGATTGAAGCAGCGATTGAAGAATATAAAAAACTCGGTGCAACCATTAAGGAAATCAGCCTGCCTAATACTCACCTGTCGGTACCCGCTTATTATGTCGTAGCGCCGGCAGAATGTTCATCGAATCTGTCGCGTTTTGATGGCGTTCGCTTTGGCTACCGTTGCGAAAATCCGAGAGATCTTGACGATCTCTACACCCGTTCGCGGGGCGAGGGATTTGGGCCGGAAGTAAAACGCCGTATTATGATCGGCACCTTCGCATTATCATCGGGTTACTACGATGCCTATTATTTGAAGGCACAGCAGGTCAGGCATCTGATTCGGGATGATTTCATGCAGGCTTTTAAAGAAGTCGATGTTATTCTGGGGCCAACATCGCCGACAACGGCATTTCGCCTGGGTGAAAAAGCTGATGATCCGGTGACTATGTACCTGTCGGATATCTATACCATTGCTGCCAACCTGGCCGGTTTGCCGGGTATGTCGATACCTGCTGGTTTCGTTGCAGGGTTGCCGGTTGGCTTGCAATTAATCGGGAATTATTTCGATGAATCCCGACTTCTGAATGCGGCACACCAGTACCAGCAGGTAACAGACTGGCACACACAATCCCCAGCGAATTATTAACAGGTATTATTCAAGATGGAATGGGAAACGGTAATCGGCCTCGAAATTCATGCCCAGTTGGCCACTAAGAGCAAAATTTTTTCTGCCGCCTCAACGGCTTATGGTGCAGAACCCAACACTCAGGCCTGCGCCGTTGATCTCGGTCTGCCGGGTGTGTTGCCAGTTTTGAATGAAAAGGTTGTCTGGATGGCTGCCAGGTTTGGGGTGGCGACAAATTCAACGGTTGCGCGACGCTCGGTCTTTGCACGTAAAAACTATTTTTATCCGGATCTGCCCAAAGGCTACCAGATTAGCCAGTTTGAATTGCCGATTGTGCATGGGGGTTATCTGGATATAGATCTTGAAGCCGGTGAAAGCAAACGTATCGGTATCACGCGTGCGCATCTGGAAGAAGATGCAGGCAAATCCTTGCATGAAGATTTTCAGGGTGCAACGGGCATTGATCTTAACCGCGCCGGTACACCGCTGCTGGAGATTGTTTCCGAGCCTGATCTGCGTTCCGCAAAAGAAGCGGTGGCCTACATGAAGAAAATCCATGCGCTGGTAACGTATCTGGGTATTTGTGACGGCAATATGCAGGAAGGATCATTTCGTTGTGATGCGAATGTCTCCATGCGGCCAAAAGGACAGGAAGAATTAGGTACGCGCGCTGAAATAAAAAATATTAATTCCTTTCGCTTTGTTGAGCGGGCGATTAATTTTGAAGTGCAACGTCAGATTGACGTGCTCGAAGGCGGCGGTAAAGTCTTTCAGGAGACACGCTTGTATGATGCAGGCAAAAATGAAACCCGCTCCATGCGTAGCAAGGAAGATTCCAACGATTACCGCTATTTTCCTGATCCTGACCTGTTACCGATAGAAATTGATGAGGCATTTATTGAAGCTGTGCGTGCAGATTTGCCGGAATTACCGGATGCAAAGTGTGCGCGTTTTCAGTCTGAGTTTGATCTGTCACAGGCAGATGCCGGCATTCTTACCAGCAACAGGGCACTTGCCGATTTCTTTGAGCAAACCGTCGATGCATCTGGTGGTGAAAGTAAATTGTCAGCAAACTGGGTGATGAGCGAGCTGTCTGGAGAATTAAACAAAAAGGGCCTGGATATTTCTGCAAGCCCTGTGAATGCTTCGCAGCTCGGTGGATTATTGAAACGCGTCAAGGACAACACCATTTCCGGAAAGATTGCCAAGCAGGTTTTTGAAGCCATGTGGGCAGGAGAAGGGGATGCGGATACGGTCATTGAGCAAAAAGGTCTGAAGCAGATTACTGATAGCGGCGAGATTGAAAAAATCATCCAGACAATTCTCGATGATAATTCGAAACAGGTGGAGCAATACCAGGCGGGTCAGGATAAGTTGCTGGGCTTTTTTGTCGGCCAGGTAATGAAACAGACGCAGGGTAAAGCAAATCCGGGCGAGGTGAACAAACTTCTCAGGAAGTTACTCGGGCGATAATCGCCTTTCGAGTTAGGTATGGTGCCAGAAAAAGACAGCTTGCTGCGGTTTGTGTTTGAGCAGACCAATGTGCGTGGCGAATGGGTGCATCTTGATGATGCCTGTTTCGCCGTGTTTGAAAATCAGAGTTACCCATTGCCAGTCAGGTGTTTGTTGGGTGAACTATTAGCGGCAGCATCGCTGTTGGCGGCGACGATAAAATATTCCGGTTTTCTGCATTTACAGATACAGGGCGATGGTCCTGTATCCCTGCTGTTGGTACAAGTGGCAGCAGACAAAAGTGTTCGTGGCCTGGCAAAGTGGCAAGATGGAATGGTTGAAGCTGTAGACTATGCGACGTTGCTGGGCGCCGCCAAACTCGTTATCACTATTGATTCTGGTGAAGGAAAAGAACGCTATCAGGGTATTGTAGAGATTGAGGGCAACAGTATATCGGCATCGCTGGATGCTTATTTCAGGCAGTCCGAGCAACTGACAACGCGGCTTTGGCTGACCTGTGATGGAAAGTCCGCCGCCGGTTTATTATTGCAACAATTGCCAGGAGAAACTTGTGATAATGATGCCTGGCGGCGCGAGACCTTTCTGACTGAAACTGTCACAAATCAGGAATTACTTGATTTGCCGGCAACACAGTTATTGTATCGCCTGTTTAATGAAGAAGATGTCAGGTTATTCAAGGCTCAGACTGTGATTTTTTTCTGTCCCTGCTCACGTGACAGAATCAGGGCGGTCTTGCAGGGACTGGGTGCCGCAGAGGTGAAATCGATTATGGAAGAGCAGGAGACGATTGACGTGCAATGTGAGTTTTGCGGCAGACAGTACAGTTTTGATGCCGTAGATAGTCAGTTATTGTTTTTTGAAAATACAGTAGTAGATCTTTCAAAAACAAGGCATTAGCCAAACATCCAGTGGTGAAAACCATCACCCGTCGTTACTCCGCGACATCTACTGTCTCTAAATGACGACAGTGAATTCCGTGTATCTACAGTAAAATATAAATATATAATCGAGCCTGTTTCAAATAGGAGACAGTCAGGGCGCCCTGTGCTGCCTTATACACCACTCATTGGAGCGAAATCTTTGATAGTGCGCACAATATTTATATTGGCTTGATTATTGCTTTTAACTGCGGAATTACCATTAACTGTAAGTTGGGCAAGAAATGGATGTATTTTCGATCACTAAATTGCGTATTGTAACGATAAAAATTCTCAGCATGGTGATACTCTGCTCTGGCTTTGTTTTTGCAACCAATGCAGCTCAGGCTCGGGCAATCCTGTTATCGCCCCAGACGGTAAATATCCAGTCAAATGAAAGCATGCAGTTTTTTGCAGCCTGGGAAAACAGTGCTGGCAAGGCATCCGCACAGAAGAGTGTGCTCTGGTCCTTATCGGGCTGCGGGAAAATTCTCAAGCGCAGTGGAATGTACTATCCTCCGAAAGAAATCACGGGCAATTCCTGCCAGGCAATTATCAAGGCCAGCTTTATTGATGATCCTGGTCGCGCTGGGTTTTCAATCATCACCGTACAGAATAACAGGTCAGCTACTTCAGGCAGTTTCCAGTCGCAATCTGTTCAGATCTCACCGAAGGCGCCCGAAATCAGGTCGAACCAGAGCCAGCAGTTTCTGGCTACCTGGGCGAATAGCAAAAGCTCAGCTCAGCAGAATGTATTCTGGTCATTGACTGGCTGCGGCAAGATCCTCAAACGTAGCGGAATGTATTATCCGCCGAAAGAAGTGCCAGGCAAATCCTGCCAGGCAACGATCACGGTCAGCGCTATTAATAACCCCAAACAGATAAGTACTGCCCAAATTACTGTTAAGAGTCACAGCGTCGGCGCAACCAATGCAGCAGTCAAAACACTCAAGGTTTCACCCGCAGCACCAGCAATCAAATCAAATCAGAGTTTACAGTTCTTTGCAGGATGGAGTGGTAACAGTATTTCATCTGCGCAGAATAAAGTGTTCTGGTCGATGAGCGGATGCGGAAAAATTCTTAAACGCAGTGGCATGTACTATCCGCCGAAAGAGGTGTCCGGGAAATCCTGCCAGGCAACGATTAAGGCCAGTGCTGCTGATAATCCTGCTCTGGTCAGTTATTCGAAGTTAACTGTCAAGAATCATCGTCTGTCAGCACCGGTGAAAGTCACCAAACCGACGCCTCCAGTAACACCACGGCCAACGCAACCACCTGCAAACCCAGTCATAGAGTCGCCAGACGGAACGCTTGTTGTTTACAGTGGCGTGCAGCAATACAAATCAGATCGTTTTACCGTTAAGGTGTCCCAGAACGGTCAAAACTATAATGCATTTGTCTACAAGAGTACTAATGACTCCAAGCCAGGCTGGGCCGGTACGCTTGACTATATGCAGAAAGCCAATCACTGGACAAACTTTTCCTTTGCAGGTTCTGTGAATATTGAAGCCAGTCGCCAGGATGGCCGGACTATTCAGAGTTGTGTTGTTAGACCGCTATCATTGAATATCAAACCCGTGATTCAGGGAAGTAGCTGTAAATTCAGTCTCACCAGAGCGGCGCAGATTTCTGTCGAAATTGATGAAAATCTGACTATTTCTGAATCGATCAGGGGTGGTGGTAAAATTACCAAGAAGATTGTCAAACACCCGCTGTTTGTGTTTGCCAATCCACTGGAGAAAAACATTCCTTCACCCTCTGCTGCTGGCGTGATTTATTTTGGCCCGGGGCTGCACCGTATTGGTAAGCATTACAAAATTCCGGATAACACCGAAGTGTATCTTGCCGGCGGCGCTTTCGTTATTGGCACGTTTTATTCAGAAGCGAGACACGCACAAAACGTGACTGTTCGTGGGCGTGGTGTTCTTTCGGGTATCGGCCTGACAGATGATCAATCTGAGACCAATCAGTGGCAAAACCACAGTATTGATTTCTCCAGTGGTCGTCGCGGACAGAATATTCTCATTGAAGGGATTACGATTACCGATCCATTACGTTCCTGTATTGTCAGTTACAGTAATAACACCCTCATTCGTAATGTGAAGCTATTTAGCTGGAGTCATCGAAATGATGGCATCACGGCGGGTACCAATTCCACGATTGAAGACAGTTTTATCAAGGTTCAAGATGATAATATTAAACTGTATTATGGTAAGCAGACCGTAAGACGCATGGTCATCTGGCAGCAGACTGCCGGTGCCGTATTCAAGTTTGCCTGGAAACTCACCCTGGTATCCCAGAATAATCAGGTCTCTGATATTGATATTATCCACAGCGATGTGTTTAACGATTACAGCCCCAGTGAGTCGGATCAGCCGGAATTGCGCAGCACAAGTGCCATCTTCAGCTCAATGGGCTTTAACCGGAACCGAGCCTTCAAGGCATCGATCTTCCGCGATATCCGCATTGAAGAGAAATATCTATACCGTCTGATGGGTTTGCGCATGGTAAGTTCGCACGCCGCCGCTAATGACCCAAACAAGATTGTCTATTGGGGTGACCCAAGACTTGAGGCAAGTAAGGTAATTGACGGCCTGACTTTTGAAAACATCCAGTTGGCGTCTGTTCCGTATCATCAAAGTACACTTTACGGAAATAAGGGCGGCAGCATTAACAACATTCATTTTAAAGGCCTGAAAGTGAATGGTGTGGTGATTGATAGTCAGAATAAACTGACAAGTAAGAAAGATGGTAGAGGCCTGTTCACCGCTGGAAATGTTTCTAACGTGGTGTTTTCCAGATAAAATTCGGAGAAACCAGCTCTTCAGGATGTTGAGGTCTAGCCTCAATATCCTGTTTATACTTGCCGCTGCCAATAGCGGTATTTTTTTGTTTTCTTTTCCTGAGTGAAGATATCTTGTTGACGTTCACGAGCATTAAAAATGTCATCAAATTTTATCTGTAGCAGATGATGACCTCCTTAATCGTCATATCCTTGATTTGTGAACAATATAGAGTTAGCTTTAATTTTCAAGAGGTGGGCGTCTCGTTATTATCATGAAATGGAATAATCTGGTTTCATCCAGGAGAGAAGCATGCAACGACAAATTCCTATATTCATTCTCGCATTACTTTCTTCAGGGCTGCTTTTTATAACTGGTGTCACACATGCTCACGACGATCCGATTTCTGAAAAAGGTGACCTGAGTCTGGGTGGTGGTGGAACTGGTGGTCCGTTCACCGCTTTTAATATTGAGCTGATGGCGCAGCTGCCACATGTAAATATCGGTGGTTCAGGTAATAATATACGTGGCGCAGATATTTGGGGCTGGACGGATGCATTAGACAATAAAGAATATGCGTTAGTTAGTCGCACTGACGGGACAGCGTTTGTAGATATTACTGATCCTTATAATCCTGTTTATCTTGGCTCTTTAGCCACCCATACTGGCATAACCGCCTGGCGTGATGTCAAGGTTTACGCTGATCATGCCTATATTGTTTCGGATAATAACGGCAGTCATGGATTACAGATCTTTGATCTTACTAATCTGCGCACTATCACTAACCCACCGATTGCCTTTACAGAAACGGCTCACTACAGTGGATTTACTAAAGCACATAACATTGCAATAAACGAAATGACCGGTTTCGCATACATCGTGGGCGCCAATACGTACAGTGGCGGTCTGCACTTTCTTGATCTCAGCAATCCAGCCAGCCCAACGCTAGCAGGCGGTTATGCCGGTGATGGTTATACGCACGACACGCAGGTTGTCACTTATCAAGGACCGGATGTCTTCTACACAGGCAACGAGATTGCATTCAGTGCAAATGAAGATACCTTGACTGTTGTTGATGTCACCAATAAAAGTTCACCGGTCATGTTGTCGCGTGTCCCATATCTGAATTCATCCTATACTCATCAGGGCTGGTTAACGGAAGACCAGATGTATTTTATCTCAAATGATGAGTTGGATGAACGCAACAATCCCAATATTAACTTTACCCGCACGCATATCTGGGACGTATCAGATCTGGATAACCCATTCCACCTCGGTTTTTATGAAGCCCAAGTTCAATCAATCGACCACAATCTTTACGTTCACAATGATCTCATCTTTGCCGCTAACTATACGACAGGCTTGCGCATACTTGAACCTGTCGATCTTGCTAACGCGCAGTTACAGGAAGTTGCAAATATAGATACTCACCCATCTAAAGACTCTCTGACTGCATTTGATGGTGCATGGAGCGTCTACCCTTATTTTTCTAGCGGCAGTATTATTATCGGTGATCGCGATGAAGGTCTGGTGATTGTGCGCCTCATTCAGGCTGATCTTAGTCTACAAGTTCAGACCTCACCGCCTGATCCACTCGTTGAAGCCGAAGTATTTACTTATTCGGTGACTGTAACAAATCAAGGGCCCGATGACGCGAGTCTCGTGCAATTTACAGATGTATTGCCGGCTGGTATTGGTTTTGTTTCTGCTGCAGCAAGTCAGGGTAGCTGTAGTCATGCTGCAGGAACAATCACCTGTGATTTGGGAGTACTCATAAATGGTAACAGTACAGATATACAAATTGATTTGAGTGCAGACCTGCCAGGCGCACAATTGCAAACCTTGCAGATTAGCGCAACTGAAGTGGAGCCTGAACGAGCTGACAATGAGATATTGCTATCACTCGAAGTCCAGTCTGATCAGGATGGTGATGGGATTGCAGATATCAATGACAACTGCCCTGTTCTCCCTAACCCTGCTCAACTCGATGCAAACAATGATGGCGAAGGCGACGTCTGCGATCCAGATATAGATGGTGATGGCTTAAGCAATGCACTAGAAATGCAAATCGGGACCAATACTCTGCTCACCGATACTGATGCTGATGGACTAGATGATTTTGCCGAAGTTGCCTACGATGGTAATCCCTTAGCCTATACACCAGGACAGGATACTGATCCGCTATCGGACGACTCCGATGGTGATGGATTAATCGATGGCAGTGATCCAATTCCCCTGAGTTTTAACTTTGCTGATGGCGACCTTGCACCACTTGGCGCGCCGGATGGATTAATCAATGCCGCAGATGTTTTAATTGCAACACGCGTCACGTTGGGCGCCTTGGCTGCTACCGAGTTGGAGCTTGCGCACGGTGATGTTTATCCATCCGAATCACCGGATGGTGTTATTAACATTCAGGATTTAATATTGATTATGCAGATGCCTTTGCAATAGGGCTTCTGCAGTTCTGCTATTTCGAATGTTCTAATTCGATCTCTCTTTGGGGGTATTGGCGCCCGGTGCATAAATACTGCTAGAGCGGCCGATCAGAGAGGTTTCAACAGTTTGCTGCTGAAAATATCCTATTCTTGAATGGCCCCTAATCAACTTCTAGCAGCTCTACATCAAAAATCAATGTTTCATCCGGTTTAATGGATCCACCCGCTCCTCGCGGCCCGTAGGCGAGTTCTGCCGGAATATAGAGCTGGTACTTCGCGCCTTCCTGCATTAGCTGTAAACCTTCCGTCCAACCTTTGATGACGCGGTTCAATGGAAAAGTAATCGGCTTGTTGCGTTTGTACGAACTATCAAATATTGTGCCGTCCAGATGTCGACCTTCGTAATTAACGGTGACCTTGCTGCGAGGTCCCGGTTGTTTTCCATCTTTCCTGCCGGCGGTGAGAATCTTGTATTGGAGTCCGCTGTCTGTTGTTAGCACGTCTTTCTGTTTCGCATTGGCTTCCAGAAATACTTTGCCCGCCTGGGCATTTATGCTCTGCCTGGCTTGTTGGTTATCAGATTGTAGTGCCAAAACAGACTGTGCGGTTGATAAAAAAAGGGCGAGAATAAGGTAATTAATGCGGGTTTTCATAATGATTCCGATATTTTAAAGAAGGTGGACTATAGCAAAGATGATCGGCTTGTAGGTTAGTGGTTTTCTGTGGCGCGATTCTCTGCTATACTCCCTGCGATTTTCGAGGGGTTAGACTTGACTGGTTTAAGTTTGATCTGGTGTTATTTTAAGTGGGCCTGAGGCTCATTTTTTGTTTCTGGTCGATTGATATGGCGCGAACTACAACCGAGCTGCACAAGTTGATTGAGCCTGTTGTTGAGGGGCTTGGGTATGAGCTGGTTGGTATCGAATATACTGGCAGCCAGCAGGGTGTGTTACGGGTTTATATTGATCATGATCAGGGTGTTGGCGTTGGAGATTGTCAGAAAGTCAGTTATCAGGTGAGTGGCGTTCTGGATGTTGAGGATCCGATTGTTGGGCAGTATGCGCTGGAGATATCGTCCCCAGGGCTTGACAGGCCGCTTTTTAAGGCAGCTGATTTTGAACGTTTTTGTGGTCAGCAGGCGGTAATTCACCTGCTGGCGCCAGTGGATGGAAGAAGGAAATACAAGGGTACCTTGCAGGGTTTGGAGGATAATCAGGTTGTATTGTTAACAGAAACCGGTGAGGAACTCGGTTTTTTACTTGAGCAGATAGACCGTGCGCGACTGGTGCCGGATTTCTGAAGGGTTGAGGATCAGGATGAGCAAAGAAATTTTAATGGTGGTAGACGCCGTTTCTAACGAGAAAGGTGTCGACAGGGAAGTGATATTTGGCGCCATAGAGGCGGCACTGGTGTCTGCGACCAGGAAACGCAATCGTGAAGAAATTGATGTCAGGGTTACTATTGACCGTGAGACGGGCGTGTATCTGACATTTCGCCGTTGGGAAGTGGTTGAAGGTGTACCAGTAGCAGAGATGCTGGCTGACGAAACGGCCGGTTATCGTCATCCGTCTTATCAGATTCTGCCCGAAGATGCCGCTGAAAAACAGCCGGATATCAAGCCGGGCGAGTTTATTGAAGAAGAGATGGAGTCTATTGGTTTTGACCGTATTGGTGCGCAGGCAGCCAAGCAGGTTATCGTACAGAAAGTGCGCGAAGCTGAGCGCGCCCAGGTCGTTGAAGCCTACCAGGATCGCGTTGGTGAGCTGGTGCATGGGATTGTTAAAAGGGTTGAGCGCGGTAACGTGTATCTCGACCTGGGCAATAATGCCGAAGCGGTTGTCTATCGGGAAGATATGATTCCCCGTGAAGCGGTACGGCCGGGTGATCGTTTGCGCGGATATCTGCGTGAAATTCGCTCTGAGGTACGCGGCCCGCAGCTCTTTGTTAGCCGTATTGTGCCGGAGTTTCTGGTTGAGTTATTCAAGCTGGAAGTGCCAGAAGTGGGTCAGGAGCTGATTGAAATACTGGGAGCTGCGCGCGATCCGGGATTGCGAGCCAAGATTGCCGTATTGACGAATGATCCTCGCATAGATCCGGTTGGTGCCTGTGTGGGTATGCGTGGTTCCCGCGTACAAACGGTGTCTACCGAGCTGGCTGGAGAGCGTGTTGATATTATCCTCTGGGATGATAATCCTGCCCAGTTTGTGATTAATGCGCTGTCTCCTGCTGAAGTGGCTTCCATCATTGTTGATGAAGATAAACACAGCATGGATGTGGCTGTGGTTGAAGACCAGCTTTCCAAGGCGATTGGCCGCGGTGGGCAGAATGTTCGTCTGGCAAGTCAGTTGACTGGCTGGGAGCTCAATGTCATGGATGTGGCGCAGGCGGAGCAGAAGTCTGAAAACGAAGCGTCTGAGCTGCAGGCGCTGTTTATGAAGGATCTGGATGTTGATGAGGAAGTTGCGGTTATTCTGGCGCAGGAAGGTTTCTCGACCATTGAGGAAATTGCCTATGTGCCTAACAGTGAATTGATCCAGATTGAAGAATTTGATGAGGATATTGTTGAAGAGTTACGCGGCCGTGCCCGGGATGTGTTATTAACACGAGCGATCAGTGTTGAAGAACATGCGGGAGATAAGGCGCCTGCAGAAGATTTGTTGGCAATGGTAGGCATGGATAAAGAATTGGCCTATAAGATGGCTAGCAAAGGTATTATTACCATGGAAGATCTGGCTGAACAGGCTGTTGACGATCTGATGGATGATATTGAAGATATGACTGAGGAGCGGGCTGGTGCGTTAATTATGAAAGCCCGTGAACCCTGGTTCACTGAACAGGAGCAGGGATAGGTAATCCCGGGAGACGTCTAAGAAGATGCCAGATATAACAGTAAGACAATTTGCCGATGTTGTTGGCCTGCCGGTTGATCGGTTGTTGACCCAGCTGGATGAAGCCGGTGTGGGTATTTCCAGCGAGGAAGCAACTATCAGCAATCAGGAAAAAATGCAGTTGCTGGCTTTTTTGCAGAAGAGCCATGGCAAGTCTGATGATCCAGAAGCTGGAACGAAGAAAAAAGTGACGCTTAAGCGCAAAACACACAGTCAATTGAAGGTGTCGTCACGCTCTTCTGCAAGTAAAAAGACCGTGACTGTTGAGGTGCGCAAGAAACGTACCTATGTGAAGCGGGCTGACCTGGAAGCTGAACAACAGAAAAAACTGGATGTTGAAGCGGAAGAAAAAGCACGCATCACGGCCGAAGCAGATGCAAAGCTTGAGGCCGAACGTATGGCGCTTAAGCAGGCCGAGGATGAAGCGACGCGCAAGGCTGAAGAAGAGCTTAAACAGATTGAAGAAGCGAAGCAGCGAGAAGCTGCGGAACGCGATGCTCTTGCTCTGCAGCATAAAGAAACAGAGGGTGCGAAGTCACGTGAAGGACAGACGCCGCCGGCTACAGCTAATAAGGCAGGTGCGCGTCCGAGCAAGGAACGTAAGCAGAAACGCCATGGTGGTGCCGCTGGCGCAGGTAAAGGCACAAAATATGGCAGAAATGAGCTGCATGTTAGCAGTGGCAAGGCGGGACGACGCAAGAAAAAACCGTTTCGCGGTAATGCTACCGTAACGACATCATCTGAGCATGGGTTTGAGCGTCCCACAGAGCCTGTTGTTCATGATGTGGAAATTGGCGAGGCAGTAACAGTATCCGATCTGGCGCAGAAAATGTCTATCAAGGCAGCAGAAGTGATCAAGACTTTGATGGGTATGGGCGTTATGGCGACGATTAATCAGTCGTTGGATGCTGATACGGCGACACTGGTGGTCGAAGAAATGGGGCATGTGGCAAAGACGGTCAAAACGGTTGATGTTGAAACTGAGCTGGAGCAGCAGGCAGTAGAAGTTCAGGGTGAAAAATCACCCCGACCTCCCGTTGTTACTATTATGGGGCATGTCGATCATGGCAAGACTTCATTGCTTGATTATATTCGTAGCTCTCGCGTTGCTGATGCTGAGGCGGGCGGTATTACTCAGCATATTGGTGCCTATCATGTGGAGACATCCAGGGGCATGATCAGTTTCCTGGATACGCCCGGCCATGCCGCTTTTACCGCTATGCGTGCTCGTGGTGCAAAGGTAACGGACATTGTGGTGCTGGTTGTGGCTGCTGATGATGGCGTTAAGCCGCAAACCATTGAGGCTATTCAGCACAGTAAAGCTGCTGGTGTGCCGTTGATTATTGCAATCAACAAGATAGATAAACCGGATGCTGATCCTGAACGCGCCAAAACCGAACTGTCACAGCATGACGTTATCCCTGAAGACTGGGGCGGGGATGTCCAGTTTGTACCTGTATCCGCAAAAACGGGTGAGGGTGTGGATAATTTGCTGGATGCTCTGTTATTGCAGTCCGAATTGCTGGAATTAACCGCTGTTGTTGAAGCGCCTGCTCAGGGAATTATTATTGAATCGAGTCTCGATAAGGGGCGCGGGCCTGTGGCTACCGTACTGGTTCAACAGGGCACCTTGCGCAAGGGTGATGCTCTCGTTGCAGGCCATGAATATGGCCGTGTGAGGGCAATGTTTGATGAGTCAGGCACCCCGATTGATACCTGCGGGCCATCCATGCCTGCGGTAGTCCTGGGGCTTTCAGGTGCGCCTAATGCGGGCAGCGATGCGCAGGTTATAACCGATGAGCGTAAGGCGCGCAGCGTCGCAGAATTCCGCCAGCAGAAGCTTCGTGAAGCCAAGCTTTCACGCCAGCAGCAGGCGCGACTGGATAATATGTTTTCCAACATGGGGTCTGGTAAAAAGCAGACACTGAACATTGTTTTAAAGGCAGATGTGCAGGGCAGTGTGGAAGCATTACGGGAGTCTCTGACTAGCATCAAGACAGACGAAGTGACGGTTGTAGTGGTTTCCAGTGGCGTTGGCGGAATCACTGAAACAGATGCGAATCTGGCAGTGGCTTCGAATGCCGTTGTGATCGGCTTTAATGTCCGCGCAGATTCTGCGGCGAGGCGAATTATTGAAGATAATGAGCTGGACCTACACTACTACAGCATTATTTATGAGGCGATTGATCAAGTGAAAATGGCGGTCAGTGGTATGCTGTCACCAGAGGTCATCGAAGAGATTATCGGCCTGGCTGAAGTGCGGGATGTTTTTCGCTCGCCAAAGCTGGGTGCCATTGCCGGTTGTATGGTTGTTGATGGTTTAGTGAAGCGCAGTGCACCGATTCGGGTATTGCGCGATAATGTGGTTATATATGAGGGTGAACTGGAATCGCTGCGACGCTTCAAAGATGACGTAAATGAAGTTCGTGCTGGCACGGAATGCGGGATTGGTGTGAAAAGCTACAATGATGTCAAGCCGGGTGATCAGATCGAAATCTTCGAGCGTAGTGAAAAAGCGCGCACGGTAGAATGATCGGAAGGATGTCGTAATGCCAAGAGAATTTCCTCGTACTCGGCGCGTTGCTGAGCAACTGCAACGTGAACTGTCCGTCATGGTTCGGCAGGAAATACAGGATCCGCGCCTGGGTATGGTGAGCATTTCTGCGGTTGAAGTTTCGCGTGATCTGGCGCATGCAAAAGTGTTTTTTTCCACGCTTGGGGATGCTGAAAATCAGACGCAATCTCTGCAGGTGTTAACACGTGCAGCCGGTCATTTGCGTCACCTGCTGGGGCGTTCCCTGCGTATGCGCAGTATTCCGCAACTGCGATTTTACCCCGACAACTCTTTGCAACATGGTGCTTATATGAGCGCCCTGATTGATAAAGCAGTTCAGTCTGAACACGAACAATAGGTTAGTTAAACGATGGCTCGCAGACGACAGAAAGGAAGGCCAGTGCATGGCATTTTGTTGCTGGATAAACCCACCGGGATTACTTCCAATGCAGCACTTCAGGCTGTTAAACAGTTGTTTTTTGCCAATAAGGCTGGGCATACGGGCAGCCTTGATCCACTGGCGTCTGGGTTGCTGCCCATTTGTATGGGCGCTGCAACAAAGATTTCGGGTTTTTTGCTGGATGCGGATAAACGCTACCAGGTAACCTGTCAGCTTGGGGTGAAAACAACAACCGGTGATTCGGAAGGTGAGGTGCTGGAAACGCGCCCTGTAGAGCAGTATACAGAAGACAGACTGGAAGCCGTTATGGAGCATTTTCGCGGAGAAATCCAGCAGATTCCTCCCATGTATTCGGCGCTCAAGCACCAGGGGCAACGTCTGTACACTCTGGCCCGCAAGGGTATTGAGGTGGAACGTGAGCCACGTGAAGTAACCATCCATGAGATGACGTTGACGGCTATTGGTGAGACCACGTTGGAGCTCGATATTCATTGTTCCAAGGGAACCTATGTGCGAACTCTGGTTGAAGATATTGGTGAAATGCTGGGTTGTGGTGCGCATGTGTCCAGGCTGCGACGCTCAGCGGTCGGGCCTTATGATTGCGTGGGCGAAGAGGCTGGAATGGTGACACTGGATGCTCTGGAAAATATGCGTCAACAGGATCGACATTCACTGGATTCATTATTATTGCCGCTGGAATCAGCATTGACACAATGGCCGGAAGTGCGTCTAACTAGCGATGCGGCATTTTATGTGCAGCAGGGACAGCCTGTATTGGTACCCCAGGTGCCGACTGAAGGCTGGGTCCGTCTGTATGAAGGCAATTCTACATTTCTGGGCATGGGTGAGATTCTTGATGATGGTCGGGTAGCGCCCAGACGGTTAATGAAGGCGGGCTAGCAGCCCGGTTGAGGTTTTTAGGTTAAACTATTGAGTGAATACCTGCCGGGGGGTAGAATACGCACCCCCATGGCGGCAATGATTTTTTTTCGGAGTTGAGTGTAATGGCATTAAGTACAGAGCAAAAAGGGCAGATTGTTAAGGATTATCAGCAGGCAACGGGTGACACGGGTTCACCTGAAGTGCAAGTGGCCCTGTTATCTGCAAATATTACCCAGTTGACCGGGCATTTTCAGGAGCACAAGCATGATCATCATTCCCGTCAGGGTTTGTTGCGCATGGTCAGTAGCCGTCGAAAACTGCTCGATTACCTCAAAAGCAAGGATGTTTCTCGCTATCAGGATTTGATCGGACGACTCGGTTTGCGTCGCTAGATCCAGGTTCTGCGTTTCTGTTAACTTTTCAATCATATAGCTGCATGGCGGCCAAGGTGAATCTACGTGAACCCAATTAAAAAATCCTTTCAGTATGGTGCCCACACCGTTACCTTTGAAACCGGTGAAATTGCCCGCCAGGCCTCGGGCGCTGTGATGGTAAGCATGGGTGACACTGTTATCATGGTCACAGCGGTTGGTATGAAAAATTGTGCACAGGGCAGGGATTTTTTCCCTTTAACGGTAGATTACCAGGAGCGTACTTATGCTGCAGGTAAGATTCCTGGTGGTTTTTTCCGCCGTGAAGGTCGTTCGAGTGAAAATGAAACGCTGATCAGTCGCCTGATTGATCGCCCGATCCGCCCGCTGTTCCCGAAAGGTTTTGTAAACGAAGTGCAGGTGATCGCTACAGTGATGTCACTGGATCCGGAAATCGACCCGGATATCCCGGCATTACTAGGTACGTCTGCTGCGCTGTCTATCTCCGGCATGCCATTTAGCGGTCCTGTAGGTGCTGCACGTGTTGGCTATATTAACGATGAGTATGTTTTAAATCCCTCAGTCAGTCAGCTTGAAGAATCAAAGCTGGATCTTATTGTTGCCGGGACAGAGCATGCTGTTTTGATGGTTGAGTCTGAAGCCAGTGAATTATCAGAAGAAATTATGCTGGGATCGGTTGTATACGGACATGAACAATCGAAGGCAGCGATTAAGGCGATTGCTGAACTGGCGGCTGAAGTGAATGCAGAGCCCTGGGTATGGGAAGCCGCGGCCACCGATGAAAGCCTGGCCAGCTCCGTTGCCGCAGCCTGTGAAGCTGGATTTACAGAGGGTTATCAGATCGCTGAGAAGCTGGATCGATATGCACATCTGGATCAGGTACGTGCCGAAGCGTTTGAAAAACTGCTAGCTAATGACGAAAATGCCGATACGGATAAAATCCAGGCAGCCATGTCAAAGCTGGAAAAGAAAATTGTTCGCAGCCGTATCCTTGAAGGTAAGCCACGTATTGATGGTCGTGATACTGAAACTGTCAGGCCGATTACCATTCGTACAGGTGTTTTGCCGCGTACCCACGGTTCTGCTCTGTTTACACGTGGTGAGACTCAGGCGCTTGTAGTAACAACGCTGGGCACCGAGCGTGACGCGCAAGTTATTGATGCCTTGATGGGTGAACGCCGTGAATCCTTCATGTTGCATTACAATTTCCCGCCTTTTTGTGTTGGCGAAACCGGTCGTGTTGGTAGCCCAAAACGCCGAGAGATTGGGCATGGGCGTCTGGCAAAACGCGGTGTTAATGCCGTCATGCCAAATGTTGAAGACTTCACCTACACTATTCGGGTGGTGTCTGAAATCACTGAATCAAATGGGTCCAGCTCTATGGCCAGTGTCTGTGGTAGCAGTTTGGCGATGATGGATGCGGGCGTGCCGCTAAAATCTCCAGTTGCGGGTATCGCTATGGGATTGATCAAGGAAGGCGGTGATTATGCTGTTTTGACTGATATCATGGGCGATGAAGACCATCTTGGCGATATGGATTTCAAGGTGGCGGGTACCAAAGATGGGGTGACAGCCCTGCAAATGGATATCAAGATTGACGGTATTACTCAGGAAATTATGGAGAAAGCGCTGGCTCAGGCACACAATGCCAGGCAGCATATTCTGGATAAAATGAATGAAGTCATTTCATCACCGCGTGAAGAAATGTCAGATTTTGCACCTCGCTATATCACCTTCAAGATCAACCCTGATCGTATCCGTGATGTAATTGGCAAGGGTGGCGCGACCATTCGCGCATTAACTGAAGCGACCGGTGCTACTGTGAATATCGATGATTCCGGTATGGTAAAAATTGCTTCTGTCGATAGTGAAGGAGGCGAAGAGGCTCGCCGCAGAATTGAGCAGTTGACGGCCGATGTTGAAGTCGGTCATGTCTATGAAGGCAAGGTTGCCAAACTGATGGATTTCGGTGCTTTTGTGACTATTTTGCCGGGCAAGGATGGTCTGGTACATATTTCCCAGATCTGTGAAGAACGTGTAGAAAAGGTCAGTGATAAGTTGTCCGAGGGCGATGTTGTCAAGGTTAAGGTGCTTGAAGTGGATAAGCAGGGCCGTATTCGCCTGAGCATGAAGGCGGTTGATGACTGATCTTTTTTAAACATAAATATCAAAAAAGAGGCCTCAGGCCTCTTTTTTTTCGGAAAAAATGTTCAATTGACTATCAATCAGGCCGATAGCTTGAAATACATGTAAATAGACGTTCAAAGGAATTCATTGTATGGCCAGGATGCATCATGCTAGAAGACCGTCCAACAGGATGAGCCGGGCGCTATTGTGCCTTTTAGTTTTCAGTTCTTCGTGGTTACCTAATATAGTATTGGCGGGTGAAAAATCTGCTCCTGTGGATGCTGTCCTGATTATAGACAGTTCAGGCAGTATGGCGAAAAATGACCCGGATAAACTGCGTGTGCCAGCAGCAAAAATGTTTATGTCACTGTTGGCTAAAGAAGACAGAGTCGGCCTGATCAGCTTTAGTGATAATGGTTACCCAGTGTTGCGATTAACCCATCCCTCTGCAAAAACCAATCGGCGTATTCTGGCATCTGCCGATAAAGTTTCATCAAAAGGTGTTTATACTAACCTGCATGCTGCTCTTGTTAAGGGAATGGCGATGCTGGACAAGCAGCAGCTTCCTGACCGCGACAAAATGCTGGTATTGATGTCTGACGGAAAAATGGATGTTGGTAGCAAGAAGAAGGACAACCGGCTCAGAGAGGCGATCTACGCAGATCTAATTAGCCAGCTCAAGGAAAAGAACATCAAGGTCTATACTGTCGCATTCACCCAATCTTCTGATGTGGATTTGATGGAAGACCTGTCAGAACAATCGGGCGGATTGTATCAACTGGCAGAAACACATCAGGATTTGCACAGTGTTTTCTCTTCTATTTTTCAGCAATCAAAAAGTCCGGATATGTTACCCATTGAAGGCGGTGAATTTACGGTTGATGATGCTATTGAAGAAGTCACATTGGTTGCTTCAAAAGATAATGCAAAAGTACGTATTTTGCTGCAAACACCTTCCGGCAAGAAAATCAGCGCAAAAAACAAACCCAAAAATGTCACCTGGTTCGAGTCACATCATTTTGACATGGTAACAGTGACAGCCCCAACGCCTGGCATCTGGAGGTTATTATCGACATCAGGGAATAATCATGCCTACATAGTCACCAATATGTCGCTTGAAAATAATTTACAGGAAACCAGAATCCCTACCAACAAAGATATCATTATTGCTTCCTGGCTCGAAGAAAATGGTGAGCTGGTTAATCGTGAAGCGGTACTGGCAAATACAGAATTTTACATGCGAATAATTGATCCGGATAAGGCAGAGGTGGCTTTTGATCTGTTTGATAATGGCCAATATGGTGACCAGCAGGTATCGGATGGCAAGTACTCCAATACACTGGCCTTTGAATATCCGGGCGCTTATACCGTTCATCTTATTGCTAAGGGCAGTACTTTTCAGAGAGAAAAAACGGTTATCCTGAATGTTATAGAACCAGCAGGAGAGCAGGTGCCAGAACCTGAAGAAGAACCTAAGCCTGCCATAGATAAAACAGTTCCACCGAAACTCGAATCAAAGCCCGAACCGATGCCGGAACTCGTGCTTGAACAGAAACCTGAAATGGAGAAAAACACACAGCCAGAAGTCGAGCCGGAACCAAAAGCTGAGCCAGAATCAGAGCCTGAGACTGAAGAATCAGGTGCAAGTATGGTAATGGTTGGAGCTGTATTTGTCGGTATTAACACATTGCTTGGATTAGTGGGCGGTGGAGTCTGGTGGTTCCTCAAGCGTAAAAAGAAAAGCGGCGATGACGATGAGACCGACGATGATGAGGCAGAAAGTTAAGCATGGAAAAAATACCTGTCCATCCCTTCCTGGCAATGGGTGTTGCTGAACTGATTATTGTTTTGTTCGTGGCTACCCTGTTCTTCTGGGTTCGGAGCCGCAGTCTTAAACGCAGCAAGCCCCGGGTGAGAAAAACCCGTTATATCGACCATCTTGATAAAGAAGTCGCGCTAATGGAATCGCTCGAAGAAAAGCAGATGAAGGATTCTGATGGTGATACAGAGGAGGTGCAGCCCTCAGTCTTAGCCTTGCGCCGATCCATTCTGACCATTGAAAAAGAGACGCATCCTGTCGGTCCTGAAACGCAAGAATACCAACAACAATATGGTGAAAAACTGAACCGATTACTTTCAGAGTATTTTTCAGTCCAGTCAGACGAAGTGACAACAGAAGAAGAAATTGAAATTGTTCTCAATGATGCTTCATCAGGAGAAGAGGACGAAACCCGAACAACCATTAATACCTATGAAAATGAATTTGTATCATTGAAATCTATTATCCAGAATCAACATGAAGCCATGAGGGCGCTGCGCCAACAGCTCAATGATAATGGCACTGACGTTGAAGGTCTGAATGAAATAAATCGAATCCTCGAAGCCGTAGAGAATGAGAATGAGGTGCTGGATAAAAGCCTGAGCAAGCTGGAGGAATCACCAGTGAATTCAACAGGTGATGAGCTGACGATGGATCTTGCTGCAGATAATGGCTCAGTCCTGAGTATGGGTGAAATGACCAGGATCGTGACAGATCAACAAGGTAATATTAATGATTTGAAGACGCTGATTTCTCAACTGGAAACCCCGCATGGAGAAGCAATGGATAAATCCGTTGGCAGTATTGAGCGTACCAACAATGATCTGAGCGGTTGCCTGACTATTCTTCTCGGTGAGAATGACAAACTCAGGGCGCAGTTACAAAATAGCGAACAGGATGATACGGGTGATGATCAGCTAAAACAGGCGCTGAAAAATAAGCAAGCAACGGTTGAAACACTTGAAAAACAGATAAGTGAGCGTGATCTTACCATCAGTAATCTTGAGGGGAAATTAAAAGAGCTGGAAGCTCCTGATGATACTGCTGTGAGTGATCTGGACTTATAGGTTTGAATTAGGTCCGATCTCATTTTGACACACACGTTTGCTTGAAATAACTGAACTTTTACTGCCAGAGTTACAGGCCAATAAGATTGGCATCATCCCGGTTGACGTAATCAAGGTTCTTAGGATGTATTGGGAATAAATAAGACGCCCATCTTTTATTTTTATAAAAAACAGCCGGTTGCATTTTCATGGGATGGCGGTTTGTTTTCCTGGTGTTATTTATTTCTAATATTTGCAATATTGGTCTAGTTGGTCTATTCTGGTCTAAATGGTTTCTTTCGAGGGATTGGTAGAATGATTGTAAATATTTCCGAAGCAAAAACGCAATTATCGAAGCTGGTCGATATGGTTTTTCATGGCGAAAAGGTCGTCATCGCCAAAAATAACCTGCCTCTGGTCGATTTAGTGCCGCACCAGCCTGAAGGTAAAAGAAAGCTGGGTCTGTTAGGTGATCAGGTAGAAATCCCGGATGATTTTCTTGATGAAATTGAAGATATCAACGAGATGTTTTACGGTAAAGTTCGTTGAATATCCTCATCGACACCCATATTTTTTTATGGGCTATTTCCAGACCGGATCACCTCACAAACACTTATAAGGAAGCGCTTGAAACGCAGGTTAATACGATCTACCTGAGTGCAATTAGTGTGGCCGAATTAATGATCAAGTCTTCCATTGGTAAACTGGAAATTAATTTCGACCCTGTTGCCATTGCGCTAGAAACCGGGTTCCAGCTCCTGTCCTTCTCGGGCGAAGATGCCCTGCAATTACAGGAATTGCCTTTTCATCACAAAGATCCATTCGACAGAATGCTAATCACTCAGGCATTATCCAATGACTATACAATCCTGACGGACGACATGAAATTCTCGCATTACAGTTGTAAAATATTCAATTAAGCTAGGAAATAGAAAGTACATAGATTGCTTCAAGAAATTAGCTGCATCACTTGCAAAAGTGAGAGTTACCAGTAACTCTCACTCTACATATCAAACATGACCCAAGCATCAAGTAGTCTGTAACAGACCAAAAAGTTCATCTTTCAACAGCAGGCGCTTTTTCTTCAGGGTATCCAGAAAATCATCCGATGTCGTTTCAATATTTTCTTCTATACGCAATACCTGATGGTCGAGTTCGTGGTATTCATCAAACAGGCGGGAGAAGTGTTTGTTGCTGATTTTCATCTCATGGATTTTGTTTTTGAATTCTGGTAGTTCATCTAATAAGTTGTGTTTTTCGCCAAACATTTTAATAATACCTCGTATTAAATAGTGAATTTTTTGGGTCTTAGCTGCAATCAATGCATTTATTTGCGAAGGGCAGTGCATTGAGCCGTTCAATCGCTATTGCTTCACCACAAACCGCGCAGGTACCGTATGTGCCGTTTTTCAGCCGCTGTAAAGCCACCTCAATTTGTTGTATTTCTTCATTGGCTTCACGACGCAATTCAGCAAGTACATCGTCATTTTCAGTTTCGACAGCACGCTCTTGCGAGTCTGCGCTACGCCCCTGACGATAGTCCTGACCAATACTCTCTACGCGCTTGATCAGCTCATTACGTTCTTCCTGTAACTGTTTTTCAACTGTGGCTATATCCATCTTGTTACCTCTGCCAGTCACTATATAATGAATGCTAGATAAGCTATCTGACCCAGATCAAACTACCTGACGGGATAAAAAGTACCAACACGTTGGAGGCGCTGTTTCCAGTAAGGGTGATCCAGGCGTGCGATAGAAACCTTTTTTCCGGAAGACGGAGCATGAATGAACAGGCCACCGCCAATGTAGGTGGCAACGTGGTAGTTACTACCCCAGCCCGTTTTGAAAAACAGTAAATCTCCGGAACGCATATTGTTCCTGTTAACCGGGTTGCTGCGATTCATTTGTTCTCGGGCAGTGCGAGGAATAGAGATTCCAGCCTGTTTATGGCTGTACCAGACGAGTCCGCTGCAATCAAAGCCTTTGGGCGAATTGCCTCCGTACTGATAACGAATCCCGACCATATGGTGTAGCGTATTCAGAACCGTCTCGCGCTTCCCTTGTTTGTGTGTTGGTGGTAAATGCGTTGAGGAGGGCTCGCGCTCTGGTGAGCTGGCGCAACCGGCCAACAGGAAAATGACCAGAAGTAATGAATGAACATATTTGAACATAGCCTGCGCCTTTTTTCGATGATCGGTATACTGAGCGGCTGAGAATCACCCTGTACTGTTTATACTGTACTCGGATTCGGTTGTGCTGTATCGAGCAGCGTGCGCTAATCGGGGTGGATTCCAGGTTGAATTAACGAAATAAGCTGCCTGACAGGGCGATACAAAGTAGACAAAATGGTTAAAAAATCCCGCAAACGCAAGCCGCGACGACGCACACGAAAAAAGTCGCCAAATAAGTTCTACCGCTCACTCTGGTTCAAAATCCTGCTGATCGCTGTGGTTTGTTTCCTGGGGTATGGCATTTATCTGGATACAAAGGTTCGCAGCCAGTTTGAGGGTAAACGCTGGTCCCTGCCTGCCAGGGTTTATGCTCGGCCGCTGGAATTGTTTACCGGTAAAAAACTGGGAGTTGAAGCTTTTGTCAGAGAGCTGAAAGCGATGGGCTACCGTTTTCGCGCGAAGGCAAGTCGGCCCGGTGAAGTGTCTCGTACGGGTGAAGATTTTCATGTCATCACGCGTCCCTTTCGTTTCTGGGATGCTGATGAGCCTTCGCGCGAGGTCTTTGTCAGTTTTTCTGGACAACAGATTGTGGCGCTGGATCGTGCAAAAGGGGGGAGTGCAAAAGCCCAGCAGGGGATTTCACTGATCCGTTTTGATCCGATAGAAATTGGCAGTATCCACACGGCTCGGCAGGAAGATCGTGAACTGCTCAAGCTGGAGGATGTACCACAGCTATTAACCGATAGTCTGGTTGCTGTCGAAGACAGAAGCTATTATCACCATTACGGTGTTTCAATTCGTGGCATTTTGCGTGCCGCCTGGCAGAATATGCGTGCCGGAGGTGTTGTTCAGGGCGGCAGTACGCTGACCCAGCAACTGGTAAAAAACTTTTTCCTGAGTAATGAGCGCAGCCTCTGGCGAAAACTGAATGAAGCCATGATGGCATTGCTGCTGGAAATGCATTATGACAAGGATGAAATTCTCGAAGCCTATCTGAATGAAATTTATCTGGCGCAGGATGGTTTGCGCGCAATTCATGGTGTTGGCCTGGGGAGTCGTTACCTGTTTCAGAAACCACCGGATGAATTGTCAGTTGCACAGATTGGATTACTGATTGGTATGATCAAGGGGCCTTCCTCTTTTGATCCCGGACGGCATCCCGAGAATGCGCTGGAGCGACGTAATCTGGTGTTGCGCATTATGCGCGAACATCAACTCATTGATACAGTGACTGAAGCCAGCGCCCGGGAGGAGGGTCTGGAGCTGGCTGAAGTGATGGCTGAAACCAGTCAGTCGTTACCGGGTTTTATCGATCTTGTCAGGCGCCAGCTACGCCGGGATTATGCGGAATCGGATTTGACAGATGAGGGGCTGAGGATTTTTACTACGCTGGATCCGCAGGTGCAATGGGGATTGCAGAGCAGCATTGCACAACGCCTGAAAATGCTGGATGAAGCGCATCCGGAATTACAGGCTGCAGCATTGGTGACACAGGTCAGTAACGGTGAAGTGCTAGCATTAGCAGGTGGCAGGCAGGCCGGTTTTGCCGGTTTCAATCGTGCTCTGGATGCGCTCAGGCCGGTTGGGTCGTTGATTAAGCCAGCGGTCTATCTAACCGCTTTACAAATGCAGAAGAAATATACGCTGGCAAGCCTGATCAGTGATGACTCACTGGAAATAGAGGTGTCTGGTTCACAGACCTGGGCACCTGGGAATTATGATCAGGAATTTCATGGGCAGGTAACTTTATACAAGGCGCTGGCAAAATCCTATAATGTGGCAACGGCAAGACTGGGGCTGGATGTTGGCCTGCATCGGGTACTTACCACGCTGGAAAAACTCGGTATTGAGACAACCCTGAATCCTTATCCTTCTCTGCTGCTGGGCGCTGCTGAACTGAGTCTTCTTGAAGTGGCCGGTATGTATCAGACTTTTGCCAGTGGTGGTTACCGCATGCCGTTACGCAGTATTCGTGCGGTGCTGGATAGTCACAGTGAGCCACTACAACGCTATCCACTCGAAGTGTTTCCCGCAATCGAGCCTGGCCCGGCAGTCGTCATTACACGTGCATTGCAGGGTGTGGTTGCCCAGGGGACAGCGCGCCACCTTAGCGGACGTTTTTCAGCCGAGTATGGTCTGGCAGGTAAAACCGGTACCACGGATGATCTGCGCGATAGCTGGTATGCGGGTTTTGACGGAGACCGGCTGGCTGTAATCTGGGTGGGTCGTGATGATAATCAGCCCATGGGCCTGACCGGTTCCAGTGGCGCTCTGCGTATCTGGGGCGATCTGTATGAACAAATGGGCGTCACACCGGTGACGATGGCAGTCCCTGAAACGGTACGCTGGTATCCGGTCAATCCGGATACCGGTTTACTGGCAGGAAAAGCCTGTCTGAATGCCGTACAATTGCCCTTTCTGCCGGGAAGTGTCATGCCTGATATTGACAGTTGCAGTACCCCGGGGGAGTTGTCTGACTGGTATGAGGATTGATGTTATGAAGATGTTTGTTTACCTGCTGCTTGCCACTTTCCTGAGTGCCTGTGCAGTGAATCGCGCACCCCAGCAACAATTACCCCCGGTGGTGGATAATACAACCCAGGCAGCACCCGGCAGTGTGCCCGATGTACAGGCATTTCCTCTGGGTGTGCCCACTTCGGGTGAGCCGGTACCGATGGGTGAGATGCAGCCCATTCCTGAGAGCGCCAATAGCATGCCGTCGAATAATACCGCTGTCATTGCTCTGCTGGATCAGGCGGATATTCACAGCCAGTCTGGCGAGAATGAGGCTGCCAGCGTGACATTGGAGCGGGCTTTACGGATTGAGCCACGCAATGCCAGACTGTGGAGCAAGCTGGCGGCAGTGCGGTTAACGCAAGGCCAGGCTTACCAGGCTGAACAGCTTGCCCTGAAATCAAATACCCTGTCTGTGAAAGATCGGCTATTGCGTATCGATAACTGGAAAATCATTGCCGAGGCACGTCGAGCGCGTAAGGATATAGCGGGTATCAAAGAGGCAGAAAAGAAGATTTTTGCCCTCGAAAGTCGTTAGGCGCACAACATATTTATGGGTGTCTATTCTGTTGATAAGCTGATCAGTGAGGCGCGTCGCCTGGCGGCGGAATTTAAACGCACTACGGGTAAACCTTTGCCGGGTGTCAGTGGAGAAATCGCCGAACATGACGCTGCCAGATTGCTGGATCTTGAGTTGCCGAAAAATAAACAAAGTGGTTATGACGCTATCGGTCGCGGCTGCCGTGAAGGCCGTAAAATACAGATTAAGGGACGGGTGATTTTTTCTGAAGCCCGTTCAGTTCAGCGCATCGGCCAGCTTAAACTTGAGCAGGACTGGGACAGTATTCTGCTGGTTCTTATGGATGAGAATTATGAAACTCGTGAAATCTATGAAGCTGAACGACGGGATATTCTCGACGCACTTGATGATCAGGGTGCTTCAGCGAGAAAAAAACGCGGCGCCATGTCGGTTAACCGTTTCAAAATTATCAGTCGGCTGGTGTGGGCCAGCGATGAAGGCGAGATTGGCGATGAAATCTGGGATAATCGATCCGGTTAATCAATGATCGATCTGTCCCATTATCTGTCTGATACAGGCCCGCTTGCTCAGCAAATTAAAGGTTATGCTGCCCGCCCGGAGCAGCTTGAGATGGCGGCCGCTGTTTCATCGGCTTTGCAGGCGTCAACAACCCTGGTGGTAGAAGCCGGTACCGGTACCGGTAAAACATTCGCCTATTTGTTACCGGCATTGCTATCAGGTCGTAGCATCATTATCTCAACCGGCACCCGGCATTTGCAGGATCAACTTTTTCACCGTGATCTACCTGTGGTCAGGGATGCTCTGCAAATACCTGTCACAGTTGCGCTACTAAAAGGCCGCGCAAACTATCTGTGTGACCATCGCCTGACGCTGGCTTTGATGGAGGGGCGTTCACGCAAAAAACAGTTGCAGGATCAGCTACAGTCAATCCGCGACTGGGCCGGACGAACCCAGTCGGGTGATGTTGCCGAGCTGGTCAATATTCCTGAAGATTCGGTGGTCTGGCCAATGGTGACGTCAACGCCGGATAATTGCCTTGGAGCGGAATGTGGCAGTTTTAATCAGTGCTATGTGATGCAGGCCCGTCGCAAAGCGATGGAAGCCGAAGTGGTGGTGATCAATCATCACTTGCTGTTTGCCGATATGACCCTTAAGGAAGAGGGGTTTGGAGAGCTATTACCCAAGGCTGATGCCATCATTGTTGATGAAGCTCATCAGCTACCGGAAACGGCCACGCGGTTTTTTGGTATTAGCCTGACGAGTCGGCAGTTGACAGATTTTACGCGAGACTGCATCTCTGAATATGTGCGTGAAACAGGTCAGGTCAGTGGTTTACCTGATGCGGCAAAACAGCTTGAAACCGCTGTTCAGGAAGTCCGGCTTGCGATGGGAAAATCAGATCAACGCGCCGCCTGGAAAATGCTGGCAGAGCAGGCTGATTTAATCAAAGCATTGGCGCAGTTACAGAAATATCTCAGTTTGTTAACCACTGAACTTGCGGCGGTGGCCAGTTTGAGTCGCGGCCTTGAGAAATGCTGGAAACGTGGTCAACAACTGGCCCAACGGCTGTTACAAACAACAGTGCAACCGCTGGAAAACCACGTCCACTGGTTTGAAACTTTTCGTCAGTCATTCCGTATTACTCTCACACCGCTGGATATATCGACCTATTTTCAGGAGCGTCGCCAGTCGTTGCCGGATGCCTGGGTGTTTACCTCGGCAACCCTGTCAGTTAACGGCCAGTTTGAACATTTCAATCGCAAGCTGGGTTTGACGGAATTGTCTTCACTGCAACTTAACAGTCCTTTTGATTATCAGAAAAATGCCCTGCTGTATCTGCCTGAAGAAATGCCTGAACCTTCCAGTCCCGCTTATAGCAATGCCTTCCTGACCGTGGCTCAGGATGTTTTGCGGTTAAGTCAGGGGCGAGCCTTTCTGTTGTTTACCAGTTACCGGGCATTGCATCTTGCCGAGAAATTGTTGCGCCGCTTGAGTCCATATCCATTGCTGGTACAGGGTGATGCACCGCGTAATGAATTGTTGCTGCGTTTTCGTGAACAGGGCAATGCGGTGTTGCTTGGTACCAGCAGTTTCTGGGAAGGCGTGGATGTGCGTGGTGAAGCCCTGTCCTGCGTCATCATCGACAAGCTTCCCTTTGCTTCTCCCGGTGATCCGGTCATTCAGGCACGCATTGATGCGTTGCGCGAACAGGGTGGCAATCCCTTCATGGATGAGCAGTTACCCAACGCCGTTATTAACCTTAAACAGGGAGTTGGCCGGTTGATTCGCGATGTCAGTGATCGAGGCGTACTGACGATCTGTGATCCACGTCTGACCAGCAAACGTTACGGACGGATATTTCTCGATAGTTTGCCACCCATGCGCCAGACCCGTCAGTTAGACGATGTCGCCCACTTTTTTACCCGTACAACAGCATGAAAATTCTGGCGATTGAAACGGCAACCCATGCCTGTTCAGCCGCATTGCTGCTTGATGGCGAAGTCAGGCAGAGTTTGCAGATAGCACCTCGTGAGCATGTGCGTCTCATATTGCCCATGGTTGAGAGTCTATTGCAGGAAGCAGATATAAAACTCGCCCAACTGGACGCCATTGCATTCGGGCGTGGGCCGGGTTCGTTCACGGGTTTACGTATTGCAGCAGGCATCGCCCAGGGTATGGCATTTGCTGCCGATTTGCCGGTAGTGCCTGTGTCGACGCTGGCAGCCATTGCCCAGGGCATTATTCGTCAGCACCAGAAGCAACGGGTTCTGGTAGCGATTGATGCGCGCATGCAGGAAGTTTACTGGGCCGCCTGGCGGCAGGACAAACCTGGCAACGCAGAATTGCAGGGGCAGGAACAGGTGACAGCACCAGAAGATGTTCGCTTACCTGATGATTCTGTGTGGTCAGCGGCGGGTAACGGCTGGGAGGAATATCAGCAGCAGTTACTGTCAGTGTGCCATATTGATGCAAGCGATGTATTTTCTCAGCAATATCCTGAAGCCAGAGATGTTGCAACCCTGGCGAAGAACAGCGTAGAACTGGGCAATGTGGTGTCTGCTGATCTGGCTCAGCCGATTTATTTGCGGGATAATGTTGCGCGTAAGCCGGCTCCGAAATGAGTGTCGAAAGACTACCGGATATTGGAAAGTAATATGGAAGACTCTCTGGAAAAATTGATCACGGTGATAAGCGATAATCCCGCTGCAGCAGAAAGCCTGAGTCTGTATGCGCTAGTTTGTACTCTGCGGGTGGAAAAAGGCGGCTATATGTATCGCCTGTCCAAGCTGCAGGAATTGTCTGCGGGCAATCGTGAGCTGGCCTATGCGCTGATGGAATTAATGGCAAGTCGACAGAATCAGGGCGATGAGTGGGATAAATCAATGGAATTACTCGACAATTTGATTCGTGGACGCTAATCTTTACAGATGACAAAATATTAGGAGAGTTGGAATGGCTTTAATTCGTAATTTACTGGCACTTATCGGTCTGCTGGCGATTATCGCTTGCGGTGTTTTATACACAAAGTTTAGCCCTGACGTGAATGCGTTTAATGCGTTGGATCCGGGCGCAAAGACAGTGTATGCCAATATGTGGCAAAAATTGAAGGAAACCGGAAATTCAGCAGATGCTACGGTGGTGATATATCCACTGGAAGAAGGCGTTAGCTGGGAAGATGCCGAAGAGGCCATGTTTTCAGTCGCCAATGAGCATAACATCAAAAATGTAGGGTCTTTACCGCTGTCAGAACAGGTGCAGATGATGACAGGCGAAGATCAGCGTTTTCTGAAAATCTACCAGTTTTGTAATCCGGTAACTGCGATGAAAATGGTGGATTACAGCGATGCATTTTCAGCGTATTTACCCTGTCGAATTGCGATGGTTGAAGGTAAGGATGGACAATTTGTGCTGTATTCACTGGACATGGACATGATGATTCAGGGTGGAACAACATTGCCACCGGATCTGTTGGAAGCAGCAGTCAAGGTCAAGGATATTTTGACAGATATCATGGTACGTGGCTCGGCAGGTGATTTTTAGAGCGCTCTTTTAAACAATAGGGAATCTCTAATATGAAAGATAATTATTAGAGGCTCCCAATACTCAGGTATGCAACATGGTTAATAGACATAAAGATCAAATCAGTCGTCGTCAGTCCGTTCTCAAACGGGGTAAAACCCATGATGAAGATGAGCAGTTCAGCAATATTGATGATGAACAGGGTTACGATCTACCGAGCCGACATTCTGGCCGAAGACGTGGGTTTGGTCGTTTTATTCCTGTGTTTGTGATGGCAATGATTGCCTTTATGATTGCCAAAAGTGAAGTGCCGGCCATTGATGACTGGTGGGAACGCGCCATCTCTCCGGATAAATGGGTAGCGCGCCAAACCTGCCAGAAGACGGCGCTCGAACGTTCGGAAAAAAGAGACTATATGCGCCTGATTCGTCCTGGTAAGGTCAATAAAACCAATGATGGTTATTATGTGGAGCGCCTTGTCTATGGTGAAATGGGCGAATCAGGTGCCGAGGAATCGATAGAATATTCTTGCTATATCGATACCAAAGGAAACCTGACTTCTTTTAATCGACTGGGACAACGAACTGCTCTGCCACCACAAAATCAGCACACTAAGCAGACTGTTCGGGAAAAATTGATAAAGTAATCCTGATGCTTTCGTTGAGCAAATTCAGCTCCGCCACCACAGTGACAATACCGGGAAATATGTCACCAGGAGTAACCACAGCAGCATCAATAACAGAAATGGCAGAGTTGAGAGAAACAACAAAATAACCGGTTTCTGGAAGCGTTGGCAGGCAATGAAAAGATTCATGCCCACGGGTGGTGTGCAGTAACCAATCTCAAGATTGGCGAGAAAGATAATGCCCAGGTGAATCGGATCAATACCAAAGCGCTGGGCCAACGGCAAAATCAGTGGAATAACAACCACGGTTGCCGAGAAAATATCCATCATGGCACCCACCACTAGCAGAAAAACATTCAGCAACAGTAAAAACTGCAATGGGCTGGAAACCCGGTCTTCAATCCAGTCCAGCAGGTGCATGGGTAACTGTGCATCAATCAGTAAATTGGTCAGCCCCATGGCCATACCCAGAATGATTAGAATACTGCCTGCGAGAACGGTTGCATCTATCAGTACCGGATAGAACTGTGTCTTGATGGATAGCGAGCGATGGATAAGGGTTTCCAGCAACAGTACATAAATTACGGTGGCTGCAGCGGCTTCACTGATGGTGACGAAGCCGCCAAAGATGCCAGTGATCAGGAAAACTGGCAGGGCAATATCACCTGCGGAAGCACGAATGGTTTTCCATAAATGCTGCGAAGAATATTCCCTGCGTGGTACTTTGAAGCGAATGCCCACAACCAGGGCGTAAGCGGCCAGTATCAGCATCAGCAGGAGGCCTGGCACAATGCCTGCCAGAAAAAGATCGTCTATGTTCACGCCGGCAACAATGCCATAAAGTAAGATGGCCAGACTGGGCGGGAATAACAATCCCAGAGAGCCCGAGGTGGTTAATAATCCGAGCGAAAACTTTTCCGGATACTGCGCTTTGGTTAATAGGGGGAATAGCAGGCCGCCCAATGCAAGAATAGTCACACCGGATGCGCCGGAAAAAGAGGTAAAGAAGGCGCAGACGGTTAAAGTAACAATCGCAATGCCACCAGGGAGCCAGCCAAGCATCGCGTTGAACAGACGAATCAGGCGTTGCGGTGCGCCGCCAGCAGCCAGTAGTACCCCAGCTAGTGTGAATAGCGGGATAGCAATCAGGTTGGGCGATGAGGCGAGTCGATTGAGCTCAATGATCAGCAGGGCTGAATCGAGAGATCCATTCGCTGCCAGCAGCAGGCTACCGCCCCCCAGTGCGACAAATAACGGTAGCCCGGCGAGAGCGAGTACCACCAGCAGAAGGGTCGCCAGTAGTATCACGGTGCTGTCATCTTATACGTGATTCTATCCGGGCCAAGGATAACAGAGAGAAAAAAATGCAATGACAGCAGCATGAATCCGGCTGGAATGATCAGGCCAATAAGTACCTGCCAGTGTTCAGAAGGTGATGCATATTGCCAGGCATCTTTCCAGAAACGCATCGCACTGAAAGTGAAGATTGTACAGATGCCGACAGCGACCAGATTAAGAAAACGAAATAGCGGGCGACGGCTTGCAGGACACAGGCTACAGATGATATCAATGGTGATATGTTGTCTGCGTTCAATGGCCAGCATTGAACCGAAAAAAATGATAAACAGAACCAGTTGCCTGGAAAGTGTGTCGATATTCGGTAAGCCAATATCAAACAGATTGCGGGAGAATATTTGCAGCGCAACGAGTAACAGTATGAGTAGCAAACTGGCGGCGGCGAGCAGATTTTCTATACTGATCAGGCCATTGCGAAAGGTAATCAGGTAGCTGAGCATTGACCGGGATCTTAATTATTTGTTGCTGTATGGGGATTGCGATAGTCATGCAGCAGGGTTTTGGTGCGCTCAATTAGCTGCTCAGGAATATAATTCTGAGCCATTAGTTCACTGGCGGCAATATCACGAATGGCAATTAATTTTTCGGTGGATATGCCTTCGTCAGAGGCAATAAAAGTGATGCCGCGTTTTCTCAGTTCATCTCTGCTTTTCTGGTTATCTTCACGAGTTGCGCTCACCAGTCGCTTACCAGTCGCTTTGCCAGTTTCTCTGAGTAATGTTTGTAAATCTGCCGGCAGGCGATCAAAGAAACGTCGTGAAACGACCAGCCCGCCCATTGCATTAGTGAGCGGCGTGTCATTCATGTATTTGACTTTGGTAAACCACTGCATGGCGATTGATGCCAGTGGTGTGCTGTAAACGGTATCAATCAATCCGGTTGACAAGCTGGTATATACGTCAATGATCGAGAGTGGCACAGGCTGGATTTTACTGGCCTTGAAAAAAGCTTTGCCCATCGGATCACCCTGCCATAACCAGACGCGGCGTGACTTCATATCATCCAGCGTTCGAACGGGTTCCTTGGAGAAAATATGTACAAAACCGATTTCCATCCAGCCTAGCAATTCAAACTGGTTGTCATGGAAGCCTTGCTCAAATTCGGGCATCAGCTTTTCACGAACAAAATCGGTTTCAGCAAAACTGTTAAACAGGTAGGGCAGTTCCATTACTCGCGCTGGAGAATAAATCTGGCCAATGCCATGCCCGCTAAAGGCCGCACCCTGCAATTGATTGAAGCGGATTTTTTTCAGCACATCCGGCTCATCACCCTGAATACCACCAGGATAGAATTTGAAGTGTAAACGGCCTTCGCTGCGCTGCTCGACTTCCGTTGCCCAGTCTTCCAGCAGGTTCATCCAGGTGGAGCCTGCAGGTGCCAGGGTAGCAAATTTCAGAACATGAGCAGCAAATGCGCCGCGAGATACTAGCAGGATACCGAGTATCAGAATGACAGACAGAAAACGTTTGTTGTTCAAAACCATTCCTCTTCTTTAATCAGCAGGTAACGTGCACGCGCGCGCGCAATCTGGTTGGCTAGTGCCATTTCCGGAAAATGACCTTGTGGGGTATTAGCAACCTCTGTCAGCAGTTGATGAAACTTTGCCTGATCGAAGCGCTGCCGTTCCAGATATTCTGCCTGTAATACATCAATTAATAATAGTCTGTTATTTGAGACCTTGCGCGCTGCAGAAAAGTTCGCATCAGCACGTGTGAAATCTCCACCAAACATGGGTGCGCGGCTACCGTAGTAGACACCGTAGAACAATGAAGCACCGCCGTAATAATAATCAGGTTGTAACTTTAATACCTGACGCATCAGGATTTCAGTACTAGCAAGTTCAGCAATACTTGTTGGATTAGTGCGGTCAAGATCAATGCGTTTTGCCCAGTTAGATGCTGCCCAGAAGAGAGCAGGCACGGCTGACTTATTCAGCTTGCTGACGGCCTGATGCAATTTATCCGGATCACCCTGGAGTAATTCATCGGTAATGTGCCAACGCTGGAGCGCTTTGCCAGCATGATCAAAGCCGCGTTGATAGAGTGCTTTTGCGCGTTCACTATCTGCCAGCTCAACAAAGCCGTAGGCATAGCCATAAAAAGCCTGTGCGGTGTAAACTCTTAAATCCTGATTGTCTGGGTCTTCGGTTATTAACCCTTCCATCAATTTAATGTTGGCGGGAATAGCCTGCTCTGCAAGCAGCAGGTCTGTTTCCCGGTTCATTGCATCGACGCCGCCATCGAGGATGCTTGTCGAACTGCGTGCCACGATTTTTCCCATCGAACAGCCGGATAGCAGAGTAATGCCAAGCAGTAAAAGCTGAATGGATAGGCTGGTGGTTAGCGGTTTAAGTAATGTCATTGTGTATTTGCCAGTAGGTAGCCAAGCATACGGGTATAAATTAGCGACAGTTGATTCAGGTGTTCCACCGAAACACATTCATTCACTTGATGAATAGTCGCATTCAGCGGCCCAAGCTCAACAACCTGGGCACCGGTCGGCGCAATAAAGCGACCATCTGAAGTGCCACCACTGGTCGATAACTCTGTATCAGTGCCAAGAATATCCTGAATGGCCCGAGTGGTTGCATCCACCAGTTCACCGGCTGGCGTCAGAAAGGGTTGTCCTGAAAGTCGCCAGTCAATGCTGTAATCCAGAGAATATTTATCCAGCAGGTCAATCACGCGTTGTTTGATTTCAGTATCGGTTAAGGCGGTCGAAAAGCGGAAATTACATTGCAGTTTCAGCGTTCCCGGAATGACATTTTCAGCACCGGTGCCGGCATGAATATTGGCAATCTGAAACGTCGTCGGTGGGAAATGTTCGCTGCCCTGATCCCATTCAATGGCCACCAGCTCAGCCAGTGCAGGCAGTGCCCGGTGGAAAGGATTGTCGGCCAGTTGTGGATAGGCCACATGCCCCTGTTTGCCGTGAATTTCCAGATAGGCATTCAGCGAACCCCGGCGGCCATTTTTGATGGTATCCGCAAGCGTTTTTGAACTGGAAGGTTCACCCACAAGACACCAGTCAATCTTTTCTCCTCTGGCTTCCAGAGTTTCGACAACCTTGATGGTGCCATCAACAGAAGGCCCTTCCTCGTCACTGGTAATCAGAAAAGCAATGGAACCCTGGTGGTCAGGATGCTCAGCAATGAATGCTTCGCAGGCCGTTACCATAGCGGCAAGGCTACCCTTCATATCCGCAGCACCGCGACCATAAAGCAGGCCATTGCGGACAACAGGCTCGAATGGCGGTGTATCCCATTCTTCCAGCGGCCCAGCAGGAACCACATCCGTATGCCCGGCAAACGCCAGTAACGGTGCCTGATCGCCTCTTCGCGCCCAGAAGTTCTTCACCTCGCCAAAGGGCAGTTGCTCAATGCTGAAGCCAATAGCTTCAAGGCGTGCGCACATCAATGCCTGGCAGCCTTTGTCGTCCGGCGTGACGGAAGCGCGACTGATCAGGGCTTTGGCGAGTTCGAGTGTTTTTGACATTGTGTTTAAGTGTAACCGTAACGGGGGATTGATTCGAGGAATTTGGCCCGTTTGATTCAACGTTGTTTGTGGTTGCCAGGGTTATTTTTCGAGTTGAACGATGCTCCATAATTCATCAGGAGTGTAAACAGATAGTTCGTCAGCCTGATAATCTTTTGTGTTTCTTGTAACAATGGAATCGACGTTGCTACTGACCCCAGAATAAAATTGAACAGCATCTTCAAAATCTTTAAATGTTGAATTTAAGGAAAGTTGTAAAACTTGCTTATTTACACTGCATATATGGAATATTCCAAGTAACTTGGAAACCTCTGTCTTTGCTTTTTCTCTGTTGTGCTCTTTAGCAATCAGGTAATCTATTGTCGTTAATGTTGTCGCACACAGGTAACCTTTTATTTCTTTTTCTTCTGCCAAGCTTACCAAAATAGCAGATAACTCAACAAAGGGTTCTCTGGCCAACAAAACGTCTAAAATAATATTTGTATCAAAAAACACCTTCACAGATATTTATCTTCAAGATGTTTTTTATAGTCCTCTGCCCCTGAAGAATCTGATTTTATAACCCCGATTAAAGAGCTCGTAACAGGGGAAATTGGATGTGTTTTATTTTGCGTAAAGACTCTAAAATAGTCAGCAACTACTTGAGATAAGGATTTACCCTGTTTTTTAGCGTGCTGTTTCGCTTGTTCGATTAATTGACTTTCTAGCCTTAATGTTAATTTCGTTTGCATTCGAATCACCATGACGTACTATATATAAAATATAATACGTCAAATATTTTGATGATGCAATTCAATTGATTAAAAAAAAGCCAGATAGAAAAGTTAACTATCTGGCCAAATATTAGGCTTATATACTAATTATATGTAAGTATCCAACCTGCTTGCCTTCCTTCCCCAAAAACGTCATTTCAGCAAATTCTGGTCTTTATTATCTTTTGCCAGTTTTTTAGTTAGCATAGAAATGATTCTTGCATAAAGTCTATAGAGAAATTGTGAGTAGGTCAATAATTTGTTGCCTTTTGGCGACAGACATTTGTTGGAATGCGGTGATTTTTGTCCTAAATATTTGAATGCTATGGGTTATTTGCAGTTAGTTGGGATACTTGTCTGGAGGGTGTATTCTATATGGCGCAATATTTTTGTGGGTATGCAAAACAACAAGCTACAGAGATGTATTATTTTATAACAAAAATAACCGGGTGGAAAAATGCAAACAACCATGCAAGCACTGGTAAAGACGCATGCCAAAGAGGGCGTCTGGCTGGAAGACGTTGCTATTCCCGAGGTGGGCAATAATGATGTATTGATCAAAGTCCATAAGACTGCGATATGCGGTACGGATATTCATATTTACAACTGGGATGAATGGGCACAGAAGACGATCCCGGTGCCGATGACTATCGGTCATGAGTTTGCCGGTGAAATTGTTGAAATGGGATCGAATGTTACTGGTCTGGCGGTGGGTGATATTGTTTCCGGGGAAGGGCATATTGTTTGTGAGCGCTGTCGGAATTGTCTGGCCGGGCGGCGTCATCTTTGTCCGAATACTGTGGGTGTGGGAGTCAATCGTACCGGCGCATTTGCTGAATATCTGGCGATTCCTGCGAAAAATATTTACCGACCGAGCCGCGCCATGACGACCGATATGCTGGCCTGTTTTGATCCGTTTGGTAACGCGGTGCATACGGCGTTGTCATTCAATATGGTGGGCGAGGATGTATTAATCACCGGTGCAGGCCCGATCGGCATTATGGCTGCGATGGTGGCTGCACATTGTGGTGCGCGTAATATTGTGATTACTGATCTGAATCAGTACCGTCTGGATCTGGCGAAAAAAATTGTTCCGCGAGTGATTCCGTTGAATGTGAATGATGGTCCGATCAGTAGAGAGATGATGCAGGAGCTGGGAATATTCGAAGGCTTTGATGTGGGTCTGGAAATGTCGGGCTCACCGCAGGCTTTCAAGGCCATGCTGGATCTGATGATCAATGGTGGCAGTATTGCGATGTTGGCCATTATGCCGACTGGAACAGGGATCGACTGGGATCAGGTGGTCTTCAAGGGGTTGTTCATCAAGGGGATTTACGGGCGTGAGATTTTTGAAACCTGGTACAAGGGCACCATGATGGTGCAGACCGGCTTGCCACTGGAAGATATTATCACACACCGTTTTCACTACACTGATTTTCAGCAGGGTTTTGATGTGATGCGTTCAGGGCAGTCGGGTAAGGTTATTCTGAGTTGGGAGTGAGTTTTCTCGAAACGTACAAGTTTATTAACGTACGTAGATTGGCGCTGAGTTGAGTGATTAGCTCAGGGTTATCAGATAATCTGGTATCCGTGGATAAGATTAATTACACAGGGTAATTATATGAGTTTTATGAATGCCAGAAAAAGTCTGGCGAAAGATCTTGCCGAAATCAAATCTGCCGGGTTATGGAAAACCGAGCGGGTGATTGCTTCGCAGCAGAGTCATGATATTACTCTCGCTGATGGCCAGCAAGTGGTCAACATGTGCGCCAATAATTATCTTGGGCTGGCAAACCATCCGGATCTAATTGCCGCTGCGAAAGCCAGTTATGAGCCATGGGGTTTCGGTCTTGCTTCGGTACGGTTTATTTGTGGCACACAAACGATTCATAAAACACTGGAAAATCGGGTCAGCGATTTTCTCGGGATGGAAGATAGCATCCTGTACGCAGCCTGCTTTGATGCCAATACCGGGTTGTTTGAGACAATTCTGAACAAAGAGGATGCGGTGATTTCAGATGAGCTGAATCATGCCTCGATTATCGATGGTGTGCGTTTGTGCAAGGCGGCTCGCTACCGCTATAAAAATAATGACATGCAGGATCTGGAAGCTAAGCTGCAGGAAGCGAAAGCGGCTGGCGCACGTCGACTGTTGATCACTACTGACGGTGTGTTTTCTATGGATGGTACTGTTGCCCAACTGGACAAAATTTGTGATCTGGCAGATCACTACGATGCCATGGTGCATCACGATGACTGCCATGCCGTGGGGTTCATGGGTAAGCAGGGGCGCGGGGTGCATGAATATTGTGGCGTGATGGATCGCGTCGATATTATCACTGGCACCTTTGGTAAAGCGCTTGGCGGTGCCTCTGGTGGTTATACCTCGGGACGCCAGGAAATTATTGATATGCTGCGTCAGCGTTCACGGCCTTACCTGTTCTCGAATACGCTGGCGCCGGCTATCTGCGCCGCATCTATCAAGGTGCTGGAAATGTTGTCTGATTCAACCGCTCTGCGTGATCGTCTTGAAGAAAACACCCATTACTTCCGTAAAGGCATGCAACAGGCCGGTTTTGATGTGGATGACGGTGATCACCCGATTGTGCCGGTTATGCTAGGGGATGCGATGCTGGCGCAGAAAATGTCTGACAAATTGCTGCAACAGGGAATCTATGCGATCGGTTTTTTTTATCCTGTGGTTCCCCAGGGCAAAGCTAGAATACGCACCCAGATTTCGGCCGGGCATACGCAGGATGATCTGGATAAGGCGATCCAGGCGTTTGCTGAAACGTATCGGGCATTACGAGGATAAATCATATTACAAATAAGATGAAGACCAATAATCAATAAATTTGTCGGTTTTTTTTACTGTATATTTAATTCTATGATTTATAAGGATTAATCTTCTTGAAATAGTCGGATGTTAGCATTTTAGATATACGCCCGTATATTTAGAATTAGAAGATAATTGAATAATTAAATATCTGATTATTAATAAAAAAAAGTCATTGCGACAAATTGTCACAGACATTTGTCGAAATTATTTACATGATTGTGCTTAAAACACAGTAAATGTATTGTTATATTAAATTTCTCTCCCTAACTATCTGAAAAATATTGAGAAAAATAGGGCGGTTCGAAATTTGCATGGCACCTATATCACTGCAAATTTTTGCTGTGAAATTACAAATATTTATGAAGTGGAGGAAGTCAATGGTGAAAAATAAACCTATGATGCGTAACCTGCTTTCTGCAAGCATCAGCGCGGCGTTATTTGCCGGCTCGCTCGTAGTCAGTTCTGGTGCACAGGCGCAACCGTTCTTTGATAAGCATAAACATACTATCAAGGGGAAAGTGGTCTGGCATAAACACAGGCATTGGGCACACAAGCATCATGCTCAGCGCCCGCCTAATGAGAAAAATAAATTTCTGGTTACCTGGGCAGGTGATCAGATGCTGGATGGTAATAACTGTAGCCCGCTGGATAACGTACTCGAATTACGTGGTGGTGATCCGGCATTTGATTCAAATATTCCTGATAGTACGGTTGATTGTAAGGGCGTTTTACCGGATGCGGATTTCCTCGCGGTTATTGATGCCAATCCCCGTTCAAGTACTTATGGGCATGTGGTCAATACAGCAGAAATGCCTGCGGTTTACGGTGAGCATCTATTGAGTGCGACGGATGATTTTGTTGACGAAGCGCTTGATCTTGCCCTGTGCCTGGGTTCTACCAGTCCAACACTCTCAGATGCAACTGGAACAGCTCCTGATCCTGCGGGCTGTAATGCGGTTCTTGGTGCCGGCTCTGCAAACAGTATTGGTTTGGCGGGTACGGGTTTAAGCGCACCTGCTACAGGCGATATTTTAGGCGGTGTGCCTAACTTTGGTCACGGAAAAGGACATACAGCGGACGCGCTCAACTTACCTCCTGTGGTGCCCGCACCTTCATCTGTTCTGAATGAACCGCATCATCACGCGGTGTTTCCTTTTGTTGCTGAGGATGGTTCTGTTAATTCCTATTATGGTGGTTTGATTTCATCCAATGTGTTTGGTTGCGATATAACCGATCCCATGAACATCAAGCCCGCTTTGAATTCAATGCTTGAAAATGTGCCTGTTCATGGCCCAGGTGCTCAGGTCTGTGGTCTGTCAGTCAGTGGTGCTGATACGACATTTTCTGGACTTGATGATCTGGAATATAACCAGTCTGACAAAATGTACTATGCAACGATGATGGGTGCTGGTGGTGACTTCAATGGTGCTTATTCACCTACCTCTGCAACTGGCGGAAGTCTGCCACCCGTATTAACAACACCGGGCGGTATTATGGTGTTTGATCCAGCAACTGGCACTAATGTGATGGAAGTGTCTGCTATTCCAACAGCGCCTGTATACGGCCACGGTACCTTCACCGGTGCTGGACCAAAAGGGACGGATATGGATGTGCAGGGCTTATACGCCAACGCTGATGCTGGCGAAATGCTTGGACCTAAGCGCTATGCACCTCGTGTTCAGTTAGGTTTTGGTGGTCTTGATGGCAATGGCCATTGCCAGCCAGGTGATTTAATGACTGGTGCTGGTGTAAATGCTATGAACCTTTGTGTTCCAGGTGTTGCACCATTTAACCAGATTGGTCCTGATACGGGTGCTCGCAATGAGGGGCCAGATACAGGCTTACTGACTCATCCACACGGCATTGGCTTGCGGTCGAACCTGCAAGGTACCATGGCAGATAAAAATGGGAATATTCTGGGTAAAAGCAACGGTATCCTGATGACATCGGATTATGCTGACCCCGTTTCGCTGGCTCTGACCGGTTCTGGTGAAGGCCGGGCTGCTTCCAAGCAGGATCTGGGTACCACCATCCGTTTGTGGGATTTGGGCAATGTTGCAGCAGGGCCTTATCAGGTTATTGAAATGCCTGATGGTCCTCGTGTAGAAGACAATGCTATCCATGAAGAGCCAGAAGGTTTGATGGCTATGCGTATGATGCATAAGGGTAAGGGCGCATTTGTGGCTTCCATGTGTGGTGGTATTGTTTACTACGCAGCAGATATCACGGTTGCCAAACCTGAGTTCAAGATTGTTTATGACTTTGGTGCATGTACGGGTGCTTCCGTATTTACCATTACTCAGGACGATAACTTCATGTTCATGCCTATATCCGGTATTCAACAAGCAGGTGATCCAATCCACGATCGGGATTATGTCGGTGAGCATGATGGGCGTATCGCCGTGCTGGATCTGCGTAATCTGACGCGTAAGGGCGTAAACCATAAGTGTGACGCTGCTCCATTAGAAGCCTGGAACAATACAGGTACTGGCGAGCATGTTTCTCCCATTGATGGTGCTCCAGGTACTATTGGTACTGCAGGTCTGACCTATCATAACCGCAAGGATATCAATGATGGTGGTGACTTCTGGCCAAACAATGGTCACTGGAATTGTCCTGATCAGGTGGATATGGTGAATCTGTCCGGTTCTGGTGAGCCTGGTGTCGCTGGCTCCGAGCATCCTGATGCAGAAACGACACGTGGTGGTCCTCACTTTACAACACATGACCGCAATGATCGTTACATTGCCACCAGTAACTACTTCGTTGATTTGCGCGAGTTTGCTATCAAGGATGTGGATTTACTGTTAACGGCTTTGGGTCTTGGACATGGCTGGGATAATGGTTCTGATGGCAGTATTCCAAATGCTTATCCGCCTGGTGGCCCTGGTCCTGGAGAATTTCCTCCTGGTGGTTTAGGTGGAGTGCATGCGCTGTTAGGTGTTGACGGTGGCGCAGGTAATATTTTGCCAGGAACGGGTTCTATTGGTGACGATACAGTCTGTATGATGAAGTGGAATCGCAAGCAACGTAATATGAGGCTGGATACGCGTTTCAATGTTGGCGATCCTAATTCACCAACCGGTTGTATTGATCTGGACTTTGGTGATACAGGTGCGCAGTGGCCTGCAAACGGTACTCGTAACCCGGGTGCTGGTAATGCCACGCCACATGCGATGTCATTTGTTAAAGTGGGCTCCAAGCGTTACTTTACAAATGGTCAGCCACAGTAAGTTACTCAGTAACTAACTGGTAGTACTAAACCCAGCCTCGAAAGAGGTTGGGTTTTTTTATGTGGTTTGTTATAGAATGTGTAGCATGAGGGATCATAATAATAATTAAATTGCAAGGTTATGTTCAAATGAAAAATATTTTTTTTAGTATTCTACTGGTCAGCGCGGGTTTAATTGCTGGCTTTTTCCTGGATAAGATTCAAAACAAAAATCAAGAAACAGAACTGGAAAGTATTGCCGGGCATCAGCATTCAAGTCAGTATGTGTGTCCCATGCATTCCGAAATTCTTTCGCATGAGCAGGGTGTTTGTCCTATATGTGGGATGGATCTGGTTCTGGTGAAGAAAGATAGTGAGATGGCAACGGATGCCTCAGATTATCCGGAGGTTCGAATCAAGTCTACGGTTATCAATAATCTGGGTGTGCGAGTGGCTCAGGTAAAACGAAAAACGTTGGTGAGAAAAATTGAGACCCCCGGGTTTATTCAACAAGTTCGAAAAGAAAAATATTCTCGTTATATCGCGCCAGCGAAAGGTGTTGTAAGCAAGTTCTATTTCACGACAGGTGAATGGCTTGAGAAAGGTGAACCACTGATAGATATTAAGCTGGACGACCTGGTATTGGTGCAACAAAAACACCTGGAGTTACTTGCTCTGGAAAAACAAAATAACAGTGTTACTGAATCGGAAATAATTAATAAAGAGCCAAATGAAGATGAGGAAGTGTCTCTCTCGGAAAATACAAAATTGACGGCTCAGGGTACACACAACCTGATGAAGGCGGCTGGAATGACAGATGAAATGATTGCTGAATTGGAAAAAACGGGTAAGACTTCCCCAACTATAACCTTGTTTGCCAGTCATGAGGGTGAGGTAAAAGAACTTAGAGTGTCAGTTGGAGATCAGGTTAAGCCGAAGGGAATGATGTTTGTTCTGGGCGGTTTGATGCGGGTATCAGTGCTGGCTAATGCATTTCAGCGTGATGCAAGCTGGGTCAAAGCAGGCCAGGATGTCGATATTGTACTGCCGCATGATGACGGTACTGTATATAAGGGAAAAGTCACTAGCGGTGCTGTTTCAATTAACGTTACCTCACAGAATATCGGTATAAATCTTACTTTTGCTGCGCCTCACAGTATTGTCAAAAATGGTATGTATGTGGTTGGACATATTTATGGGCAGGTTGAAAATGATGCTTTAACTTTGCCACGCGATGCGGTCATTTACAGTCGTGATGAAAAGCGGGTTGTTGTGGCGTTGGGTGATGGCCGTTTCAGGCCTGTGCTAGTCAAGACAGGTATTTCGAACGATACCGAAATTGAAATTACTCAGGGGCTGGAAGAAGGGGATAGCATTGTTGTTTCGGCACAGTTTCTGATCGATTCGGAAAGCAGTCTTCAGGCCAGTTACCGGCGTTTGCAGCCGGTTGAATAAAATGCCAGTAGCATTTTATGATTGAGAAGATAATCCGCTGGTCAGCGGATAACAGTCCGGTTGTTATTCTTGTGGCTATCTTGCTGGCAGTCTGGGGGATTCAGTCCGTCCGCACCATATCTCTGGATGCTGTGCCCGATTTGTCGGATGTACAGGTGATTATAAAAACGTCTTTTCCAGGGCAGGCACCACAGGTTGTTGAAGACCAGGTGACGTATCCGCTGGCGAGTGCAATGTTGTCAGTGCCTGGCGCAACGAATGTGCGCGGCTATTCATTTTTTGGCGATTCCTATGTTTATGTTATTTTCAAGGACGGTACTGATCAGTACTGGGCGCGTTCACGTGTACTTGAATACATAAATCAGGTAAAGGACAAACTGCCCGAAGGTGCTAACTCACAGTTAGGTCCTGATGCCAGTGGCGTTGGCTGGATTTATCAATATGTGTTGGTTGATCGGCAGGGTAATCATGACTTGTCGCAATTGCGAAGTCTTCAGGACTGGTTTCTAAAGTACGAATTACAAACTGTGCCCGGAGTATCTGAAGTGGCTACCGTGGGAGGTATGGTTAAACAATATCAGGTGATACTCGATCCCAATCGGATGCGTGCAAGTGATTTATCCATTTCGGTGATTAAAAAAATGATTGTCGATGCTAATCAGGAAGTGAGTGGCTCGGTTATCGAAATGGGAGAAGCCGAATATCTGGTGCGAGGCAAAGGATATATTAAAGACATAGAGGATCTGGGGCGCATTCCGTATTTGCGTCGCAAGGAAGCGGGTGCTGCACTGTTGTTGCAGGACTTTGCCGATATTCGACTCGGGCCGCAAATGCGCAGAGGCATAGCAGATCTCAATGGTCAGGGTGAAGTGGTCGGGGGTATCGTGGTGATGCGCGCCGGTGAAAATGCACTGCTAACCATTGAGAAAGTGAAGCAGCGGCTCGAGGAGCTTAAGAAAGGCTTGCCCGCCGGTGTGGAAATTGTAGAAACTTATGATCGCTCGGCATTAATCTATAACGCAGTCGACACCCTGAAAAATCGTCTGGTAGAGGAATTAGTACTGGTCGCTGTTATTTGCGCCCTGTTCCTTTTCCATCTCCGGTCATCGTTGGTTATTGTGCTTAGTTTGCCTGTTGGTGTGCTGATAGCTTTTGCCATCATGAAATCACAGGGCATCAATGCAAATATTATGTCACTGGGAGGCATAGCCATTGCTATCGGTGCGATGGTGGATGCCGCCATCGTCATGATTGAAAACGTCCATAAAAAACTGGAGCTGCATCCGGATACAAAGGATACATCTGAAATTATTAAACAGGCAATGCTGGATGTTGGCCCACCCCTGTTTTTTTCGTTGCTGATCATTACGCTGAGCTTTTTACCTGTTTTTACGTTGGAAGCTCAGGAAGGCCGCCTGTTTGCTCCGCTCGCTTATACCAAAACTTATGCCATGGCGGCGGCTGCAATTCTATCGATTACGTTGGTGCCGGCATTGATTGTCTATCTTGTAAAAGGCGGCACGCGCAAGGAAAGTGAAAGTCGTTTGAATCGTGGTCTGATCAAAGCCTACCTGCCTTTGATTGCCAGAGCGCTAGCAAAACCCTTTATACTTCTTGGGCTGGTTTTATTGCTGCTTCTGTCTGCCTGGTGGCCGCTGTCTCAACTGGGTGCTGAATTTATGCCGGAACTCGATGAAGGCGACCTGTTGTACATGCCTACAACCATGCCGGGTATCTCCACCGGAAAAGCACGACAATTGTTGCAACAAATGGATCGCCTGATAAAAACAGTGCCGGAAGTAGAGACAGTATTTGGTAAGGCCGGTCGGGCTGAAACAGCGACAGATCCGGCGCCTCTAACCATGATCGAAACGACTATCCGCTTAAAACCCCGCGATCAGTGGCGTGAGGGTATCGCAATGAAAGATATTATTGCCGAGCTGGATGCCAGAGTGGATTTTCCTGGAGTGACAAATGCCTGGTTGATGCCAATCTCTGCACGTATTGATATGTTGGCGACCGGCATCAAGACACCTGTGGGAATAAAGATTTCAGGCTTTGATCTGGGTGTTATTCAGAAGATAGGTGAGCAGGTTGAACGAGTGATCCATACCATTCCCGGAACTGCCAGTGTGTTTTCAGAACGTGTTGGTGGAGCAAGATACATAGATATCGATATCGATCGTGATAAGGCCGCACATTATGGAATGAGCGTGGCCGATGTACATGAAGTGCTGGATCTTGCTGTTGGTGGTAAGAACCTGACTTACACTGTTGAAGGGCGCGAACGCTATCCCATTAATCTGCGTTATCCAAGACATGTGCGAGACTCTGTTGATGCTTTACATGATTTGCCGGTTTTTTTGTCAACAGGGGAACAAATACGTTTGCAGGAAGTGGCTAAAATAACGATTGAAGATGGACCTGCGTTGATAAAAACAGAAGATGCCAGGCTGACAGGTTGGGTATATATTGATGTTAAGGGCAGTGATATTGGTCACTATGTCAAGCATGCGCAACGTATGATTGCAGAAAATATAACCTTGCCAGCAGGATATTCAATCAGTTGGTCAGGCCAGTATCAGTATTTGATGCGTGCAACTGACCGACTGAAAGTTATTGTGCCGATTACTGTGCTAATGATTTTCGTACTGCTATATCTGAATTTTAGAAATATGGTAGAAGCCATTATGGTGATGGGTGCTTTGCCATTAGCATTAGTTGGCGGTATCTGGTTGTTGTATTTTCTCGGTTATAATCTATCGGTTGCTGTCGGGGTGGGCTTTATCGCGCTTGCAGGCGTGGCTACCGAATTTGGCGTTATCATGTTGGTTTATCTGAATCAGGCGGTAAAGCTGCATCAGCCAACAACACGAGAAGAGTTAAGGAAGTGTGTCATTGAAGGCGCCGTTTTACGGGTCAGGCCTAAAGCAATGACTGTTGCGGTTATTCTGGCTGGCTTACTGCCGATTATGCTGGGTTCTGGAACCGGGTCAGAGCTGATGCAGCGTATAGCAGCACCCATGATCGGTGGTATGATTACTGCGCCACTGGTTTCAATGTTAGTTATTCCAGTACTGTTTTATTTATGGAAGGCATCTTTGTTAGATAACAGTGCCAGGGTTTAACAGGCTGTTGAAAAACCCTCATGCGGCACAATCCTGCGTTAAAAATCAGCTCAAAATGCTCATGTACTACATGTACACTGCGCTTTTTCGCCAATTTTTGCCTTGTCTTGCGCTCGCCTGAGACTTTTCAATAGCCTGTTAAGGTTATCTTGATAGAAGAGGGAAGCCCATAAACTGTTTATTAATAAAGAGTGATTCAGTTTATGGACGGCCTTGCCGGAGAATTATTCCCCCGGTTTCGTTTTAGACCAGTCAGGATCTATTGCTTTGGCTGTTTTGGCGCCCGCCTGTTGCAGGATAGCGGCCATCTCTGTTTTATTGTGTTGCAGGGCGTAATCCAGTACAGATTTTCCATGTGCGTCTATTAGATTTGTATTGATCCCTTTATTTAGCAGCAGAGCGACAATACGTTTGAAATCACGCCCGGCAGCGTAGAACAGGGCATTACGTCCGTTGATATCTATCGCTTCAAGTGCCGCTTTGTGGTCAAGTAGTAGCTTGACTATATCGCTTTTACCCGAAACCGTGGCAAATGACAAAGCAGTAACATCACCTTTTGATTTTGCATTGATATCCGCACCATGATTGATAATGTCTTCGGCAATTGCCATGTTACCAATCATGCTGATCTTCATCAGGGGGGTTATGCCTTTTGAATCAGCCAGATCAACATCAGCTTTTTGTTCCAGTAAATAATTAATCGTGTCAGCACGTTCTTTTTCTGTTGCCCAGAACAATGCAGATTTATGTGTGGCGTCTATATGATTGATATTTGATTTTGCATTATACAGAACTTTTATTGCTTCAAGATTACCCAGAATAGAGGCAATGATAAGAGGTGTCCGGCCAAATTTATCGCTACTATCTATCGTTGCGTTATGCTTGATCAAAAGCTTTACAACATCTGCCTGATTTTTTCGAGAGGCATAGAGTAATGCAGTAGATTTAGCGCCATCACTTGCTTCGATATCGGCATTCCTGTCAAGAAAATATTCTACCAGCTCAATATTTCCAAGACTGGAAGCGACCATCAATGGTGTTGACGCGCCGACAAATTTTGATTCTATACTGACGCCATTATCCAGAAAGAGATCAATCAGTTCCCGGTTGTCTTTCCAGATAGCATAAATGAGTGCCTGATTATTCAGAGTATCTCGACTATCAAGGCTGACGCCTTTTTTAATCAGCAGCTTCACTGCGTCTGTGTCATTGTTTTGCGCAGCTACGAGTAAAGCGGTATTGTTAAATTCATCTTCAATGGATATATCTGCGCCTTTTTCGATTAACAGCAGTGCAGCTTCACCCTGATTGCCTAATAGCGCATTAATGAGTGCAGTAGCGCCATCATCATCTGTTGAATTAAGTTCCAGCCCTTTGTCGATCAGAATCTTCATAACATCAACATGACCTTCATAGGCTGCAAGGATGAGCGCATTAGCACCTTCCTCCTCTTCGGCACGTAAGCTGGCCTTGTTTTCAATGAGCAAGCTGACAGTCTCAGTATGTCCATTTTCTGCAGCTAAGAGTAATGCTGTAAAACCAGCAAGATTCTTTTTGTTAATGTCTGCCCCATTTTTCAGCAATGCTTTGACGATGTCATCATGACCTGAAGCTGCAGCAACATGTAACGGTGTCATGCCATCATCATTGGCCTGATTTACATCCGTTAGAGGCCCAAGTAGTTCAATTAATAAATCAGACTTTCCTTGCTGAGCAAGTTCGACAAGAAGCTTTGCTTCTGTCGTAGCAGGGGATTTTTTCTCCTGCTCGTTTTCCTGAGTGCTTGCAGCTTCTTTAGCCTGTGTCTGTATGGAGGGAAATACCAGAGACAGTGCAATACAGCTCGCAAGGATGGATCGTTTGTATAGTTTCATGCGTTACCTCATTCTCTCTATAATTAGCCACATTGAAAACAAGGCGTTGCTTGATATTTCTGACTAAAAAAGTTTAGTTTTAACTCTTAATTATAGCATTAATTCTGCTTTGATACATGCTTTAAAAATATCTGGCAAGGTTGATTCGAAGCGTATTTTCACGCCGAAATCCATAGAGAAAATCATTCGCTTCTACACCAAAAATACCGCGCCCCTCCAGAGAGATTTTCCAGCTTGATCCCAGGCGGCGTTCGGCTTCGATATTATAGCTTTTGCCACCACCCTCAAGGTCGATCAATACTCCGGCTAGTAGTTGCGTACTTTGTACGTTATTAAAAGTAATTCGGGCCCCTATCAACAGGTCTTTTTGAAACTGTGTTTGCAGAGTCTTGCCTCGGTCATCGTATGAATATTCTATTAGGGAGCCCACTTCGATGCCGGAATCAAGCGTGAAGGTATATTCAAAACCGGCCACCGATGCCAGGTAGGCGTGTTCACTGAAGCCAGCATTGCGGATGGCTTCCAGTTTCCATAACCAGGCACCAAAAGCACCCTGTATTTCCAGGCCGGTTTGTTCGATTTGTCGATATACCGGTTGTAGTACCGGCGGGGTTAGTAGCCCTGTTGGTACCAGTTTCAGGAAGGGTGAGCGAGATGTGCCACTGAAATGTGACAGACCGATTTCCCAGTCGCCCAGCGTCTGGAACCAGCGTACGGCAAATTCCAGACTTTGGTATTTGATGTCGTCATCATAGCTTTCGTTATCCTGCTCTATGGCCAGCGGGAAGCGTGGTCGACCCGCTTTACCTGCAAACACGCGTTCCCGAAAACCCGCTAACAGGTACATGTTCAATGTGCCCTGATCGGCCACATAGGCGAGATTGATCATGGGTTGTCCGAGCTTGTCTTCGGTATCCAGGTTTTCGACTAAATCAGTCTGGTTAATGATATCAACGAGGTGCTGGGATTCGGTAACGCCCCAGTAAACTTTGCTGATTCCGGCAATCAGTTCCCAACGTTCACCTGCATAACCCAGGCTGAATTCTCGGATATCCACATGCGAGCGTCTGGAGTCATGCTGATCGCCACGCACGAAGCCTCTGAAATCAAACCACTGATGGCCATTGTCCCACGATTGCTGGTAGACGGCTTCTGCAGATATCGACAGGTAGGTATTGTGCTGTTCGGAAACTAATGGCTGTTTCTGAAAAGCCAGTAACTCAGTGGCGATGTTGCCTGACCAGTTGTTTGCAGTGGCGACAGGTGCAACCACAAGCAGTAGGCCAGGCAACGTGACCTGGAAAAAGCAGTGTTGTTTAGCGGACACGTTTTAGTGAGTTACGGTCAAAGTCCCGGCTGGTTAATCCATTGCCAAATTTGAAATCACGCCATTCTAACGTGGTGCTTTTACCGGTCTGATGATTAACCATTTTCATGACCGAAGCACGCCAGAATTTATCCAGGTATTGTTGGTAATTTTTAAAGATGAGTGTTTTTAGCAGAGCTTTTTTGCGGTCATAATAGTCTACTTTGCGCAGTCGGTATTCGGATTTATCCATCCAGACAACCTGACGTGTGTAGCCGGATTTTTTGTCAATGGGGTAACGTTCCAGTTTGAACATCGCTTCCCCATCGAGGGTGTCGTCTTCGATAAAACGGTAAGTGTATTTTTCCACTTCCTGTGAAGAAATGTCTTCATAGGCAAATTCACTGCCCATGAACGGGCCGGACTTATTATTGGAAGCAATACGTTTGACACGCTTCAAGGCAGGCAGGAATAACCATTGGTCATCACCGCCTGTCTTGTGAGAAAAAGACAGCAGGGCGGTACCTTTTACATCCTGAGGGCGGTCAAATATGGTCAGTGTTTTATCACCATCATTATCGACTTCCAGTGTTTTAGAGCGGATATCGCGGATACTTTCTTCACCCTGTCGGTTACGCAGAATCATTTTTAGTCGGGCAGTAAAATCACCAAAGCCGGCGTCACGTCTGTCAGCTTCCATGGCAATGGTTAGGCCTTTATCTGCGGGTGCTTCTGCCATTACTGGCAAAGCAGTCAGATTGAATATGGTCGTAAAAAATATAGCATGAAACAGCTTTCGCATGAGATTATTTCCTCGAAATCTTGAGTAATAAGGGGGGGAGAAACAGAAAATCGGCCAGCAATGCCAGGCCAATCGTAATCGCTGTTAACAATCCCATACCTGCATTCAGCCTGAATGAAGACAGTGAAAGCACCAGAAATCCCAGTATTAAGACAATGGATGTGATCATAAGTGCAACGCCAACACTTGAAAAAGCCTGACGAATGGCTTCTTCGGAGTTTAAGCCTAGCTCACGTCGGGCGCGCAGGTATTTGCTCATAAAGTGAATAGTGTCATCAACTACGATCCCCAATGTCATTGATACCACAATGGACAATGCCAGACCGACTTCACCCACCAGTAAACCCCAGATGCCAAATGCCATCACAGCCGGTACTACATTAGGAACGAGGCTGACCAGTCCGTAGATAATCGAGCGGAATGCGAATATCAGCAGGCAGGAAATAATCACCAGTGCAAACAGGTTGCCCTGTAGCATGCTGTGAATATTGCGGAAGGCAATGTGAGAAAACATCACGGCAGGACTGGCGCCATGTCCTGCCATTATCGGTGGTGCATTGTTTACCAGCCAGTCATAAGTGCGTTCTTCCAGCGCAATGACTTGTTTCGATGTCAGATTTTTCAGGATGACAGTGATGCGTGTTGCTGACTTGTCGATATTGATCTGATTATTGAGATCCAGCCCGAAGGGCAGCGACATTTCATACAGGAGCAGATATTGCGCTGCCAGTTCACGCGATTCAGGAATGCGGTACCAGTTGTCATCATCATTGTGCAGATTCTTATTCAGGCGCTTGATGATGTCGGTAATGGTGTTGACATGTACCACTTCGGGTTGTTCGCGTAGCCAGTTGGTGAATTTTTCTATGCTGGCTAGTGATTGCGGATCATTGAGTGATCCACTGTCGCCAGTATTGATGGAATAATCCATTGAGTATAGACCTGTCAGATTGTTGATGACAAAATCTGTGTCGCTGCGGAATTCGATACTTTTATCAAAATACTCGATGAACTGGTCATTGAATTCGTTGCGGGTAATTGACAAGGCCAGCACGATAATCAGGCAGAGATTGCCCCAGAAAAGCAGGTTGCGGTTTGCCAGTACAAAATCACCTAGCCGGCCCATTAGTCGGCTGGCTTTTTCCTGTGTGGTATGTGGCTTGATGGGTAGCAGAGTGACCAGCACTGGCATCAGTACACAGGAATAAATCCAGGCTGCAACCACACCCATCGCGACAATATTGCCGAGGTCACGGAATGGCGGTGAATCGGAAAAATTCATGCTGAGGAAGCCAATCGCGGTGGTCAGGCTGGTTAATGTGACCGGCACTATATTGACCCGCAGGCTTTCAATCATGGCGGAGTTTTTATCCATGCCCTTGAACATATTATGTAAAAAGGGAACCAGAATATGCACACAGTCGGCAATTGCCAGGGTTAGAATAATGGTCGGTGCACTGCTGGTTGGAGGAGTGAGATTGATCCCCATCCACCCTGCCAGCCCCATGCCGGTAAGAATGGAGCAAAAGACAACCAGTAACGTGACACCAATAGCAAAAACGGAACGTAACAGCAGCCACAGACAGACAAACACAATCAGGAACATGAGCGGCACCAGTGTCGTCATGTCATGGATAGCGGCTTCTGGGAAAGCATTGTCGAGCATGATGGCACCGGTCAGGTAAAAATCCAGCTCCGGATAGGTCGCCCGATAGCGATCTACCATGTCACGCGTGGCAGTGACAACTTCCGGGACTTCGGTATCCTGATGTATGCCGGGCAACTGAATGGTGACATTGATTGCCGTTATATCAGCGGTTGGAGAAATCAGGCGGTTTATCAATAAGGGTTCATTCAGGGCAATGGTTTTGATGCGCTGCAGATCCGTTGCTGTCAGGCTGGCGGCTTCTGCTATCAGGTCGGCAACCAGCAGGTCATCTGCTTCAACCGTGGTATGCTGGAAATTGCTGATGGAGTCGACGCGAAGTGAATAAGGCAATTGCCAGGCTTCTAGTGTCAGTGCTTCAACAACGGGCAGGGTTTTCTGATCGAAAATGGTTTTGTTTTTTGGTGCAATAACGATCAGAACATTGTCGCTGTGCGTATAGGTATTCTGCAATGTTTCGAAAGCGGTTAACTGCGGGTTTTCATCGCTGAAAAATACCCGGTAGTCGGAGGTGAATTCCAGAAAGCGGACACCGCTGGCAGCCCAGGCGACAAATAGCAGAATAAGAACAATCCAGGCATAGCGCCAACGCAGAATGGCTTTGGCAAGGGTTTCTATCATTATGGGTGGTCTCCGAACTGGCGGTTTAATGATTAGGCAATGCAACAGTTGACTGATTATAACAGTCGCGTGGATACTTGCGACAATTGACATTTTGAGGTGTGGGATTTGACAACAATCCGTCGGGATAGCAGCCCCCAGGTCTGGTATATAACCATTGACGAAATGCTGGATGATACGCTGACTAATGCTTGTCTCGGACTCCTCTCTAATCACGAAAAACAGCGGCATGCGCGATTCCACTTTGCACGTGACCGGGCACTGTTTCTGGTTTCTCATGCTATGTTGCGTGTTGTATTGTCGCAATATGCGGCTGTTTCACCGAGAGACTGGCAGTTTCAAACGAATCGTTTTGGCCGGCCTGAATTATCAGCTAGCTGTGCGGATACCGGGTTGCGTTTTAACCTCACTCACACTCGGGGTATGGCAGCCTGCATTGTCACAAAGAGCATGGATTGTGGTATTGATATCGAACAGCTACAGCGCCAGTCATGTATGACAGATATTGCCAGGAAAATGTTTTCTCCCAGTGAAAACCTTGCTCTGGAACAAGCAGCAGACGCGCAAAAGAGCCGCCTGTTTTATTCTTTGTGGACGCTAAAAGAAGCTTATGTCAAAGCCTGCGGGACAGGTTTGACGGTATCGACCAGGGATTTTTCTTTCGATATAAACAATAAAAAAGACATTGCCGTGAGTTTTGTTGCGGAAAGCAACGATTGTCCCGAACAATGGTATTTTTCACTCTATTCTCCGATATCGCAAGCCGTATTGGCAACGGCCCTGCGTACAAAGGCGACGCCAACTATTTCTTATCACAGCTTTTCTACAGATCAAATATTGGGGCACCTCTATTAATAGTCTTTCAGGATGTCATACCACCTTCGTGGATGGTCGTTAACATCACAATGGCGTCTGCACCACAGACGGAAACACACTGCCCACAGCCCGTACACAAGCGCTGATTCAGTACTGGAACAGGCGGCGAGTTAACAGAAAGCCGGATATTTATGGCATGAGCTTCACATTCATCAGCACAATCACTGCAGGCGATACCCTGTGTTGTGACGCAATTTTGTGTAATGAAGGCGGCGAGGTTCCAGGGGTTGTCAGTAGACGGTGATAACCCGCCATGTTGACAGGCTTGAACACAGTCACCACAGTAATAACAACCGCCTTTGCTAAAATCAATTTCCGGATATTTGCCCCGACCTTCGATAATAATGTTTCTCTGACAGGCATCAATGCAATCACTGCATTGTGTGCACAGCTCAAGAAACAGCGATTCATTGACCGACCAGGGTGGTCTTACCGGGCCATCAATATTTCTGGCTAAAGTCTGAAAATTCAGTGGTGCATTTAACATAACTGCCCCTGTTGTTTTTTAATTCTGCTAGCAGATTGATCCAGTAGGGCACCAGTAACTTTGATCTATATCAATTTTTAGCCAGATGTCTTTGCTTCTAGTCTTCTGATTGAACTCATTATATTTGACAATGCAAACTGAAATAACCGATTCTTGTTTTTCAGTTTGCGCGCCATCAGGGGTCGGCATGCCCAGGGGCAAATCAGAGCGATATTGCAGACTGGTAGCTTTCCTTGTGTTTTGAGCTGTGGCTACAGACAGGTAATGGTCTTTTTTTCTGTATAAATACCAGGCAGGGTATTGCTAGTTTGTAACACTTTGTTATTGGGCATTCTTACTCCATGTGTTGTTGGAAAACGTAACCTGAAGGTGTTGTTCTGAAGGATTCGTTTTTCTGGCTAATCAATTCGATATGAATCAAATAGTTTTGTAGTCAAGTTAAAGTAACAGCAGTGTTACATGATACGAATGAACATTTCAAACTCACAATAATGTGCGACAGCCTGTGAAACAAATTCATCAATCTTTGCCTTGACAATTTATTTGTATGAAGTATCCTGCCCGCAGAAATAATTCTAAACTGTACTAAATATAAGTAATTTAATAGCAACAGCTCTTGGAGGAGTTATGTTATTTGCTTTGTTTCAGCGTTGTATGAGCGCTTTATTCCCTATCTTATTTTCATTCTTTCTGGCTTTTTCTATTGCCCAGGCTGCTGACCCTGTCGGAACCCTTTCTGGAAGCTTTACGGTTACACCCGGAGGTGCAGCTTCTTACAACGTCCCCATAAAACTGCCGCCAGGTATCGGTGGTATGCAACCAGAATTGTCGCTGGAATACAGCAGCCAGTCAGGCAATGGCTTGTTGGGTATGGGCTGGAATCTTGGTGGCTTATCAAGCATTACTCGTTGTGGGAAATCACTGGCCCAGGATGGCAAAGTAGAAGGGGTTACTCTGTCACAATCGGATAATTTTTGCCTGAACGGTGCCAGACTGGTCAGTATTAACGGTGTTCATGGCGTTGCAGGTACAATTTACACCACTGAAATCGATAGTTATCAAAAGATTGTTCAGGATGAAGAAGCCAGTGGATGTGATGGCCCCTGTGGTTTTACGGTGTATACCAAAGCAGGATTGATTTATGAATACGGTTATGATCAACAGGCGACCCAGAGTCTTGCTGGGCAAACTACGGCATTAAGTTGGTCGGTATCAAAACTAAGAGATACACTCTCCAATACGATTACTTATTACTGGCAAAAAGATGTCAACAAGGGCAGTCAATATATAGATCGAATAGTATATACCTCCAATCCCAATACGAATCTCATGCCATTAGCAGAAGTAAAGTTCAAATATTATAGCCAACGCCCAGACCCACTTGAAGGTTATGCAATGGGCAAGCCAGTGACGACAGACGTGAGGTTAACAAAAATTATTATACGCAGAGGGTTATTCAATCAACCCAAAGTGCGTGAATATCGCCTCGCCTATAAAACACAAAATACAGGTAATCAGAGTCTGCTCAGGAGTCTGACAGAATGTGGTTTTAACGAGCAAGGCCAGGCCGCCTGTCTCAAACCCACCGTCTTTGACTGGGAGACACCCACGAAATTTTACAAAAGCTGGGTGAAAGTGGGCTCAAGCAGTAGTTTTCCTCTGTTGAAATGTAAAGCCTTGCCGCAAAGCGATGTGGATGGTGATGGGAAAACAGATCTTATCTGCGTGTATGAATCCGACAGAAGCGGTAGTAGCCGATCAATTACGTATGTCAAGACATCCAGTTCAGGATATGCTCAGTGGATTGAATGGTATAACGAAGGTGGTAAGTCTACGTCCAATTCTTTCGATGCGCGGTATTGCTCACCCATACTGAGTGCAGATATAAATGGTGACGGGCTAAGCGATCTTGTTTGTTCACATATCCAAAATGAAGAAGATATTAGTGGAGATGGCTATACACATACTGAAACGTCATATGTCCAGCTATCAACGGGGACTGCTTTTGAGCCTTGGGCGAACTGGCATTCACTTAGTACATTCTTCTATTCTGGATCGCAGCAATACTCTTTTCCAGGCTCATGCGTTGTTAAAGTAGGTGATGTCAATGGAGATGGCCGTAATGATCTGATTTGTATCATGTCATATGGAACATTTGTGCAATTTGCACAAGATAACTCTATGTCTTCGTGGCAACATTTAGGGTCTGCTCACAGAAAGCTCTCAAAATGTCGCCATCTCTCAACGGGTGATGTCAACGGCGATGGATTAACCGATAATATTTGTGCCTATGATTCGACAAACAGTGGACCCGGCAGTGAAAATACTTACGTTCAAATATCACTTGGCGATCGCTATACGGACTGGATTCATGCTTTTTATGGTGATGTTAACAATTATGATATTGAACATTGTGAGGACTTCCTTGACGGTGATGTGAATGGTGATGGACAACAGGATCTAATCTGTATTTATGGCTGGAATCATTATTTTATTCAGCTTTCCAAAGGTGGTTTTGGAACAAATGTTTCGTATGAAAGCTGGCAACAATGGGAGACAGATGCAACGCTTTCCGACACAAAAAATAACTGTCGTGGAGGAATCAAGGCCATTGATGTGGATGTGGATGGACGTACTGACCTGATGTGTGCCTATCGGCAAAGTGATAGTGAAACAAGAACCTACGTTAAGCTTTCTACAGGCTCTGGATTCTCACCCTGGGAAGAGCGTCACTCTGGATACAATAATCAAATTACAGATATTAATACTTGTCATTATGTTTTTCCTGGCGAGACCAATGGTGATGGACATGCTGATCTGATTTGTATCGCTGAGGAAGCGGGTAAGGTTAATACCTATATTCAACAACATACCACCAGTGCGCCTAGCTACTTATTGGGAATGATTACTGATGCCTTTGGCAACAAGACACAAATTGATTATCTGCCGTTAACTGATTCAACTGTTTATTTCAAGGGGACAGATTATACCGGGGGACCAGGAAATGCCTATCCGGCGCCAGATTTTCAGGGACCGACATATGTCGTTAGCAAGGCTTCCGCCAATGACGGTGTCGGTGGTATGAGCGGGACACGTTATAGATATGAAGGAGCCAGGATAGACCGCAGAGGACGTGGCCACCTGGGTTTTCGCAAAGTCATCAGTATCAGTGAATTGACAGGCCAACAAAGTATCACCACATACAGCCAAACATTTCCAAGTATCGGAATGCCTGAACGCATTGAAACCTGGCTAAAGACTGCGCGACGCATTGGTCTGTCTTCATATAAATGGATAATTACCCGCCCTGGTGGTACTTCTTCAGGTCGTTATCGAATCTTACCCTCTCGATCTGAGGAGAAAACTTTTGAGCTAAGGGGCGGATTGATTAAAACAATCATCACTACCAATAAAAATTATGATGCTTATGGAAATCCTGGTGAAGTGAAAGTAACAACGAAAGGAGGTGGCGAAACATTTACTCAAACCACCACTAATACGTATGATAATTTTCCCGGTCCCTGGTATCTGGGGCGCCTAAGGCAATCCATTGCCACAACAACAAGCCCGACGGACAGTCAGACAAGAACATCGACATTTGACTATTTTTCCGTCAACGGATTGTTAAAAACAGAAACCATTGAGCCGCTTCCTGCCGCGAACCAACCCCGGTTAACGCTGACAAAAACATACAGTTATGACCCCTACGGAAATAAGAAAGCCATCACGGTTCGAGGTGATGCAAATGCGGCTTATAAAATAACTCCAACTACAACTCGGTCTTATTTTGATTTTACAAGAATTATCTTAGGTCATTATTCCATTACAACGACTAATGCAAAAGGCCACCAGGAAGTTAAAATCATTGATGTGCGTACCGGACAGCCTTTTTCGCTTAACAGGCTGTTGAAATTTGACGGTCCTAAATCAAGAAATCTCTTTCGAACTATAAATTCCAGGTTTTTAACCTGTATTTAGCATTAATCTGTCGAATCAGGCAGGGTTTTCCCTTATCTCCACTC
>JAZGGH010000040.1:0-95041 GCA_036480335.1 Gammaproteobacteria bacterium | reverse complement strand
CGTACACAAACTCAATAGCCGACCCAGGAAATGCCTGGGATATAAAACACCCTATGAAGTATTTGAAGAACTGACCGGCATCAAGCAAGATACTTTAATCGGTTATGCACTTATTACTTGAATTCAGCAGGTTCTGAAGCAAAACTGATGTAACCTGAGCGGTCAGATCCAGGAATTCCAGGGTATGGCAACATTGCCATACCCTGCTTTGGCTTATTTCTCAGGATAAGGTTTAATGGCTGTCAATTTCCAGAGATCTTCGTTGTAATCGAGCATAGTTCTGTCAGTAGAGAACTTTCCACTGCGTGCAGTATTCAGAATACTCATGCGCGTCCAGCGATCTTCATCCTGGAATGCCTGTGCAACCTGTTCCTGAGCTTTGACGAAACTCGCGAAATCCGCCGCGGTTAACCAGGGATCATGCGGGCTGTATATCGAATCAATAATAGGATCAAACAGGCCCTTTTCAAACTGATTAAAATGGCCGCTTTGCAGTAGGTTCATAACAGCTTTCAGGTCAGGATCATTGTCAATAATCTCACTGGGCTGGTAGTGCTCGCGTGTTGCTTCAACCTCTTCGGCATTGAGCCCAAAGAGGAAGAAGTTTTCCTCGCCGACTTCTTCCAGAATTTCGATATTGGCACCATCAAGTGTTCCAATGGTTATAGCGCCGTTCATCATGAATTTCATGTTGCCGGTACCGGATGCCTCTTTGCCTGCGGTCGAAACCTGTTCCGACAAATCGGCTCCGGGACAGATAATTTCCATTGCAGACACGCGATAATTGGGGAAGAAGACAATCTTTAACCGATCGCCGACATCAGGATCATTATTAATGACCTCAGCAACGCTTCCAACCAGTTTGATAATTTTCTTGGCTATCATATAACCTGGTGCAGCCTTGCCGCCAATCAACACACAACGATTCGTCCAGTTAGCCGTATCACCACTTTTGATGCGATTATAGAGATGGATTACGTGCAGAACATTCAATAACTGACGCTTGTATTCGTGAATACGTTTAACCTGAATATCAAACAGTGCATTGGTCTTAAATTCAACACCACAATCCTTTGCGACCAGTGCAGCCAGGCGTTCTTTGTTCACCTGTTTTACAGCCTTCCAACGGCTGCAGAAATCTGCATCATCTACCTTGTCTGCAAGTCGATTCAATTCATCCAGTTTGGTGATCCAGCTGTTACCAATATTTTCGGTCACCAGCTTAGTCAAACCGGGATTACACATCGTCAACCAGCGACGCTGAGTAACACCGTTGGTTTTGTTATTGAATTTTTCCGGCCATAATTGATAAAAATCGTTGAATAATCCTTCCACCAGCAGGCGAGAATGCAATTCAGCAACGCCATTCACGGAGAAACTACCGACAATGGCAAGATAGGCCATTCTCACCATAGGCTCACCACCTTCTTCGATGATCGACATACGCCGCAAACGGTCAACATCGCCTGGCCATTTAGAGGATACTGTGGCCATGAATGTAGCATTAATTTCATAAATGATATCAAGCAGCCTCGGCAACAGGCTTTCGAACATTCGCACCGACCACCTTTCCAGCGCTTCCGGCAATAAAGTATGATTGGTGTAGGCCATTGTTTCAGTCACAATTTTCCACGCCTTGTTCCAGTCGAGTCGATATTCATCGACCAGCAAACGCATTAATTCTGCAACCGCTATGCTCGGGTGTGTGTCATTCAACTGGAAACAATGCTTCTTGCTGAAGCCATCAAAATTCTCACCATTGAGGCGCACCCAGCGTCGCAAAACATCTTTCAAGCTAGCAGAGGCCAGGAAATACTGCTGACGAAGGCGTAATTCCTTGCCATTTTCACTGCTGTCATTTGGATACAGCACCATGGTGATGTGTTCTGCGTTATTCTTTGAGGCCACAGCTTCCGTATACGAACCTGCATTGAACTCACTCAGGTCAAATTCATCTGTCGCGGTTGATTTCCATAAACGCAGGCTATTTACCGTATCATTATTATATCCTGGCACCGGTACATCGTAAGGAACCGCAAGCACATCATGGGTATCAACCCAACGTACACGCATATCATTATTCTCATCATGATAAAACTCTGTGCGACCACCAAAATGAATACGTTGAGTATGCTCTGGCCGTTCCAGTTCCCAGGGATTGCCATCGCGCAACCAGTGATCAGGTTCTTCGAGCTGCTTGCCATCTTCAATTTCCTGACGGAACATGCCATATTCGTAGCGCAATCCATAGCCCAGAACAGGTAATTGTAGAGTTGCGCAACTATCAAGAAAACAGGCCGCCAGCCTGCCTAGCCCGCCATTGCCCAAACCGGCATCATGTTCGCTGTCTTCGAGTTCTTCAAGCTCAATGCCGTAATCATACAATGCTTTACTGACATCATCGGTCATACCCAGATTTAACATGGCATTCCCAAGCGCTCGTCCCATCAGAAATTCCAGCGATAAATAGCAGGTACGCCGTGCATTTTTCTCTTCATAAGCTACCCGGGTATTCTTCCAGCGCTCCATCAAACGATCACGAACAGTATAAGCTAGCGCCTCATAGAGATAGTGATTGGTACACTGGGATTTATCCCTGCCAAGGGTGCGATTAAAATAATGCAGAAAATTCTTCGAAATCGTGTCTGCATCCATCGCCAATGGTGGCAAGTCGGTCAATTTTGGGTGCGGGCAAAGCGCATTTGAACTGTCATCTATATCATGCATATTATCTACCGTTGTGCTGTCTGTTTGAGTCATGGGTCTATTCTTCCAATAAATTCTATAATAACGAAACTGTTATTAATATGTCAGTATAGTTAACATATTGATGTATTTGCTGTTATTCAATTTGAATAACCGTTTTCCAGGCGCGCAGGAATACAGAAAATATTAACGGCAAGTAGAAGAAAGACTGAAAGCGTCTCTAGCTCTGAACGTGTCGATTAACCACGATTGAATGCGTGAGATAATAACTGACTGGGACTAGAACCAGACTTACCAGCAGAGAAAAAGACAGCCCCGACACAATCGTTACCGCTAAGGGCTGCAACATTTCCGCGCCCTCGCCCATCCCCATCGCCAGAGGCAACATGCCAAAAACGGTCGTTAATGTTGTCATCAGTATAGGGCGAAGCCGTAAACGAGCAGCAGACAGGATCGATTCCTGCAGCGCCATACCTTTGTGGCGTTCGATTTCGATATATTCAACCAGTATAATGGCGTTATTCACAACAATACCTGCCAGCATAATCAAACCCAGCCAGACCGGCATGGAGACAGCCAACTGACTGATTTGCAAGCCCAGTACAACCCCGATCAGTGCAAAAGGTACACTAAACAGGATAACAAAAGGATTAATCAGGGATTCATATTGAACAGCCATAACAACAAACACCAGGAACAGAGCGAGATAGAGCAGAACACGTCCAAGCTCCCTGCTTTCCTGAAGTGTTTTACGGGTACCGCCATCATAGATGGTATAACCCTCTGGCAGTGTCATTTGATCTATATGAACCTGAATATCAGAAAGCACATCTCTGAGGCGGCCTGATTGGCCAAGGCTCGCGGTAATCTCAACAATGCGTTGCTGATTATCGCGCAGAATCTGGGCGGGTGATTGCATGTGTTTAATTTCTGCTATGTCACCCAGATAAACAGCAAGTTTATCATTTTGCTGGGGAAACAGCAGGATAGCATCCAGGTCTTGAGGGCTATTAACCGATTCTTGAGGCAAAGTTAGCCGCACATCGAAACTCTGATCATTTTCAATAAAATCTGTCACCTTAATCCCTTCGAGAGCAATACGCACCGCTTCGCTTATAGTCTCAATATCCAGAGATAATGCACTCGCGCGTTGTCGATCAATATTGATCGACAACTCCTGGCGGAGTTCATCGGCTGAATGCAATACGTTGTGCAAACCCTCAACAGTTGCCAGTTTAATTACCAAAGCATCAGCAATGGATTTCAGGGTCTGCAAGTCATTCCCGCGTATCCGCAAACTGATGTCATCATCGCCACGGTTAGTGCGTATGCCCCGTATTCCCAAAACTCTCATTCTGACTTTTATACCCACAAGCTGCTGCGCTGATATCAGTGCAGTCATTTTTCGTATCCACTCACGGCTACTGACGACTCTTTGGGACAAGGGTGTTAGCTGAATCTTCAAAGTACTGTGATTGGAAATCTCTCTCTCTGTTCGCCCAAAAATAAATCCACCTACAATAGTAAATACATGCTCGACTTCCACTTGTTTTTCAAGCAAGGCTTCAATAACCTGAACAGATTCATCCATCTCTTCCAGTGCAGTACCTGGATCAGCACTGATATAAACTGAGACCCTGCCATCATCCAGCGAAGGTAAAAATATTTCCCGACTATCCAGAAGCAATACCACTGAATAAGCAAGTAGCAATATAAAAACAAGTGCGACCAACCAGGGAATTCGGAGGAGTTTCTTTACAATCGATTGGTAATACGTCTGTAGCCGAGCCATGAAACGGTCCATGAAATGGCGAACCCAGCCCCCCTGATGATGAGTCGAAATCCTTGATGCCAGTGCAGGAACCAGAGTAATCGCAATGAGCAGTGAAGCAAGAATAGCTGCAGAAATTGTAAAAATCAGTTCGCGAAACAACAGTCCGGTAATACCGCCAACAAACAGAAAGGGTAATACCGCAGCCAGATTTGTACTGGTTGCTGCGACAATGGCACTGTTAACTTCTGCTACCGCCTGTCTGCTTGCAGATAATGAATCTTTTGTCATAGCCTGATGACGACTGATATTTTCAAGCATGACAATGGTATTATCCACAAGCAAACCAACGCCGAGAGCCAGCCCGCCTAAAGTCATAATATTGAGCGTCAGGCCACCACTACCCATCAACACGAAAGTCACCATAATGGCGATGGGTATCGCGCTACCAATAATCAACGTTCGCCGTAAATCACCAAGAAATAAATAAACAATGAGCATGGCAAGTATGGCTCCACTGACTGCAGCCAGGGTGGTATTTCCAAGAGCGCGGCGAATATAAGTGGATTGATCGGCGACAGTTTTAATCGTTATATCATCTGGAATAAGGTTTTCTGAATGCAGCCATTGCAACTGCTGCTGCACACTATCGGCAACGGCTACGGTATTTGCAGCGGGCTGTTTCTGGATAGATAATTTCACTCCTGATTGCCCATTTAACCTGACACGCAGTCGTTCATCTTCATGCGTATCGATCACTTCGGCGATCTCATGCAACTGAATAATAGTGCCGTCAGCCAGAGTCAGGGGGAATGACGAAATATCATCAATGGTCTTCAATCGTCCATCAATCCTGGTAGATATTTCGTATTGCTTCATTATCAGACGCCCGGCAGGGTCTTCACGATTGCCTCGTTGTAACGCATCAATGATATCTGCCAGACTGAGACCAACACCCGCAAGTCGTTGAGGGTCAGGTCTTATATGAATTTCTCGTATCAAGCCTCCACCAACCTCGGCAGCCGCCACACCTGGCAAGGTAACAAACCATTTCCCAAAGCTGTGATCTACCCAGCGACGCAATTCAACTGAATTCCTCAGTGATGAACTGATCACCAATTCGAGAACAGGTATTTGCGATGGATCGCGCTTATAGATTATGGGTTGTTGGTCTGTGTCGGGCAGAAAACGTTTTGCCCGATCAAGCCGGATGCTTGCATCACGCAGTGCGAGATCAATATCTTTACCATACTCAAAAGAAAGGTTGACCGAAGAGACGCCCTCTGTTGATCGGGATTGAATATTAATGACATCTTCCGTAATCGCCAGTTGCTCCTCAAGCTGGCGTGTAAATCGATCCTCCATCACAGTAGCAGGCACGGCTGAATCCAGAATACGAACCAGTATTTCCGGATAAATAAGACGAGGATTCAAATCTACTGACAAGCGGGACAAGGAAAAAGCGCCAAGAATAATGACAGCCAGGGCTATCACAGAAACACCAATCGGATGCATAATTGACCAGGTGGCAAGGCTATTCCCTGTCTGCGGCTTCATGGATAGACTCTATAAATTTTCATTTACAGGCACCACTTTTTTCCCATCACTTAGATCGGAAAAACCGCGTGTAACAACGAATTGCCCATCCTGCAAACCTTCAACGACTTCAATACGCTCATCAAATCTCGATCCAGTGCTAATACCCGTTCGCCGTGCAATATTTTCAGTATCGAGGATAAACACATATTCGCCATCCTGATCACGTTGCACTGCTGAAAAATCGATTGCCTGTATAGTCGTTTCACTGGCACTCAGACTGACACGACAGAACTGTCCTGCCATAGCTCCGGATGGTGGCTTTATTATTGCAACCTCAATGGTTCCCCGTCTTGTTTGCGGATTGATTTCGGGATAAATACGCAGAATGCGCCCTGAGTATGTCTGTTCACCCAGCGCATCAATAGAAATAATGGCCGTATCTCCTGTCTGTAAACGAGGAATAAGCAATTCAGACACCTGCAGTTCGGTAAACAATGTCGAAGGATCAGAAACCGTTAATAGATGATCATATCTCTGTACCAGATTACCCACCTCAACATGCCTTGCAGTTACCACTCCCGCGAGTGGACTAAGAATTTTTGTGTACCCTGAACGGGTACGGAATGTCAGTTCATCGGCTCTGGCAACTTCCAGATTCGTTAATGCACGCGTATATTCATCATCCGATACAATTTTCTTCTGTCTCAATTTCCTGAGACGCCTGACATCATTTTCCAGTTGCTTGCGTTGTGCTGTAGCCCGATCCAGCTGTACTTTTATCAACGTGTCATCAAGTAATATCAGGATATCTCCTGCACTGACGATATCACCCGTTTCTATCGATAAGTTCCTGACTAGCCCCTCTTCCTGAGAATATATTTTCACCGTATTTTTTGCCCGTAACGTACCGGTACGACTGTGTGATAGGCGCATGGATCGGGAAACAACTTGTGAAGTTTTAACAAGGTGGGGCTGTGGCTGCCTGGCATGTATACCAGATCTGGTTGGTTGGTCCTGCTGACAGGCAATTAGCAACATCAGGGGCAACAATCTGATGATGCTAAAAAAGTATCGTTTATTGTACTGCGAAGAAAAAAACCCACCCATTGTATGCTGGCCAACCATCGTCACTATGATGGCAACAAGTATACATTAGGGCACCTCTATTAATTGTCTTTTCGCCCGATTTCTGCGTTGGATAATTTTTTTCGATCCTCATATATGCTTAATATACTGCGGTTCTCAAAAATCATCCGCCTTGAACTCAGACGAAAATCCTGATTAATAGAGGTGCCCATTAGAGAGTCCTCAGGAATCAGGGGCGACTAGAAAAACAAACCCAGTTCCTGACTGTGATCAAAATCAGGAAATATCGACCGAATATTCACATTCCCCATGCGTTTTCTTAGAAATTCACTGAGAACGATGCGGTAATCTGTAGTGATTTCAAGATCACCTTTATTTAATTGATCATCCGCCAGGCCTGGCCACTGCGCATGAACACGTCCACCATTAACATTTTTGCCTAGAACGAACATGCAACCACCGCGACCATGATCAGTACCCAATGATGCATTCTCACGAACCCGACGACCAAATTCACTCATGACAATAACAGTAACATTTTGCATTTTTGCACCCATATCCTGGTGAAATGCACTCAATCCTTCTGAGAAGTCAGTTAATTTTTGCGATAATTTCTTTTCCAAACCATCATGATGATCCCAACCACCGGATTCTAACCAGAAGACCTCAGTACCCAGGCCTGACTTGATATATTTTGCGGTATTCGACAGACTCTCTCCAAAAGAGCTTTTTGGATACTTGATGTTATCGGGTGTTTTGTATTTTTCGGGCTCGTAGAAATCAAGTAAACTTAATGCGTCAAGAGTATCCCTGCCCTGACTCCCAAGACTGTCATTTCTGTCTGCATACAAGTTGTTTAGCAATCCGGAAAAATCCAGCTGACTCCCCGTTGAAAGATCAAAACCTTCGGTCTTAGAAAGCGCCGTGACACTGCGTGTTCCACGTAAAGCCTGTGAAATGGCGGTTTTCACGGCAATAGCTCTAAAAGGGGAACTATCCGTTTTAGCAGACAGGTAGCGACCTAACCACCCGTCTGAGAAATGATCATTATAGCCATATGCTGATTCCAGAGATAATCGCGCATCAAAGTGTGAACGTGTGACAAAAGGCGCACCAGCAGCATGAATAATCGCCAGATCTCCAACATTATAAAGTGATTTTAATTTCGACAGTGCAGGATTCAATCCAAAATAACCATCCAGATTAATCGCCGAATCATCTCCCTGTCCTGGCTTACTGATTGCCAGACGGGGTCTTTTCTCATAATAACCAGGATCACCAAATGGAACGATCGTATTTAATCCATCCATGCCACCTCGCAAAGATACAAATACCAGGGAATGATTAACCGAAGATGCAGCCTCAACGGGAGGCACAACAAAATCCAGAGCCTGCTGGCCAAGGGAAGAAAAAAAATTGCGGCGAGATAAATCCATAATTTAACCTTTAACGATTCTGTTTTTCAACGGAGCATGAAATCTGGCATTGACAGAAGTCCTGCCGTGGTAATAATTGCAGCCTGTACCCGTTGGTAATACTGTAATTCCCCATCAGCAGGTATACCATTCTCAGTAATAGTAGAAATCAGCTGATTTTTGATATTTTCATCAATATCTGTATGAAGAATTCTTTTTGAAAACTGCGTAACCATTGAATCGACACTGTCTATATCGATTATCCAGCTTTTAAGCAGTGTGTTTTTCTGTCTGAATGCTGATTCTGATAACTGAAGTGCAAATGCCCATCTTGATGCAAGCCCCTGGGCATTGTTCCAGTATTCACCTGTATCAGGATAACCATCGGGCGTGGGCCATTCGAATGGCGCCTGTCCCATCAATTTAAGCGTGTTAATAATTCGCGGATTTTTTACATCAGACTCATTCACACCCAACACACGGAATGCTGATATCACATAGTCAATCGGGCGTTTAAATTTCACAAAATCCGGCGAATTGAATTCAGCTGACTCAAAAATAACGCGAAGAATTGAGGGGATATGGCCACCCGTACTCAGATATTCGTCAGCCACTCTTTTAACGAGCGACCCTGGAGGCACATCTGAAACAAAACGGCGAACAAGTTTAGTCGCAATAAAATCAGCTGTTGATGGGTGATTTGCCAGATAATCAATTAGCTGTTCGCCATCCTCGACTCCCTGTCCTGCAGGTATCTGCAAGCCAAAAATTGTCTTGCCGTCACTGTCATGATGCCGAGAGTTAAATTTAAAACGTATATTTTTACGATCAATTCCCCAGCCTGTGAAACTGCGGGCAGCTTCTTTGATATCTTCTTCGCTATATCCACCATCAATGCCAAGGGTGTGCAATTCCATTATCTCGCGAGCATAATTTTCATTTGGACCCTTTTTCGTATTGGTTGAATTATTCAGGTAATGAAGCATCGCCGGGCTTTTTGCCGAAGCATGCAATAAATCTTTAAAATACCCCATAGCATGAGGACGAATAACATCTCGATCATCCAGTGATTTATAATAATTAAGCGTTCCCAGTGACCCGTCAATACTGAAATGGTTTGACCAGAAATCCACCATCACTTCGAATAATTGCCTGCGACTATTGATCATTCGATAAGCAGTACTTTCTTTTAATTCAATCTGTGCATTCCAGTTCTTCTCAGCATTGCGTAACTGGGTATCAGTAAGACCCAGATATTTATATTTACGTGATACAAAAGTTGAAACGCTCGAATCCGATAGTGTTTCCGGGTTCAATTGCTCGTCAACATATGCAGAGAGTCCGATAGATTTTGCTCTGGCAATATCTTCCGGACGCACGCCAAAACTGATTCTGCCTAAAGTGCGTAACATTGCATCTTCAGCAACAATATCTGAAAAAGACGCGGAAAATTTATTGTTTGCAGTTGGGACTGAAGCAGAACCCACTGAGAAATTATCTGCCAGTCCTGAAGCACCTATCTCATTGCAACCCGATGTAAGTACTGACAAAGAACCACAGGCTGCAATTGTCCCCGAAGTGGATAAAAATTCTCTTCTCGAATACATAACACAACCTCAGTAAAACTGTTCACAATGACTTCTTAATAAATCTGATTATGTTTACGGCGAACAGGAAGAGAATCTATGTGAAGTACGTCTGGTTTTTGTGTTTTAACAAGGTTCATTGAGGGTAATTCTGACTTGTTGCAATTGCTGATTATGACGCCATAGAGAAAAAATCGGAGCAGATGAGAAAATAGGCTTTATAAGTTTATGTTTTTATAGGGATATGGAATCTGACCAGAAGATCAGAAAAAGCAGATACGAATTCAAGGTATAGTAATAACTACAGTTTATAACTGGCACGAATGTCATCGGGTGTCAGCACACCCAGTACCCGTGGCAGACCAGGCACGGTTTGACTGATAACAATCAATGCCTGAGCACCTTTTTCTTCAATCCTGTTTTGTGCTTCATGCATCGTGGCACGCATATCAATAGTCTCAGTTTCCAGACGAGTACCTGGAATTTCCTTAAGCAGATAGCTTTCTTCATCGGGTATTTCTTTTCTGGCTCTGGCAAGATCAATCGCAGCAAGCAAAATATCCTGTGATTCATCTTCACGCAGGAGTACCCATCCAGGCTCTTTTTTCAGCACCTCATCAACCTGCTCTGGTGAAGCAACGACTGGCATCACTTCGATTTTTTTTGACATAACGGCGGCAACACCAATACGGCGTAATGACTGGGCCAAAGGATCGTTACTGTAATCCAGACCACGTGCCCGCAATAAACTTTGCAAAAGGGATTCATGTTTTGTCAGATAGGCGCATGAAATGGTTGCAGCCACAACCGCCAGCATACCTGGCAAAATAAAATTGGGTTCACCCGTCAGTTCCAGTATTGCAATCAATCCTGCCAATGGCGCCTGCATGGTGCCGGCCATCATGGCCCCCATTCCTATCATTGCATACAAACCAACGGAACCTGCATCGGTGATGCCAATCGCAACTCCGGCGGCGTTAAGCAAGGCTCCTGACGCTGCGCCAATAAAAAGCATAGGCCCAATAATGCCACCCGGTAATCCCAGCCCGATCCCTCCCGTTGTCGCAATCATTTTAAAAACAATCAGCAGAAGAAGAAAAGTGAAACCCTTGTGCCCCAGAAGAATCGAATTAACAGTAGCATCCCCCATACCCATGATTTCAGGCACCCAGAAACCGCAGGCAGCTACAATAATGCCAGCAACCACTGGGGCAAACCATTCTGGCATTTTATTTCGCCAGGAAGAGGCGTACTGGAACATATGATTAAAGCCTGCACCAAGAATTCCAATCAGAACTCCACAGAGGAGAATATAGGGCAACTCTATCAATGATCCCGGTGGAAGATGAGGTATTGAGAAAGTCAGGCTACTGCCAAAAACAGCTCTGGTCAGTGCAGTCGCGCTCACTGTGGCCAGAATAACAGGTGCAAAACCCGTCACTGAATACTCCATCAACAAAACTTCCATGGCAAATGCTGCACCGGCAAGGGGTGTATTGAAGGAAGCAGCAATTCCGGCAGCAGCACCACAGGCTGCCAGAATGCGTAAACTGTTATTCGGTAAATCCAACGCCTGGGCTGGCAGATTACTGCTGGCAGCGCCAAGATGTGCACTGGGACCTTCCCTGCCAACAGAGTGCCCTGTAATCATGGAAATAGCACCACCAATAAACTGAACAACTGCACTTTTGAAAGGCAGTCGTCCCTGATGGTATGCCAGCCGCTCAAAGATATGCACCAGGCCAACTGTGTGTGTGCTTCCAGGCGTTAACAGGAACAGTAAACCAATGAGGCAGCCGCCAAAAATTGCAATCAATGCACGCAATAGAGCAGGTATTTCTGCAAAATCACCCACTGTTGTCATCGGCAACAAGGTTAACTGAGCAAAATCAACGAACAGACGTAAAGCAATAATGGTAATGGCGGCAAACATGCCTGCTATCAGGCCAAGAATCGACAGGGGTAAAATAGCATCAGGACGGGAAAGTCGTACTCTGAAATTTTCCAGCCAGCGCTGCAGAGACATGTATTACCTGATAATCCGGTAGCAGGGAGAATAATCTGTACCAGGAAGTTTCATGCGGTGGTCTTTGACAAAAGCAGCGAGCAATTCATCAACGGGATCCATAATTTCCTGATCACCATGAATTTCGAACAATCCATGCTCTTCAATTGATCGAATACCTTCATCCTTAACATTACCGGCGACCACACCTGAAAAAACCTGCCGCAGGTTAGCTGCGAGTTCATGTTTATCCAGATTTTTGCGTAATGCCAGGTTACGCATGTTGTCGTGTGTGGGAAAAAAGGGTTTCTGAAATGACTCATCAATCTTTAATAACCAGTTAAAGTAATAGGCATCATCATGTTCACGCCGATAACAGCGTACCTGACGAATACCCTCAAACATTTCCTGAGCGACACGACGTGAATCATTTATAATAATCTTATATTTCTGTTGTGCTTCTATACCTAGTGTATCCGCTATAAACTGATTTATCTGTGAAAAATAGCCTTCAGCACTCGCCGGCCCGGTGAGTACAAGGGGAAAAGGCATGGCTGAATTTTCAGGATGCAGAAGAATACCCAGAATATAGAGCAGTTCCTCTGTCGTCCCTGCACCGCCTGGGAATACAACAATGCCATGCCCTGCCCGCACAAAGGCTTCCAGTCGCTTTTCAATATCCGGCATAATCACCAGATCATTCACAATAGCGTTTGGCGACTCCGCAGCAATGATTCCAGGTTCGGTAATTCCAAGATACTGACCATTACGGATTCTCTGTTTTGAATGCCCAATCGTCGCCCCCTTCATTGGCCCTTTCATTGCACCAGGGCCACAACCTGTACAGATATCTAGCTGCCTTAACCCCATCTGATAGCCGACATCTTTTGTATAGTCATATTCATCTCTGGATATGGAATGCCCGCCCCAGCAAACGACGAGCCGTGAATTAATCAACGGCTGAAGGATTCCAGCATTTCTCAGAATATGGAAAACGGCATTGGTAATACCAGAAGAAGAGGTCAAATCAAATTTCGAATTGGTATGTATTTCGTCACTCAGGTAGATAATGTCCCGTAACACAGAAAATAGGTGCTCTTTAATCCCCTTGATCATTTTACCATCGACAAATGCTGCAGCCGGCGCATAACTGACTTCAAGCTTGATTCCACGCTCCTGCTGAATTACCCGGATGTCAAAAGTCTGATACCGTTCCAGTAATTCACGCCCATCGTCAAGCGCATTACCGCTATTGAGAACAGCCAGAGAACAGTTCCTGAAAAGGGTATACAACCCACCTTTGGAACTGTCGAGCAATTTATTGACTTCTGCTTTTGATAAAAACTCCAGCCGACCACCCTCTGGAGATATCACCGCATTAATTACTTCATATGTCATAAATATTGATCTGTTTTGTTAAATGGCGCTGTATTCTATAAGAAATACATATCGACAGGCAGAGGTAATACATAATTCAGCTACCCTTATTCTGTCTTACGTTGCTTCAATCGCCACATCTGGTAATCCGGCTCCACGGTATATCCCTGCCGATTGACATAATCCAGAACTCCCTGCAAACGGTAAAACTGGACGATTGAATCAATGCGAATAATTTCCTTACCGTCAGGGTCAAAGAAGATTAACGTCGGCACATGAAAAACACCTAACTTTTCGGCCAGTTGTTTAGCCGTTGTTTTCTTGCCATCAAAAAAAGTGATTGGCTGATCAGAGGTCATATCCAGCTGGATTGCATGCATTTGTTCGATTTCGACGACTGTTTCTGTCTTATTGAGAGGACCACTGTGCAACAAATTACAGGCATGACAATTTCCCTGTTCAAAGAATAGAACAGTTTCTCTTCTCAAGAGCCTGGCCTTATCCAGATTGAATGGTGGGGAAGCAAAAAAATCCCTTTCTGTCAGTTCCCCTTCTGAAAAAACCAGTGCAGAGTCGGCTCTTAATAAATAGTCCCTGAATTTTTCCTTTTTATAAAAGCCTTCGACAATATATTCCAGTGCGGCTTTAAATTTATACGGCGGATAAAATCCACGTAAACCAAAAATTGTTTTGCCATTGAGGTCATAAAAAACCAGTGAGGGCGTGAAGGTAGTTTTATAATGCTCTGCCAGCTCTCTTTCGCTATAAACCGTACCGTCCGTATCCGTGATATCTTCAATACCCCAGATATCCACTGGAAAAACATCAAAATTATCCCGAATATATTTCTCAATATCCGGCTGCCCCAGATCAAGCAACAGGAATTGACGGCAGTAGGCACAACGTTTCTGTCCATAATAAACGATAATGCCTTGTTTCCCGGCTTTCCTGGCTTCATTTAGTGCATCACCCAAATGACCAAAATGATCCTTGAACCAGTCAGGATAAATGAGCTCATCTTCCAGCATCTCATCGCTAAATATCAGAGGATCGCTCACAGCTGCCTGCACAGGCAAAGATAGCAACAGCTGAAAACAAAGAAAAAATAGCAGCAATGGGATCTGAATAGCGGGTCGTTCTTCTGGCAAAGTGCTGAATTTATTCATAGTATTATTGTGTCCGGATTTCGCTCTAACTGCAATGGCCATCACCCACAGTGGATAATATAAACAACCGAATGAATCAATCATCAATAATAAATCAATCCGCTGACTTGCGGCGCTATTTTCTTGATGGCGTATCACGAACCTTTGCTCTGTCCATCCCGCAGCTTCCCGATACTCTGCAACCCGCCATTTCCATTGCCTATTTGCTATGCCGAATTCTTGACACTGTTGAAGATGAGGCGGCCCTGTCGATGATGGAAAAACAGGCATACCTGTTACAACTGGTCGATTGTTTCATCAACAAACTGCCCTCACAGGATCTGGCACTGTCACTGGGTGCATCGCTTTCAACCACAACAACACCTATCGAAAAAGAATTGATCGCAGAGATGCAAACAGTACTGGACTGGTTGCAGGCGATCGAACCCCGGCAGCAGGCCGCTATTCTCGATTGTATACAAACAATGGGTTTGGGCATGGCAGATTTCCTGCCACTTAGAAGCATACAGGGTTTAAATAATACACAGGCATTTGACCAATATTGTTATACAGTCGCCGGCGTTGTTGGTGAAATGCTAACGACCCTTTTCTGCCAATATTCTGAAGATATCAACCAGAATCGTGATCAATTGATGCCGCTATCCATCTCTTTTGGACAGGGCCTGCAAATGACAAATATACTTAAGGATATATGGGCAGATCATGACAAAGGGGTATGTTGGTTACCACAAAGTCTGTTCTCTCCGTATGGGCTTGATCTATCCGAGCTTGCATCTATTCACAGCTCTGCCGAATATCAAATGTCCTTACGAGCAATGGTCGAAATGACTTCTGAACATCTTGAAAATGCCGTCAGATACATCAAATTAATCCCGAAAAAAGAACGCGGAATTCGCAAATTTTGCTTCTGGGCTGCCGGAATGGGAATGCTGACACTTAGAAATATCTATAATCAACCCGGTTTCAGGGATGGCCGGGACATCACAATTTCACGACACAAGGTCAAAGCCACAATTGCAGTCAGCCAGTTTGCTGCGACAGAAAATCATCTTCTGGATGTATTACTTTCAATATTCAGGATAAAAAATATTTCCAGTGATCATAAATAGCCATCAAACTATTTTCATCGCACGTCGTCCCAGCTAGAATGGTTTTTTTGGCGCATTAGCTCAAAGTTATCAGGCTCACTTATGAAATTGCTTGCTTCTCTGTTTTTCTGGCTCTGTGTTGCACTTCCGGCGCAAGCTGGAACCAATGTTTTTATGGATATGATGAGTATGATGTTCCGTATGATGATATTGATGGCAAATATCATGTCTACGGGAACAAATACTTATCCCAATCAGGCAATGCCTGTTACCCCCTTCATGGCTATTCCAAACCCTGCTAATTACCCTGCTGGTATTCCTGCCAACCCATGGTCAATTTCACCTCAGAGCTTCCAGCCGACTAACCCATGGAGCACTCCATACCTTAACTATCCAGAAAACCTGGATTTTCAGGCGGCTCCTGTTACTACACCCCTGGAAGGCTTCTGGATCAGCTCCACCGGAGACACGCTGATAGTAAGGGGTCAACAATTCAAGCTTGGGCACGGCCAGCAGGCAATTACTGGCACTCTCACCTTACAGGAAAATATCGTATCCATGCGCACTCATCCTCAGGAAGCGGTCAATCAGTATCGATTTGAAAGAAAGGATAATTTCCTTGGGCTTCAGTCCAGAACAGGCCAGGTTACTTTATTTACACGAAGAAACACCTGGTAATCAAACCACAATATCCTTATAACATACTGTTCTAATTGAATATATACTAATATCCGCTTAATTAAATTATTTCCAGGCCGGTATTAATAAAAACAGGCCATTGCCGTTATCCCCTGCATACAATTTTGGAGTAACGGAATGGCCAACCCGGCTGTCACAAAACATATCAATCACCGAACGTTATTATCAATTGAGCTGTTATTGCATTTACTCACTGCAGGGCTTCTCTATCTGTCTATTTCACAGGTAATAACAAAAAGCCAGCTAACACTGGGTGCATCAATTCTTCTGGGGATGGTATTCATTCGGCTATTATCCGTCACCTCTGGCTGGAAAAGTGCTAACAACCGCAATCGTAATGACAGGAAGACAGATTGGCCAGGATCTCTGTCTGCGCTTCTATTAGCCGTCTTCTGGGGTGGATTACCGTATCTACTCAGCCAGCAGAGCTCTGTTCCTGATTCTAGCTACATTCTGGCTTCAATTGGCATAATGGGCACTGCGATCGCGATTTTTTCAGGCTCAGCCTTAAGCACAAACCATCTGATGAAATTCAGTGCTGTCGCATTCGGCATCAGTATTAGCTGGGCGCTGCAATCAAAGCATCTTGATGTCGCTATACTGGATGTATTCCTGCTGATCCTGGCATCATCTCTGGCGATGGCGGTCAATAATATTGATAATATTCTGGATCGTTTCTCGCAAATCTCCAAAGGAAATTCGGAATTAGTGAGAAACCTGGCTTCAACACGTGACGAAGCTTTGCAAGCTAAGGCACGTGCAGAAAAGACCAATGAAAAAATCAAGGCTGAGATCATTGAGAGAAAGAAAGCCGAACGAAAAATCAAACTTTCAGAAATGGAACTAAACCGTATCCTGAATGATATGACAGATACCTACTTCCGTTTTGAAGCCTCTGGCACAGTCAATCGGATTTCGCCTTCCATTGAAAAAATGCTCGGATACACGCCTAAAGTAGCTGGCAAGATGCGCTGGCAAGATTTCTTTTTTAATCACTCAGATTATGAAAAATTCATGCGCTCAATTCAGATGGGGCATCAAATCTTGCAAGGATATGAAGTTCGCTTCAAACATAAAGACGGCAGCACTGTCTGGGTATCGTTGAATGTTCACCGTCACCAGGATCTGAAAAATGGCAACGATGGTTATGAAGGCATGGCCAGAAACACAACCGAAAAAAGACATGCAAAGGAAGCCCTATACAAAGAAAAAGAATTGTGGCGTGTTGCACTTGAATCTATCGCTGATGGCATTATCACAACAGATATTAATGGCGATGTAACTTACCTGAATCCGGTTGCGGAACAAATTACTGGCTGGAAACGTGGCGAAGCCAGTAACAAACCTGTCCGTGAAATCATGAAACTGGTCAATGAAGCCACATCAGAAACTGTTGAACTTCCTGTTGACAACTGGATGGTTCAGGGAGAAAGAGCTTCACTACAGGAACATGCTTCGCTAATCGGAAAAGATAGTGACAACATCACATCTATTGAACTGACAGGCGCCCCTATTCGAGATAGCCGTGCAAGAATTATTGGCTCTGTCATGGTTTTCCATGATGTTACCAAGTTACGTGCTCTGACAAATGAACTTTCCTACCAGGCTACACATGACACATTGACTGGCCTGATTAATCGCCTGGAATTCGACAACTTGCTGGAGAGCGCAATCTCTTCATCAGAATCAGATGACGAACAACATGCTGTAATGTTTATTGATCTTGATAAATTCAAAATCGTCAACGACACATCCGGACACCCTGCTGGTGATGAACTACTCATCCAGATAACTCGCCTGTTCGAAAGTGTTTTAAGAGATTCGGATAAACTGGCACGTCTTGGCGGCGATGAATTTGGTGTATTACTGAATAACTGCGACCTGAAAAAAGCAGAAGAAATCGCCGAAACATTACGTCAGGCCACAGAAGATTTCCGTTTTGCATGGGAAGATAAGGTTTTCAGAATCGGTGCCAGTGTTGGTATCGCCGCTATTGCAGGAAAGAACCAAAGTTTGACCGACTTACTCAAGGAAGTCGATTCAGCCTGTTATATTGCCAAAGAAAATGGCAGGAATTGTGTTCATGTATCCCACCCGAAAGATACTGCTGTGGCTAATCGTCGAGGCCAGATGCAGTGGATGCAACGCCTACAATCCGCCCTGGACGATGATGGGTTTATCCTCTATGCACAACCAATCAAGCCTATCAAAGAAGGGCTGCCTGACCAGAAACGTGTGGAACTGTTAATACGGATGCTGGATACATTTTCTGATGAACCCCACAAAGTGATATCGCCATCGGCATTTCTACCAGTTGCAGAACGCTATCATCTGATGCCGGCAATCGATCAATGGGTTATTTCAACCGCATTTAATCGTATCGCTACAGGAAGCAGTATTGTCGACATGGCAACTATTTGCTCCATTAATCTATCAGGGCAGTCGCTCTCTGATATGAAAACATTCAGATTTATTGATCATCAATTCGAAAAAACTAGCATTTCGCCGGCAAGCATTTGTTTTGAGATCACTGAAAGTGCCATGATTGCCAACATGGAAATAGCTCAGGAGATTCTTAGCCGTTTAAAAGCTATGGGCTGTAGTCTTGCGCTCGATGATTTTGGTACTGGCCTGAGTTCTTTTGATTACTTACGCCAGCTACCTGTTGATTATGTAAAACTGGACAAGATTCTGGTTCGCGATGTGGCCACAAGTGAAACCAGTAGAGCCATGGTTTTCGCGGTCAACCATGTTGCCAGTGTCATGGGTATGAAATCCATAGCAGAGTATGTTGAAACTGACGAAATCAAGGATATATTACGCGAACTTTCAGTTGATTATGCACAGGGATTTGGCATTGGGGAACCGGTTCCCTTTTACTTGCCCAAAAATATCAATACTGATGTTTGCACAGATCAGTCTACAAATACATTCGAAACTGCCTGAATAAATAAAGGGTGCCTCTATTAATCAGGATTTTCGTCTGAGTTCAAGGCGGATGGTTTTTGAGAACCACAGTATATAAGGCATATATGAGGATCGCAAAAAATTATCCAACGCAGAAATCGGGCGAAAAGACGATTAATAGAGGTGCCCAAAACATAGTGCGCACCGACCGGCGCGCACTATTCCGCATCACTTTTATTTACTCAGCAGCTGGGGGAGCGGCTGGGGCTGGGGCTGGAGCTTGTGGCGGTGCACCATAGGGGCGGTAGCCACCAGGATTCCCATAACCATAGCCAGGATTCCCCCGGGGGCCGCCATAGCCATAACCGGGGTTATTATATCCATTGCCATAGTAACGATTATTACCACTGCCATAACCGCTGCCATAACCACTACCTCTGCCACTGCCACGACCACTGCCGCTGAAACCCATGGAGAAATCGCCATCGCCAAACATGCTGCCATCGCCCCAGCCGCTGCCTCTGCCGTTATTACCCCAGCTGTTATTATTACCCCAGCCGTTATTACCCCAACCAGGACCACCCCAGCCAGGGCCATTCCCCCATGCTTGCGCATTGGAAAGCGGTAATGCGGTTGCACCAGCAACAACAACTGCCAATAAAGTTTTTCTGAAGTTTGTCATATCAACACCTCATAATTAAGAGCAAAAAATATTCAGTTCCTCTGGCCATTTCTGCAATGCTCGTTGATTAACTGTATGACCAGAATCCATCATATCAATGTAAACAAACGTCAATTTGATCAATGTCAAATTGACCTCATATTTACCTACCTAAAGGAAGTATAGAACAGAGAAATTATTTTGTGGCTTGAAAAAGTTTTTCAAGGCAGCTTTCCAGGCCAGATTCAGGGATAGGGAAGGTAAAGGTTTGATAGAACGGATGTCGCTGCAACAAACGATCAAACTGGTGCTGGTATTCCTTGTCGTAAAAAATAATTGTATGGATCTTTTCCAGTCGTTGCACAACGGACATCATGGATTCCAGCGAACTGGTGCGATCACGAAAATCTGACTGGAAGTTGAATTCTGCCACTATAACAGCGGGTTCTCTCTTACGGATTATGCTCATCGCTTTACGCATCGAACTTTCTTTCAGGACCTCATAGCCTAGCCGTGAATACAGAGAAGAAAAATCAGGGTAGCCGCCTAGCTCACTTATAGCGAGAAGTAAAGGTCGCATAATGTATTTACCTGTCCCATTGAGTCATCAAATATGCCGGATTATAGTCAAATACGTTAAATATTGGTGCTTCGCATCTCAAGTATTTCACCAAAAATCCCCTAAACAGGGTTAGGAGATCATAATGATAACAACCAGATGACGAAAGCCAAATATGAAATCAGTTAGCCTCTTTTATCTTGTTCGTGTATTTCTATTGCTGACACTCCTCTTTGCTGTGGGTTTTCAAACCTGGCTAACCCATATTCGAACAACAGACTGGAACGATGCCTTGTGGATTACCATCTATCCTATCAATGCGGATGGTAGTGAACAGTCTGCCCGCTATATTCGTGAACTGTCGATCAGAGAGTTTTTACCTGTGAAAGACTTTCTATTCAGGGAAGCGACGAAGTACCATAAAACAAAGGATGATCCTGTCACTATTAATCTGGCTGACGAAGTAAAAGCGATTCCACCTCAGCCGGTTGAAAATGGTGGTCCGCTGGTTACTCTATGGTGGAGCCTGAAAATGCGCTACTGGGCAATGCATCATGATTCAACCGCAGGGCCTGAACCGGATGTGCGGATATTTGTGTTATATCACGATCCTGAAAAAAATGAGGTGCTGCGACACTCTCTCGGCCTCGAAAAAGGACTGATCGGAGTTGTCAATGCATTTGCATCAAGATCGATGCGAGGCAGTAATCAGCTGGTCATCGCACATGAATTATTACATACCGTCGGCGCAACCGATAAGTATGAAGCAGAAACAGGCTTACCCGTTTACCCTAATGGTTTTGGTGAGCCGGATCGCAGGCCAAGATTCCCGCAGCGTTACACCGAAGTCATGGGAGGACGGAAAGCAGTATCTGAACATAAAGCAATCATGCCTCGCTCATTAAAACGCGTCGTTGTCGGTTCACTCACCGCCAGGGAAATAGGCTGGATAGACGATTGATATCAGGTCAATACTGCTGACTAATTATGTAAGAACAGGCAAATTTCCACTTTATTCGTAAGTATTGTTAGCCTGTACGAAGCCGCAATAAAACCGTAAAATACGGGTATGAAATCTACATATCCAGGTAAACATGAGCGCCACCTGTTACGACGCAAAAATAATCCTTTGTTTCCAGAATCTGTCAGACAGATATCGGCTCAACAAATTGTACTGGCAAAGCGTCAGGATCAGGATGATGCAGCCACTTTTCAGGAAGACTTCAAAGACGTTATCAGCCAGGTAGCGGATCTTGATGAAAACACTCCCAGTGAAACTATTCTGGCTATCAAAGAATCTCTGGACCGTCTTTATCAGGTATCCTGCAGTCTGGCAGGTGACCTGAGCGAACATCAGGGTGCAATTAGCCGATTAATTGCTTCAATCATGGCCGCTATTCGTAAAGAATCCCTTGAGGATAGTCATGCCATGCAACAATTAGCTGACGAAGACATTGCCAGAAGCGAACACTTCAAACTGCAACAAATTCCGTTAATTGCAGATATCACAGCTGAAGACTCTCCTATTGGTAAAGATGAGCTGATCCCTACCCTGTTGAGCGTAGCACCGAACGTTTTACTCGAAGCCTTAAGCCTGTTTGATGAAAATCAGTTGCTTGTCATTCTGCACGAAGCCACAAACTGGCTAGAGAAAATTGACAGTGAGCATAAGCTTGACGCTGCTGCCAGAAACCTTGAACTGATTGGAGCCCACATGCAGGAACTTGATCAAACCCATTCGGTAAACCATGACAACGGCTAGTCCTGACCCAGAAAAATGGGCACAAGGTTCTGTTGTTAAGCTCAACAGATGGACGGAAAAACTTTACTCTATCCATGTGAGAGCCGACAACCATCCCTTCAAAGCCGGACAGTTCACAAAACTGGGACTCATGCTTGATGATCAATTCATCAGTCGTCCTTATTCGTTTGTGAATGAACCTGATGACAGCACCCTGGAATTTTATTTTGTTACTGTCCCCGATGGACCATTAACCAGCGAGATGATTAGACTAGCGCCTGGTGATGAGCTAATGGTCATGAAACGGGCTTCAGGATTTCTTGTGCTTGATGAAGTCCCGGCAGCCAAACAATTATGGATGTTATCAACAGGCACGGCTATCGGGCCCTTCCTGTCCATTCTGAAGCAAAAAAGCGTCTGGGAAAAGTTTAAAAAAGTGGTGTTGGTACATGCCGTCAGGCAACAAAAAGAATTGTCATTTCAAGAGGATATTGACTTTATCTCGAAAGAACATAAGAATGATTTCGACTATATTCCCTTCGTCAGCCGCGAACAGATAAGCCACTGTTTCAGCGGCCGTATACCTGCCAGCATCAAATCCGGAGCACTGGAAAAACGCACAGGCCTTACTATAACCACTGACAATAGCCAGATCATGATCTGTGGTAATCCGGCAATGGTAAAAGAGACGACTCAGGTATTGCTGGATCGTGGCCTGACACGCAATCGCCGTAAAACTCCAGGACAAATAACTGTGGAAAACTACTGGTAATCATTGAAAATTCCAGTATCTTGCCCATTTCGTCAAGATAATATAATGGGTACCTCTATTAATTAGGATTTTCGTCTGAGTTCAAGGCGGATGAATTTTGAGAACCGCAGTGTATTAAAGCATACATTAAGGATCGCAATTGTCATCCAACGCAGAAATCGGGCGAAAAGACACACATAGGGGCACCCTAATGAGTAAGGAGTTTGACACATGACCCGTCAGGTTGATGTAGCCATTGTAGGTGCCGGTTCAGCAGGCCTTTATGCCATGAGCCAGGTGAAAGCCGCCGGCAAAAATTTTGTACTGATTGACGGTGGTGAATTAGGTACCACCTGTGCACGTGTTGGCTGTATGCCATCCAAAGCGCTAATCCAGATCGCTGAAGATTTCCACCGACGTAAAATATTCAAGCGGGAAGGTATTGAAGGCGGAGACAATCTGACTATCACTACTGCTGATGCCATGGAGCACGTTGAAGACCTGCGCGACACCTTTGTTGATCGGGTGCTATCGAATTCGGTTGATCAGATGGGAGATGAACTGATCACAGCCAACGCGCATTTTATCGCGCCGGGAATACTTGAAGCAGATGGTGAACAAATTCATGCTGAAAAAATCATTCTAGCGACCGGCTCATCTCCTATTGTACCCAATAGCTGGCGAGAATTTGGAGACAGCATTGTTACCACCGATGAATTTTTTGAAATGGGTGATCTGCCTGAATCCATGGCTATTATTGGCCTCGGGGTTATCGGCCTGGAACTCGGACAATCGTTACACCGGCTGGGTGTGCGTACGGTGGGTATCGACCAGGTAGATACAATTGCGGGCTTAACGGATCCAGAAACTGCGAAAACTGCGACTGACCTCCTGAGCAAGGAAATGACTCTCTGGTTAGGACATGCCGCGAATATTCAGTCGCTGGATAATGGCCAGCTACAGGTAAGTTGCGGAGATAATAAAATCACCGTCGACAAGGTACTGGTGTGTATGGGAAGGCGCCCGACTCTGGAAAATTTGCAACTGGACAAGGCAGGTATTCGCTGTAACGATCAGGGTATTCCTGACTATGATCCGCACACGATGCAGATTACCGGACAGCCAGTATTCATTGCCGGTGACAATAATGGCGACCGCCCTCTATTACATGAAGCCGGTGACGAAGGCACCATTGCCGGCCTCAACGCCAGCGCTGCATCTATCCGGCGATTCAGACGAAAAACTCCTTTTTCCATTACCTTCTCCGATCCGAACATTGTCTCTGTTGGCCTGAGCTACGCAGAACTTGATCTGGGCGCAACAGCAATTGCATCGATTAGTCTGGCGCCGGTCGGGCGCGCACTCATCATGGGTCGCAACCGTGGGCTTATCAGGTTATATGCCAACAAACAGGATGGCACCCTACTGGGCGCTTCACTGGTGATGGCACAGGGTGAGCATCTGGGGCATCTGCTAGCATGGTCGATTGAGCAGCAGATGACTGTTCTACAAATGCTGGAGATGCCCTTTTATCATCCTGTCCTTGAAGAAGCCCTGCAACCTGTATTAAGAACGTTGCTCAGCGAATGCAATATTCAAACAACGATACCAGCTGGCCTCAGGCTACTAGAAAACTAACTGAACAGGGCTATTTCGTGTATTCAAAACTGCAACAACGCCTGCAGAAATTATCTTCCGGCACAAAAAACCTGCCTTTCACTGGCAGCCTAATCGGCGTTGAAAAAGAAAGCTTGCGGGTTAACTGCGAAGGAAAGATCTCTCAGACATCACATCCTGATTGCCTGGGCTCGCCATTAACACATCCTTCTATTACCACAGACTACGCCGAAGCACTGGTTGAATTTGTCACACCGCCGCTTGCCAATATTCCTGAAGTTACTCGTTATCTGCGAGATGCCCAACAATTCACTTATACCTGCCTGGACAATGAATACTTCTGGTCAACCAGTATGCCCTGCGTGATATCCGGCGAATCGAGTATCCGCATTGCTGAATATGGCTCTTCGAATGCTGGCAAAATGAAAAATATTTATCGTCGCGGGCTTGGTTATCGTTACGGCAAGGTGATGCAGGTTATCGCCGGCGTACACTTCAACTATTCTGTGCCTGAGAGTTTTTGGCCACAGTACGCATCCATCGAAGGAAAATCTGAAAGTAACCAGGCTTTCATCAACACCGCTTATATGGGACTGATACGAAACCTGCAACGCTATGGCTGGCTTGTCATCTATCTGTTTGGCGCATCGCCCACCGTCTGCAAAACCTTTCTCAGTGGCCTGACAAACCAGTTATCAGAACTTGATTTCGGTACCTTTTATCTTCCTTATGCGACGTCACTGAGAATGGGGGATATCGGCTACCAGAATAACAAGGAGAATGAACACGGCATCAAGGCCAACTATAATTCTCTTGAACAGTATACTGCAGGTCTGTTAAAGGCAGTTAAAACCCCCTGTAAGGACTATGAAAAGCTGGGCATCATGATAGACGGTGAATATCGCCAGTTAAATGCCAACATTCTGCAGATTGAAAATGAATATTACAGCACAATTCGACCCAAACAGATTCTGCAGGGCATGGAAATGCCCTCACTGGCATTGAGCAAAAGGGGTATTCAATACGTTGAACTGCGATCAATTGACGTCAATGCCTACGACCCTCTGGGTATCAATGACCAACAACTGTATTTCCTTGAACTGTTACTGGTGTTCTGCCTGCTACAGGACAGTCCGCTCATCAATGCAACTGAACGCGATGCAATAGATCAGAATGAATTACTCGCGGCGCATCAGGGGCGCGAGCCAGGCCTGATGCTTGACCGTAATGGTGAAAAACTGACACTCAAAGACTGGGGACTGGAACTGTGCGAACAGATGCTGCCACTGTGCAAACTGCTTGATGATGAACAACAATACTACAGCAAGGCTCTGGCATCACAAAAAGACAAACTGCTAGATCCTGAAGCGACGCCATCGGCTCAAATTCTGAACGAACTGCAAAACAACCGGGAAACGTTTTTTAAATTTGCCGAACGCCTGTCGAAAAAACATCGGCGGTATTTTCTTGACCTGCCAACCGATGAGGCCAGACAAGCAATCTTCCTTCAGGCTGCAGAACAATCCAGAGGAAAACAACAGGCAATAGAAGCGTCTGACAGTCTAAGTTTCGAAGCTTATCTTGAGCAATACTTCTCGCAGCAATAATCCATGACAGATCATCAACCGGCCCTGACACTTGCCTCCACCTCACCCTACCGAAAAGCACTGCTCGAACGACTCGGCCTGTCTTTTGAAACGATACGACCTGAGGTTGATGAAACACCTGAAAAACATGAATCTGCCGAAGCACTGGTGGCACGCCTGTCAGAATTAAAAGCCCGGGCGGGTGCTAACAGCCACTCTGAATCCTGGGTGATTGGCTCAGATCAGGTTGCTGTCTGCAAGCAACAGATTCTGGGAAAACCGGGTAATAACGAAAATGCAATCCGGCAGTTAAAAAGCCTGTCTGGTAACCGTGTTACCTTTCTGACCGGGCTTTGCCTGCATAATGCTGCTGCCGGAATAAGCCATTCGACGCTGGTGCCTTTCTCCGTTGTCTTCAGAGAACTAACGAATGAGGAAATCGAGCGATATCTACTTGCCGATGAACCCTATAATTGTGCCGGAAGTTTCAAATCGGAAGGTTTAGGTATCAGCCTGTTTGAGCGCATGGAAGGAGAAGACCCTTCCGCCCTGATGGGTCTGCCCCTGATACAACTGGTGACCTGGTTAAGGCTGGAAGGGTTTACCATCCCCTGATTATCTGCTTCTCAATTTTATTTCAACTGAATGCTTTGCTGGCTCAGCACCTTGCCAATACCCTGCCCCAGTGCCACGCCAAAACGTTTGCTGAACTTCTCGAATAAATCTGCTGCCGGCGTGTAATCAACCAGCTCTTCTGCACCAAATATTTCCTTTGCAACATAACTGGATGTTCCAAAATCGTCAATCAGGCCCAGTTCTTTTGCCTGTTCACCCGTCCATATCAGACCGCTGAACATGGTTGGTGTTTCATGCAGACGATCACCACGCCCTGCTCTCACATTATCTATAAACTGTTCATGAATACTGGCAAGCAAACCTTTTACATGTTCAACGTCATCTTCTTTCGTCGGCATAAAGGGATCCAGAAAACCCTTATGTTCGCCAGCCGTCAAGAGACGACGTTCAACCCCTAGCTTGTTCATAGCATCAACGAAACCGAAACCATCCATGCGCACTCCGATAGAACCGACAACACTGCTTTTATCGGCATAGATTTTTTCAGCAGCCACAGCAATAAAATAACCACCAGAAGCACACATATCTGTAACCACAGCATATAAGGGTATATCAGGGTGCTCTTCTCTCAATTTATGCATTTCATCGTTAATATAGGCCGATTGTACCGGGCTGCCTCCAGGGCTATTAATCCTGAGAATGACACCTTTGACATGCTCATTTTCATACGCTTCGCGCAGGCCGGTAATAATTGTATCTGCGCTTGCTTCATCGTCAGCAGAAATAATGCCCTTGAGATCAATAACCGCAGTATGATCTTCATCGGTTTTACTTCCGTCAGAAAAACCGCCTGGTCGATATAGAAAAAGAATCCCCAGTAAATAGGCAAACATCAACAATTTGAAAAATATTCCCCAGCGACGAGTTCTACGCTGTTCCTTGATCGCAGAAAAGGCCAGTTCGGTGACAACATCTTTTTCCCAACCTTCCTTTTTATTCTCTGCATCTACAGTGAAAGGGTTTTCTGAATTACTCATGTGCTAAACCATCCTGTTTTGTATTAATTCTGTAATCAGTATTTGCAGTCGTATTGACAGATAACCAATCGGAAAGCTCCCGAACCGAGCTATAACTTGCAAGTGGCTTGCAAGCATTCAAACGCACCTCATCATGAACGCCATAATTTACTGCCACAGCATCAACTTTTGCCCGGTTTGCCATATGCAGATCAAACTCGGTATCTCCAACCATTAGCGACTGCTGTGGAGAAACTTTCAATTCATCGAAGATTTCAAGCAACATTTTCGGGTGCGGTTTGGAACGAGTTTCTTCTGCACAGCGGGTTGCCACAAAATGTTCTCTCAATTGCGTTTCTTGCAAAACCTTATCGAGGCCCATACGTCCTTTTCCTGTCGCCACCGCCAGTAAAACATTCCGGGAACGCAATTGCTCCAGCATCTCCACAACGCCATCAAACAAAATGGACTCTTTGCTTTCACCAAACCAGTAATACCGATAACGCTCAACAAAAACCTTGAGTAGCGCGTCATCAGCCTCAGGATACAATGCAGCAAGCGCCTCCTTCAAACCCAGACCAATAATCTGTTTGCATTCAAAGTGGCTGCGTTCCTCCAGCCCAAGATCACTGATTGCCGCCTGAATCGAAAACACAATCTGTTGCTCCGAATCCATCAAGGTCCCATCCCAGTCGAAGATGACTAGACTGTATTTATCTGGCATTTCCAAATTCCTGTTAGTTAACTGCTCATCATTTAGAGCGAATTAATCACCCGATGCAAATCGTCTGCGAGGGGGCAACTGACAGTAATAGAACGGCCCGTCCCAGCATCTTCAAAAGCAAGAAAGTGCGCATGAAGAAAAAGCCGCTTAAGGCCATTTGAGCGCATCTCCCTGTTAAAATCGGCATCACCATAGCGTTCATCGCCGGCAATCGGATGACCTACATGAGTAGCATGCACTCGAATCTGATGTGTTCGGCCACTTGCCAGGTCTGCTTCCATCAGAGTCGCCAGGGCATATTTCTCCACCACCTTGAAACGCGTCAGTGCAGACTTGCCCTGCGCGTCAACTTTCACCACCCTTTCCCCACCCCTGAGCTGATTTTTTATCAGCGGTGCATCCACAGTCAGTCGGGTTTTTGTAAAATCTCCCATTGCCAGCAGAAAATATTTTTTTGTCACCTGATGATTTCTAAGCATCTCGTGCAAACTGCGTAACTCACTGCGCTTCTTGGCAATCATCAAACATCCGGATGTCGCCCGATCAAGACGGTGAACAAGTTCCAGGTAAGGCGCATCCGGACGCTGTGCACGCAGAGATTCTATCAAACCAGAACGCAAGCCACTGCCACCATGCACAGCCAGCCCTGAAGGCTTGTCAATAACAAGCAAACGCTTATCTTCATAGATAATACGTTGTTCCAGATCGACCGAAAAGTGGGCTCGCGGGTCTACTTTGTGTTTATCCGGCAAGCGTACCGGGGGTACTCTGACCCGATCACCCGCCTGCAAATGGTATTCCGGTTTCACCCTGCCTTTATTGATACGCACTTCACCTTTTCTAATAATGCGATAAATACGCGAGCGAGGCACTCCTTTGAGTACTCGCATCAGAAAATTGTCGATGCGCTGTCCCGCTTCATCATCGCTGATATCCAGCAACTGAACGGAGGGTCCGGAAATTGAAGTCATTTGAACAGTTTACCATGTACAAGCTATCAAGATGAATTGTCTATGATAATGTCAGGGAATAACGACAGTTTTTAGCTCTCAAGGATTTGAACTGACGAGTCAGGGCTGTTATAGTCAAAAGCAAGTCTACGGTGATAAACATAAGTCTTGTAAGTCGCCCGGATCCATACCCTTTTTTGCTTCCCAGTCTCTATTTATCTGGGAAGTTGGCCAGGCTCAGAAGATGATCCTGTGATTAAATATAACGAAACATAACAATGCTCCTGTGTTAATTTTTTCTTACATAGTCACCCACCTGAGTCAGCTGACTCGTGCAAACGATGCCTGCCGACCTTGTGTTTCTGTCTGTCAGAGTGACCGACAATGCATAGAAAAAAAACCGCACACAGTTGAGCAGTTGCGAGAACTTATCTATGAAAAGAATGCTCTTCAACGCCACGCAGCCCGAAGAATTGCGTGTAGCACTGGTCGATGGCCAGAAACTCTATGATCTTGACATTGAAATCCCTTCCCGTGGACGCAAAAAATCCAATGTTTACAAGGGAAAAATAACCCGTATTGAACCCAGCCTTGAGGCTGCTTTTGTCGACTATGGCGCAGACCGTCACGGATTTTTGCCGATCAAGGAAGTTGCCCGTTGCTATTTTAATGCGTCTGCAAAAGAGACGAATGGCCGCGTTAGCATAAAAGATGCCCTCAACGAAGGCCAGGAACTGATTGTCCAGATTGAGAAAGAAGAACGTGGCAACAAGGGCGCTGCACTTACCAGCTTTATCAGTCTTGCTGGCCGCTATCTGGTTCTCATGCCTAATAACCCCCGCGGCGGCGGTATTTCCCGTCGTATTGAGGGCGAAGAAAGAGCCTTATTACGCGAGGCCATGGCCAAACTTGAATACCCCGCTGAGAAGAATACCAGCCTGATTGTTCGCACTGCAGGTATCGGTCGCAGTGCCGAGGAATTGCAATGGGACCTTGACTACCTGCTGTCGCTCTGGACTTCAATAGAAAACGCAGCTCAGGATCGTAATGCTCCATTCCTGATTTATCAGGAAAGTAATGTCATTATCCGTGCTCTGCGCGATTATCTACGCAACGATATTGCTGAAATACTGATTGATGACAAAGCCACTTTTGAAATGGCTCAGGAATTTATCAGCCTGGTTATGCCGCACAACGCCTCTAAACTGAAACGTTATGACGACCCGGTTCCACTGTTCTCCCGTTACCAGATTGAAAGCCAGATTGAGTCCGCTTTTGAGCGAGAAGTATCTTTGCCATCGGGTGGTGCCATTGTTATCGATCATACTGAAGCGTTGATTTCCATCGATATCAACTCTGCCCGTGCAACCAAAGGCAGTGATATTGAAGAAACCGCGTTACAGACAAACCTGGAAGCAGCAGATGAAATAGCCAGACAGCTGCGTATCCGTGATCTGGGTGGCCTGATCGTAATCGACTTCATCGATATGCAACCCAACAAACACCAGCGTGAAGTCGAAAACCGACTACGGGAAGCTCTTAAAATGGACAGAGCTCGCGTCCAGGTTGGACGTATTTCCCGCTTTGGACTGCTGGAAATGTCACGTCAGAGGTTACGCCCCTCACTTGGCGATTCCAGCCAGATCGTTTGCCCGCGCTGTACAGGCCAGGGGACCGTACGTGGCGTTGAATCACTCGCCCTGTCCATTCTTCGTATTGTCGAAGAAGAAGCCATGAAAGATAAAACCGGTCGTGTCATCGCACATGTGCCGGTCACTGTCGCCACCTACCTGTTGAATGAAAAACGCGATATTCTTTACGAACTGGAAAAACGCAATTCGTTGAGCGTGACTCTGGTGCCAAATACCGCATTGGAAACACCGCATTATCAGGTCAGCCGCATTAGAACAGATGAACTTCGTGGCGCTGAAGGTGTAGTCAGTCACCAGTTGGAAAATCTGGTCACTGACGCTGACAAAGAACTGGAAGCTGTGACTGCCCAACAAACCAATCCAAAACCCGTTGAACAAGCGGTAGTGCAACGGATCGCACCTCGCTCACCAGCCCCAGCCGCAGCCGCAGCCGCAAGACCACCTCGCAGTACTGCTACCACCAAAGACAAGCCGGGTTTACTGCAACGCCTCTGGTCAAGCATGTTTGGTAAACAACCGACGACCCCGGCAACAAGAGAAAAGAAACCCTCCCAGAGACGACAGGCTAAACCAGGATCAAGAAATCGACCTGCGAATGGAAATCGTGGTAAACAACAACCACGTCAGAAAAATAGAAATACAGGCAATAGAAATGCTCCTGCAAATCGGTCTCGCCGACAAACGCCTGATAAAAACACAGACAAAAGCAGCCAAGTTAAAAAGGATATACCTGCAAAACAGGATGCGGCCCAGGAAGCAATAAAATCTTCCTCACCACCAAAACTTGAAGTAGTCGATACGAAAACCGACTCAGCAACGGCCAATCGCCCGACACAGAAAACCACACGCGGGCCTGGTGCACGACGTGGAAGACGCGGTGGCAGACGCCGTTCATCAGGGCAGCGGAATACAAACTCTACAGATCAGAATACTGCTGATAGTTCTTCTGCACAGACAAATCCGACCGAATCCGGCCCAGCAGAAAAACAGGCCAGAACAAAGCCAGTGTCTCAATCCAAGCCTGCTGAGAAGAATCCTGCAGGGGAATCAAATTCAACAGCCGCAAGCAATCAGAAACCCTCTACAGCATCCGCTACTGCCCAGGCAAAACCAACTGAGCAAAAACCCGTGGAGAGAAAAGCTGCAGAGAAAAAATCAGCAGAAACACGCAAGCCTGATACAGAAGTTAAAACAACCACAGATTAAATTAGGAATCACCTTCCTCCTGTAGCCAGAGGAAGGTTGTTGCTCAACTTGTCTTGAGATCTATCGGTTATAACTTTGACTGAATATGTTTCAGTAAACCCTCAGCACCATCCTCAACCAGATCCAATACGCGTTCAAAGCCTTTACTCCCGCCATAATAGGGATCAGGGACCTCTGAAATTTCTGCCTTACGGGAAAAATCCAGTAAACGATAGAGCTTTAGTTGATGTTCTTCTGGGCAACGAATGCGTAAATCTTCCAGATTGCTGTTATCCATCGCCAGAATGTAGTCGTAAACTTCATAATCTCGATCGTTCACTTTACGCGCCCGCTGTGTACTCAAATCAATATTACGCAGTCGAGCAGTGCTGGTAGCACGACTATCCGGTGGCTCGCCAACATGGAATGCGTGGGTACCTGCAGAATCAATTTCTATTACATCCTCCAGACCTTGTTTTCTGACCAGAGACTCAAACACACCCTGCCCTGTTGGTGAACGGCAGATATTTCCCATACAGACAAATAACACTTTAATGGTTTTCATATTTATTATCTTACACAGTTGATACTATTGATTCGCAAAAAACCTGGCTGCATTCTCCAGGTCTTCAGCGGTGTCCACACCTGGCCCTGGCTGACAGCAGGCGATATCTACAACAATCTTTTCACCTGCCCAAAGCGCTCTGAGTTGCTCTAGCTGCTCTGCCTGCTCCAATGCACAAACCGGCATTTGAGTATACGCATGCAGATAGGATGCTCTGTAAGCATACAAGCCGAGATGCCGTAATGGTGGCAAGATGGAAGATAATTGCCGCCTGTTCTGTTGTGCCAAATCCCGATCCCAGGGGATAGGTGCACGACTGAAATAGTGAGCAAGGCCTTGATGGTCTCTGACCACTTTGACGATATTCGGGTCAACAAACTCTTCATAAGTTGTTATCGCAACCGCGAGTGTGGCAATGCGGGCATCAATATGGTCGGATAAGCCTTGCGCAACCTGTGTCAACAATGCGGGTGGCATCAGTGGTTCATCGCCCTGCAAATTGACGATAACCGTCTCTTCGGCAATATCAAGCAAACGAACAACTTCAGCAAGTCGATCAGTTCCACTCTGATGACCAGCTGCTGTCATACAGACTGTCGCGCCAAAATCTTTTGCGACCGATTCGATACGCGGGTCATCGGTAGCAATGACAATATGCTCGGCATGACTGCTTTTAGCGACTTCATAGGTATGCTGTAACATCGGCTTACCCGCTAGCTCTAGCAAGGGCTTACCTGGCAATCGTGACGAAGCATAGCGCGCCGGAATAACTACCGTAAAAGGCATCGGCATATTAAGCTTCTTCGTCATCAGCCAACTTTCTTGCATCCCCTTCAAGCATCACAGGTATATCATCCCGAACAGGGTACGCTAACCGATCCACCTTGCAGATCAATTCCTGTTGCTTTTTGTCATACTTAAGTGGCCCCTTACAGATTGGGCATACCAGAATATCCAGTAATTTTGTATCCACGTTTCTACTCCATTCAAGTTATACCCAGGCGCGCCATCAAAGCCTGAATAAACCCAAAATCAGGTTCACCTGCTTCGTTTGCCGCCCAACAGCGATTATGCGCAAAATCCAGGCATTTTACAGCGTCTTTTTCTGTCATTAACACCGGCAAATCATCATCAAACAGTAAATCAGCTTCGCAAAACCAATAATGATCAGGATATGGGTGTCTAATCACACGCAAACCTGCCCTTTCAAGCATTACAAAAAAAGATTCCGGAAAAGCAATACCCGCCACGGCATGCACACTACTGCCCTGAAACAGAGCAAAATCCACCTGGTTTTCAGGGGCGGTCAATTGCCAGAAAGAAGCAACCTTCCTGTCAAACCGCCATGCACAGCTTCTTACATCTTTACCTGAGCAGACGACAAAATCCACTGTCTGCAAACGAGAAACAGGTTCACGTAACGGGCCGGCTGGCAGACACAAAGCATTCTCTGCATGCGTATCCGTATTGATCATGGCAATCTCAATATCCCGTTGCAGAGAATAATGCTGCAAACCGTCATCGCTGATGATGATGGAACAATCCATATCGGATAACAGTTTGGCACTGCTGGCACGATCAGGACCAGCCGCAACAAGAGCGCCCGACTTCCGTGCCAACAATGTGGCTTCGTCGCCAACAAGATTCACAGGCGTTGTTACCGTCACCAGAACAGGCCAGTGATGACTTTTACCACAGTAACCGCGGCAAACAATACCCGTTTTGTATCCCCTCGCCTGCATAAGCCTGGCCAGACTGATAACCATGGGAGTCTTACCGGTACCACCTACCGAGATATTACCGACTACAATGACCTGGGCATCAATCCGACGAGAAGCGAACACCTCTTTGCGGTACAACCACCTGCGTAATCTTACGCCGCTGCAAAATATCAAACTCAGAGGAAATAACAGCCACCTGAGCAGTGATTTAGCATACCAGAGTCGTTGCAGAAAACGCTCACCTCGCCACATTTCAGGCCCCAGTTTCGGGTGAAGAAAATTGCATTCGGTAAAGGCTGGCGTATACCCCCTCCTGTCTGATCAAAACATCATGTGTCCCTGATTCAACAAGGCGACCCTTATCAAGCACAAAAATCCGATCAGCCTTTTCAATCGTTGATAACCGGTGCGCAATTAAAATTGATGTTCGACCTGCAGTTACCTTTTCGATGGCATCCTGCACATAGCGTTCAGACTCTGCATCCAGTGATGAGGTCGCTTCATCCAGAATCAACACAGGCGCATCCTTGTGCATGGCTCGCGCCAGCGCCAGCCGCTGTTTCTGTCCACCGGAAAGGCGCATACCGTTATCACCCGTTTGTGTCTGAAAGCCTTCAGGTAGTTGCTCTATAAACTCATAGGCATGACTGGCTTTAGCCGCCTGTTTGACCCTGTCCGTCAGAGCCTCTGAAGGTGAACAACCAAAAGCGATATTATTCTCCACACTATCATTGAACAGCATTATATCCTGAGATACAAAAGCAATATGCTGACGCAGGTTAGCCAATGTGTAACGAGAAATCGGCACATCATCCAGCCGAATTACGCCTTCATCCGGCTCATAAAAACGCTGCATTAGCTGAACCAGTGTGGATTTTCCGCTACCCGACCGGCCAACAATGGCAATTGTTTCACCCGCATTGATACTCAACGACACATCTTTCAGCACAGCTACTGATGAGGCTTCCTGATCATTTCCGGAATATGTAAATGACACATGATCAAATACAATCTCTCCTCTGATTTTCGGTTTGTTGTAATCTCCACTGTCGCTTTCAGGCGCTTCATCAAGCAGGGAAAACACACTGTCAGCAGCAGCAACACCTTTTTGCAGGGAAACATTCATATTAGTCAGGCGCTTCATTGGCTGCATCAATAGCATCATTGCCGTCATAAAGGAGACAAAACCACCGACCGTGATATCGGATAAATATGCCTGGTTCGAGGCCAGATAAATAACAAAAGCCAGGGTACAGGCGGCAATAAATTGCACCAGCGGTGTACTGACATAACTGGTCAGTGCCAGTTTCAGATGCGATCTCCGATTCTGCTCATTCAGCTCAGCATACTGGCGAGTGCGTTCAGTCTGTGCGTTGCTTGACTTGATCAGCCGTTGCGCGGTGATCGTTTCATCAACAAATTGTGTCAATTCCGCCATCGACGACTGGATAGCATGGCTAATGTGACGAAAACGTCGACTGGTAAATCTCACAATCAGGGCAATCAGTGGCACAATCATAATAAACAACAGTGTCAGTAGCGGACTGATCCAGAGCATGTAAGCAATCAAAAAAAGCAGTGTCAGGCTATCGCGGATGAGTATGGTGATGACATTGGAAGTCGCTTCAGCAACCTGCTCAACATCGTAGGAAAAACGCGACAGGATGCCTCCGGCAGTCTGTCTGTCAAAAAAGCTGGCAGGCAACATTAACAACGTGGAATACATATCATCGCGCAAACGGCGAATAACATTTCTACCTATCCAGCTCATACCGTAGCGAGAGATAAAACCGGTTACGCCACGGAGAAAAAACAAACCGATCAATACCAGAGGTACCCATCGAATGGTAGCAGGATCACGCTCAACAAAACTGCCATCAAGCATGGGTTTCATCATTGCAGCAAAGCCGGTATCGGTTGCCGCAAATATCACCATGGCAAGTACAGCCAGAAGAAATTGCTTCCAGTAAGGCACTGCATAAGAAATCAGACGCCGGTAATTCGCCCACCCCTGTTCTTGTTTGCCAGCGGCATTACTCACTTGCCAGTCGTATCTCGCTGGTTTGTGGTTAATGAAATTTTAACCAGTCCAAGCTGGGCTGCAGCGTCCATCGCTCTGACCACAGATTCATAGGGTGTCGTCCGGTCAGCACGAATCGTTACCGGCATGGCAGTATCAATCTCTTCTCCATCAACCATCAAATGCTGTCTGATAGCACCTAATAAGGATTCAAATTCTGATTTGATGACTTGCTGATCGCCAAGAAAATAGTGTCCATTACTGTCGATAACAATTTCAAGATGTTTCGGTTCATCCGTGGTTGCCGTGGTTCCCGCTTCAGGCAAATCAATCTGTATCTCCGATTCCTTTTGAAATGTTGTCGAGACCATGAAAAAAATCAGCAAAATAAAGACAACATCAATCAGTGGCGTCAGGTTTAATTCGGGGTCTTCGGCCTGGCTGCGCTGTAACTTCATAGCTGGTCTTCCATGCGGCCATCTTCAACCCGCTGACCCTGCAACACCTCAACCATGCGCAGCGCCTGCTTTTCCATGCGCAACACCAGCATGGCCACCTTACCCCGGAAAAAGCGATAAAACATCAGACTGGGAATTGCCACTACCATACCCGCAGCCGTTGTCAGCAAAGCTTCAGAAATACCGCCGGCCATAGCGGTCGGGTTACCAACACCCTGCGTAGTAATAGATGAAAACACCTTGATCATACCAATAACGGTACCTAGTAGACCCAACAATGGCGCAATAGCAGCAATTGTACCCAGCGTATTCAGATAACGCTCCAGTTCATGCACCACATGTCGCCCGGTATCTTCTATGGCTTCTTTCATAATACTGCGACTAGCGTTTCGGTTCATTAGACCCGCAGCCAGAATACGCCCCAGTGGCGATTCGGCTCGCAACGTCCTGAGACGCTCTATATCAAGCTGACGATCCTTGGCCCAGGCCCAGACCTGAACAACCAGATCTTTGGGTAAAACACGCGCTACTCGTAATGACCAGAGACGTTCGACAATGATTGCCAGAGCAATAACCGAACAAATGATAATGGGCAGCATAAGCCAGCCGCCGGCAGTGACAAGTTCAAACACGAATGATGACCTTTCGTTAGAGAATCAAGTTGAAATGATACGTGATTTTCAGGGAATAAACAGCCCATGGAGACATCCATTTTCGCCAGAATTATTGTCGCTCCGCCTGAAAAATCTCCCATTCTGGATGACCGGTCAACAGGGCTATTTCTGCCCAGGTTAGCGCCAGCTCATATTCTGCTTTTTCGCGCTTGAAACGTGCGCCAGTGGAATCCGCCATGGCGTTTCCCAGATCGCTGACAAATTCAAGCTCATATTCAGTGCGCGCCCGATCCAGATCCAGATCACGAAAATCCTGCTCCGCTATCGCCTGTTCCCGGGTAACACGTAATATGAGAAGGCGCTCAACAGCTTCACGTAATGCTTGCCGTATTTCGATCTTTTGCATAGCCAGTAAGGCTTCTGTTTCAAGAAACCCGGCTTGTGCCTGCTTGCGTTTTGATCCGGTTCGACCGCCTGTGTATAGCGGTATTTCAAGCAACAGGCCTGCCCGGTATCTGTCTCGGGTTATAAACTCCCGATTGTATTCTGACGCCCTGAGTTCACCTCTGATAACGGGTCGCGCACTGCTGCGAGCCGCCTTAAGCTGAAGTGTTGATGCCTGCATATCAGCCTGCAAAACGGTCAACAGGGGGTTCGCTGTCATTGCCTGCTCAACCAGCACATCATATTCAGGAATATCTCGGTCTAGTTGCAAATCCGGTTTTAACAGATCAACAGGCAACTCATCAGGCTGACTCATAATTTCAGCCAGTTGAGCACGCATAATACGCTGATTTGCTTCCGCCTGATAACGGATAATCCGCTGCGACTGGTAGCTATTTTCCTGTCGCGCCAATGCGATATCTGATAGCTGCCCCAAACGGTTCCTGTCTTTCAATCTATCCAGACGAACAAATTCAATGGCCATCGATTCATCGGCAAAGGCAAACTCAAGATCAGCCAGCAATACATTAAAAAATGCGCGTGCGATAGAAATACGACGCTGCTGATAGAGCAATGCAAGATTCTGTTCTTCGACGTGAACTTCTGCTTCTTTGGCAGCCAATGATGCTCTTGTTGCGCCAAAATCATACAGGGTTTTGTCAATGATGAAATGTGCGCGTGAATCATTATGCGAGATTGAACCAGTGAATTGACGGCTATCGCTACTGTCACCCGGCTCTACCCAACGACCATCAAGAATCAGGCGGGCACGAGCGCCCAGATTTTCTGCATCCAGATTCTCATATTCAGCTTTTGCCTGTTGTTGCCTGGCTTTTTGCAAGAGGACATCCGGATGATCCTGGTGCGCAAAAGACAGCGCTTTCTCAAGATTAAGAACAGACAGGCCTTCTGCTGCAATAAAAGGCGTCATCAGCAACAGTAAACATAACCAGAACAACCCGCAGTTGTCTGTCATTGCCTCGACTGTTGTCGCCGCTGTCGTTTGTATTTGGTAAAAGGCAGATTTTTGTATTCCGAAGCCAGCACATAGTCAGCCAGCCATTTGAACTCATCAATATCCGCTGTTGCTCCTGTGTAACGGGCAAGCGGATTGCCATATAGATCCACGAACAGAAATACCGGGGTAGCTCGCACACGGTGTACGTGAAAGGCAAAATCCTTTTCCCTGATATCCACACCCTGGAAATCCTTGATAGAAAGATCTCCTTCAATATCGATGGGGATAATCCGGAAGTTCTTTTTATAATATTCCTGCACATCCGGTCGATTAAGAACGTCTGCTTTCATGCGCCGACAAAAGGGGCATTCTTCCTGTTCAAAAAACAACATGACAGCTTTTTTCCCGTCCTCTCTGGCAATCGTCAACTCTTCCTGCAAATCACCCAGCGACTGATCAAAAAAATGATCACCGGGGTCACGTAGCAGTGTTTCCGCAAATATTGATGAGGAAACCAGGCTGAAGATGACGAAAAAAACCGCCAGCACAGGTAATGTTTTTATCACTTTTTAGCTTCCAGAGATTTTTTATTAATATATTTTTCGATCAAATCACTGGTTATCGGCCCAACCTGTCGCGCAACAGGCACGCCTTCGGGAGAGACAATATACGTTGTAGGCAAACCAGGAACACCACCGAGAGGCGACTCAGCCAGTGCTGATGAACGCAATATCGGGTAGCTGATCATAAAAGAGTCTGAAAAATCGATCAGTTTTTCGAGGTTAATGTCTTCGGCATTAATACCTAGCACCACCGCATCTTTATCGTGATGCTTATCATGAAACTCAACCAGATCCGGGATTTCATCTTTACAGGGTGGACACCAGGTAGCCCAATAATTGACAATAACCCATTTGCCTCGGTAATCAGCAAGCGAGACTGATTTACCCTTAATATCTGGCAAGCTAAAATTGACTGCTTCATCTGCATTCACTAGCAGCGGCTGGAAAATAGTCGCCAATAAGATAGTGATTGCTCGTATTACTGATTTCATGCAACGCCCCTCTGGAATTAAGACACAACGTCATCGTGTACAAAAATGTGACTCTCTATCGCATTCGTTGTTCCCGTAACTGCAAAAACACAGTATTCTAACTTAATAAACATGGATCATACCTGACCTGGACCCGACAGAGCCATAGCGGAGACCGAAAACACCATGACCACAATCAAACAGGCCGATTTCATTCAGTCTATCGAAAATGCCCTGCAGTTTATCTCCTACTACCACCCGAAAGATTTCATCGATGCTATGACGCTCGCCTGGCAAAAAGAACAATCGGTAGCCGCAAAAGACGCAATTGCCCAGATTCTTGTCAACTCGCGCATGTGCGCGGAAGGCCACCGACCCATTTGTCAGGATACAGGCATCGTCACGGTGTTTCTTGAGATGGGTATGAACCTACACTGGGATGCAGTAATGAGCATCGAGGACATGGTAAATGAAGCGGTGCGTCGGGCTTACAAGTCGGCAGACAACCCATTGCGAGCGTCGATTGTGGCCGATCCAGCAGGCAAACGCCAGAATACCGGAGATAACACGCCGGCTGTCATTCATATGAAAACGGTCCCCGGAAACAAACTATCTGTCATTGTTGCCGCAAAAGGCGGTGGCTCCGAGAATAAGGCCAGGTTCACTGTGCTGAATCCCGGCAGCAATATAGCCGACTGGATTGAACAGCAGGTCATTACCATGGGAGCTGGCTGGTGCCCCCCTGGAATTCTGGGCATCGGCATTGGAGGAACTGCTGAAAAAGCCATGTTACTGGCAAAAGAGGCATTACTCGAACCCGTCGATATCCAGCAACTGATTGATCGTGAACCTGTTTCCGCTATCGAAGAACTGCGTCTGGAAATCTACCACCGAATCAACAAACTCGGCATTGGTGCTCAGGGTCTGGGTGGCCTGACAACCGTTCTGGATGTGAAGATTCTTGACTATCCAACCCATGCGGCATCCAAGCCCGTTGCTATCATCCCGAATTGTGCAGCGACTCGCCACATACACATCAACCTTGATGGCAGTGGCCCTGCCTATCCTGAACCACCTGATATCAATGACTGGCCAAAAATTAGCTGGGATCCGTCCGGTTCTCGGAAAGTGGATCTAAATTCACTGACAAAAGCAGATATTCAGGACTGGCAACCCGGAGAAACTCTGTTACTCAGCGGCAATCTGCTAACTGGCCGTGATGCTGCCCATAAACGCATTATAGACACTCTCAACAAAGGTGAATCTCTGCCACAGGGCCTTGATTTTACTAACCGGTTTATCTACTACGTTGGGCCAGTTGACCCTGTAAATAACGAAGTCGTCGGCCCGGCTGGCCCAACCACCGCGACCCGTATGGACATATTTACCGATGCTATGCTCGAACAAACCGGTCTAATTGGCATGATTGGCAAGGCGGAACGTGGCCCCGAAGCCATCAAAACCATTAAAAAACATCAGGCAGTCTATCTTATAGCGACGGGTGGAGCGGCCTACCTGGTATCCAAAGCCATTCAGGCATCAAAGGTCATCGCCTATCCTGAGCTGGGGATGGAGGCTGTATATGAATTTAAAATCAAGGATATGCCTGTTACTGTTGCCGTAGATTCCAGGGGGAAATCTGTACATCTAACTGGCCCGGCTCACTGGAGACAGCAACTGGCGGGCATCAATATTGTCTGACTTTTCAAACATCTCTGCAACCCAGCCTTAATAATGATGCAAATCAGCAGCAAATCGGAGCTATAAACAATCCAGTTTATACACAAATGGTCGTTACCTGTGCAAGTAATTGATAAAAAACACAGGATCGAAATCAGGATTGTTATGAGCTGCCTTCAACTCACAGTGCCCGCACAAACCACAACAGTGGAAAAATTTTCAGCCAGGGCTATTTCTGACTGGATAGAATCTCTACCGCAACTGAATCAGGTAAAATCAATTGCAAGCATTGTCGAAAAATCAAAAGCTATTAACAGACAAACCTTGCCAGCGGAATTACGTAAAGACATTCTTGCCACACTGCAGTCAGGCTTTATCCACTTCAACCGGCATCTGTCCCACAAAGACTTCCAGAAAGATAACGAACTGAGAATCAATGCCCGTTGTTTCTGGCAGGAACAATCATTTGGCTACAAAATCATTGTAAACGAGCTGAATGCTGACAAAAAATCCAGTTCGGGAACACTGCTGATGGCCGCAATAGCGGGTGCTCTGGATGCTCTGGATCACTATAGCCTATACTATTATGGCGAATACCAACGGTTACCGTTGTTACTCTGGCTGGAAGCCATCCAGATTTATCGTTTTGCCGTGAATATGGGCATTGATCTGGAAAAACCTCCATCCAGAAAGAGTGGCGCACTGTCTATTAACGAAATTTTTCAAACCATGGTCCTGTTACGCATTTCCGACCCGTACCAGCTACAATCGGGTGCTGTCTGGGTGTTACACAAATATTTTCAAAAACTCTCAACGACCAGTCACATTATTAATTCCGGGGAGTCCCTGCGTGTTCTGCAGAATCCACTACTGATAGATAAAGCCGACTCGCTGACTGAATATGACCTGCTGATCGATATCAATCCACTCATTGATCAGATTGGAGATGACTACAACAGAATCATTATCAACAAACAACATGATCTCGGCACCTTCATCAAACAATTAAACCTGGAAGGTTTCGCGCATACACTCAAACGGGTGCAGACCACCTGGTCCAGCAAGGTCGACCGGAAAAATGATCGCGTCGAAGCCCACCAACGTTTTGAAGCTGTTATTGGCTTACAGGCCTGTTGTCAGGTCGTACAATCACAACAACCGACGGATGAAGTTATAGAGGATTCCGAAACAGAACATATTGAGATTTCAAGCACGGTTAACAAAACAAGCTGGAATAACTACCCAACCACCTATCCCTGTAACAGCTTTAATCGAAATTCAGGGGGTATTGCGCTGCGTTTCGACTTCGCCGCAAAAGACTCTCTCTATGTCGGTCAACTACTTGCTCTGCATCATCCCGATACACCACGCTCGGAAGGCTGGGTGGTAGGAGTTGTCCGCTGGCTGACGCTGCACAACAATCCACAAACCATTGAGCTGGGTATCCAGTACCTGTCCAGAAATGCCAAACCCGTCTCTCTCTCGAAAAAAACCGGCACAACAAAAGCATCATTAGCGCTGGCCTGCAGGCAAAAACAGGGAGATCAGCCGGTCACAACATTACTCGCACCAAAAGGGTTCTATGCTGACCAGGCAGGACTTGAGCTTGATTCTGATGATGGCAGCATTCTGATTACCTGTCAGACCCTGCTGGAATCGACACCTGCATTTGAGAGGTTTATTTATCAGACAGCCAGTAAAATCGCCCAGATTAGCCATGCTAATCAGTTAGCAGACCCGGTTTCCTGATTCAACTCTGAGGAAATTATAGACAGCAGCCCCTTCAGACCATAGTCGTTTTATATTAAACTGCCGCTATGAAAATACCTTCTGACTGGCAACCTGCCAGAAACTGTCTCGCCAAACGCGTTATTCTAATTACCGGTGCCGGCAAAGGCATTGGTGCTGCTACAGCAAAGAGTTGTGCTGCCCATGGCGCTACAGTCATCTTACTTGACCTTGATATCCGCGCGCTGGAAAAAATCTACGATGAAATAGAACAGGCCGGACATCCTCAACCCGCCATCTACCCGCTAAATCTCGAAGGCGCGACTGAAAATGATTACCAGACACTGGCCGAAACAATAGATCGGGAGTTTGGCCGGCTTGATGGCTTACTACACAATGCCGCCATGCTGGGTGCATTGATCCCAATCCTGCATTTTCAGAATGAACTCTGGCATAAAATCATTCAAACGAATTTGAATGCCCCGGTCACATTAACGCGAATCTGTTTGCCCCTGATGATCAAAACAGGCAAGGCTTCTATCGTCTTCAGCAGCGATGCATGCGGCCGTCAGGGGCGTGCCTATTGGGGTGCGTATGCTGCCAGCAAGGCAGGTACTGAAAGCTTCATGCAGGTGCTAGCCGATGAACTGGAAGCTAACACCCAGGTTCGTGTAAATAGTCTCGACCCCGGACCAGTAGCCACCAGTCTGCGTGCGCTGGCTTATCCTGGTGAAAACCCGGCATCATTACCACAACCTGACGATGTCACCCGACAACATCTCTATCTGTTAGTCGATGACAGTCAGGCCTATACTGGCCAACAATTTACTATTTAATTAAGGTGCCTATTTAAAGGCGCCTCTTGAAATTAAAGAAACGCCTTTAAGCCGTAAAAGATTTTTCGCAATTTCAACCATCGTTAATGATGATGCCCGTCTGGCCCATGCACATGTCCGTGCTCAATTTCTTCTTCGCTTGCATCTCGGACGCCCACGATTTCCACATCAAAATTCAGATGCACACCCGCCAATGGGTGATTAGCATCCACTAGCACATGATCATCCTCAATTCCGGCTATAGTGATCATGATCATTTGTCCATCCGGACCCTGCGCATTAAACTGCATACCTGACTTTATTTCTTCATTTTCCGGAAACATGCTCCTGGGAACTTTCTCAACCCGAGAGTCATCTCTGACGCCATAGGCATCTTCTGGCGCAATCGCTACACTCAGCTCATCACCGCCGACTTTACCATCAAGCGCTGACTCTAAACCGGGAATGATATTGCTCGCACCGTGTAAATAGGCAAATGTTCCATCACTTGCAGTGTCAATTACGTTATCTTCACTATCTTTTAAAATGTAATTAATAGTCACAACTTTCTTTTCTGCTATCTTCATATACTAGTATGCCTTATCAGGATTTTTGATAAGAAACCACCATACAGCAATCCTACAATGATAGAAATAACGCTGTTTCTAGCATTCCATGCCTCACTTTAGCGACTTATACCTTGTCTTTATATGCCACAAATGCTAAATTCACATGCCAGGCTGGCTTGCATGATCACCAAGAATCATTACTTAATAAAGTTTACAGGGGAGCTAAACATTGGATAACTTTTTCAGAGCCCTTATCAGCATTTTTTTTCTGCTACAGAGTACACTGGTCTGCGCCAGTGGCAACATCCCTGAGCATTTACTTCAGGATATCAACCAGGCAAAACCCAAATCAACGGTAACGCTCACTGCCATTGACAACCAGAAAGAACTTCAGTTTGATAGCGCCAAAACCACTCCCGGCCCGCTACGCTTTGCCGTCGCAAAACCTGTCAAAATCTCGCCCGATACACATGGTGAGTGGATACAGAAAACCCCTGGAACCCGACTCTGGTACCTGCGCATTCATGTCAATAACGCAACAGATCTGAACCTGGCCTTTTCCAGCTTCCAACTCCCGAAAAATAGCCGGCTGTATTTTGTTAACAGGCAACATGACTATCTCGATGGTCCCTATACAGCGCAGAATAACAAAAAACATCTGAAATTCTGGACACCAGTCATGCCGGGCAGTGATATCAGCTTGCTACTCTATATTCCAGAAAACGCCATTGATCAACTCAAACTCACCATAACAAAAGTGAACGCTGGTTATCGCGATCTGTATGGCACCAATGGTCTTCCTAACCTTGCCAAACAGGGTAGCTGTAACATTGATACGGCCTGCCAGGAAGCAAACCCCTGGCGTGATGAGGTGCGCAGTGTTGCTCGAATTTCTATCGATGGAACGGGCTTATGTACAGCAACATTGATGATGGATGCTATCAACTCCTTTCGACCTTATCTGCTCACTGCCCATCATTGTGGCGTTACACCTGCTAACGCCACTTCAATTGTGACCTACTGGAACTACCAGTCACCTTCCTGCGGTAATCTCGGTGGTGGCTCGTTAAGCCAGAATCAATCTGGCGCAATTTTTCGTGCATCAAAATTCGATGTCGATATGACACTGATCGAACTGGATGAAATGCCCGGCTCTTCGTTTAATGTTTACTACTCCGGCTGGAATCACGATGTAAACGCCGCCATCAAAACAGTCGGTATCCATCACCCGAATGCAGACGAAAAAGCCATTTCGTTCAATAATGATGTATTACGCTCTGGCCAGAGTTGCATCGGTACCAGCACAAAAAATACCCACTGGTTTCTGAACTGGGAACAAGGCACCACAGAACCGGGTTCATCCGGATCGGGTCTCTGGAATACTCAGCATCAATTAATTGGCACACTATCAGGCGGTCTTGCTTCCTGCAGCAATCGATCTGCCGATGATTGCTATGGTCGGCTTACTTCTGCCTGGGATGACGGTCAGTCCCCTGCTGAGCGCCTGATAGACTGGCTTGACCCTGAGAAATCAAATACCCTTTCCGTCAATGGTTCAAATCTGCCTCCGACTTTACCCAAACCAGATTTTGTTGGCCTGGAGAATCATCGTACTTTCGCTGCCGGCAGTCAGTTCAATATTCGCTGGCGCCCAGCCAGCCCGATTGCCAGCTATCAACTTGATTATTCCACACAATGTTCTTCCGATATTATTTTTCAGGATGGCATGGAAAACGTGACTGATATCTGGACAAGTAGTCAGCGCGAAAACACCAATGACTGGACTCTGAATAATCATAGCCACAGAGGACAATTTGCCTGGTTTGCTCACTCCCCTGATTTTTCTGCAGAGCAGACCCTGACACTTGAAGTACCAGGCACTATCACTCCACAGGCCATCCTGAGCATCTGGCATGAATTTGATCTGGAATCAGGATATGACGGGGGTATTATCGAATTCTCGACAGATGGCAACGACTGGCAAGATGCTGCAGCATGGAACACACAGCATGGCTACTCGGGAACTATAAGCACAAATGCTGCAGCTTATTCTGGCTCCAGCAATGGCTATATTGAGTCACGTTTTACGCTGGATGAATTTGCTGGCCAGCAACTCTTTATCCGCTTCCGCTTGCTAACTGATTCCAGTGTCAATCGCACTGGCTGGTATATTGACGATCTATCCATTCTTATTGATAAACCAATAGCCTGGACACCTATTGCAACCACTGAAGCCGGTAGCGACCATTTCAACTGGTTAATTCCCGATACAGTCACCGCCGATGCCTGCTTAAGATTGCAGGGAAGTGCACCGGGTTATCGGTCAATTTTACCGGTTATCAGTCCTGCTTTCAGTATTCTCGATATCTCACCAGAACTGAATCTCACCGCCTCTATCAATCATCATTCCAGTAGTAGGCCTGGGCCTGAAATCCTTACAAATGGTAAAGCCAACTGGAAATATTTCATCAAAAATAACGGTAATGTGGCTATTCGGGATGTGGAATTACGCGAAAAACAGAAACTGCCCGCTACTGGCGAATGGCAAACAATCTGTAACATACGGCTGATTCCACCTGGCCAGACTCGAAATTGCCTGAAATCTGCAGATGTCTCCCGTGGCAGCTATAAATCATTAATTGTTGCGCGCGGCAGACTAATTACCGGTGACTACTACGAGAAAGCCATCAATGCCTATTATCGAAGCAGCAATATCATCTCCAACACCCCGCCCCCGGCACACTCATCTGTAGATTTTACAACTGGCATTACTGTCAACAATAACCAGACAACGGCACGCCCCGGAATTAGCATCACTGCAGGCAGTGCACTGAACTGGACATATAGCATAGAAAATACCGGTTCTGAAACACTTCATACTGTGAACATTCGTGGCAGGCAGAAACTTCCAGAACGTGGCGCATGGATGTCTTTGTGTCAGATTAGCGAGGTGTTACCTGGGGCAAGCAAAAGCTGCTCATGGTCGTCGACTGCCATTGAAGGTCACTACATGGCGCTCGTTGTCGCAAATGCAAATACGGCCGCCAATACCGGTCTCACTAAACTTGTAAAAACCTTTTACCAGGGCCTGCCATTATCTGTTACGAATGATCCATCTTTCTTCCTGACAGTGCTCGCCAATGGTCTACCCACAAACCGGCCTGGACCCACAATCAATTCTGGCAAGCAGATTATATGGACCTATACACTAGATAATAATGGTAGTAGTGATCTACAGAATATTACGCTCAAGGGGCGCCAGAAAATCCCTTTCACCGGAAACTGGCATTCTCTCTGCAATTTCAGCGTCATCCATGCGGGTGAAAGCAAATCCTGTCAGTTAAGCGAAATAGCAGCGAATGGCTTTTACAAAATGCTGGTCACAGCACAGAGTGGCCAGACTCAGGTATCAACTCAGGCATTTTACCAGGGTAGATAAAACTATTCTGAAAGATCCAGTATTAACAACGAATGATCCGAACTACCATTTATTCGTACCTGATGATCGTATTTTACCGTGGCTATCTGTGCATTGAGGCTCGGTGAAACCAGCACATGATCATAACGAAATCCATTTTGTTGTTTGGTACTGATCCAGGTAAATTCACGACTATTTTTATGCCTGCTGCGCCATGCATCTATCCAGCCATTTTGTAACAGTTGCTGGAACAGATGGGTTGCATAGAAGGACCGGGTTTCAGAATCCTCAAAGGGGATCCCGCAGTTAAAATCCCCAATTAACAAACTGTTTCCTGTCAAGTACTGCTTTGGTAAATCAAGCAGCTCATTAAAATAAGGTAGTTGGCGTTTTTTATGCGGTAAATGTACCGCAATCATTGACAAGTCCAGCGGTTCAGTAAAGCGGGCAGAAACTGCATGCGCCGGTTTTTCATCGTCGACAGGGAAAACATCGGCATCAAATGGCAAACGCGATGCAATGATCAATGTATTATCTCTGGCTTGCAGAGTTTCAGGCACAAACTGGTGTATCAAACCCATTCTGACCAGCCCATCAAGAATAATCTGGCGATTGCCACTGTGACGAAATTCCTGCAATGTCACAATATCAGGTTGATGTGCTTCAATAGCTACAATAATATCCTCCGCACGTTTTCCACCACCGTGCAGGATATTCCAGCTAAGAATACGCAGCATAGCTATTCCTGCACCTTCCAGCCACCGACAAAATACTTCTTGCGCCAGTCATCCAGCAATTGTCGAATCTGCTTCTCGGAACTGCTGACGCGTATTTCATGCTGTAGCGGATTCTTACGGTTCGGGCTGAAATTGGTTAGATGCAACACATACGCAGGATGGTCTCTGGACGCTTCTTCCTTATTAGTCTTCCAGAGTAATAATTTTCGCACCATGGTAGCGCCTTTCAGGACTTTAAGCGCCACTTCTCTTTCCAGAATTGTGCTGGCCGGTAATACCAGATCGTCGGCAACACGCTGCAAATCCGGAATATCTGCAATATCAGATAATTGTGACAACTTAACATCTTCAGCTGTCGCCTGTTTATCCTCTCGCAGGCGCAGAAACTGCGGTGAAAGAATACTGCACAAGGGCAGCCGGCGAAGACCTTCCCATTGTCCAGATGTGTCATCCCATTCGATGATCATCCGATCTATGGTACTACCATGAGAGGTTCTTGAAATAATATCCAGACAGGAAATTTCAACAACCAGACCCGGTTTGATCATCTGATAGGCAACTCTGTCCGAATTAACTTCCGCATAGTCACTCTCAACCACCAGTGGATTAAGCTGTTTGAGTAGCTCAATCCGCTGGTCATCAGTGAATCCACCGCCTACACGAGCAACTATCTGGAAGCTGCCATCGGTACGCACAATGGCCACCAGCAAGCTATGCAACATGCCAGAACGGTCATCAATACCTTCAGAAAAACCAACAATGGCCAAATCCAGTGTATGACGCAATTTGATCTTGAATACGCCAGCACTGTCACTTCTAACCACAACACCTTCGGCACTCTCTTCATCAACCCACTGGGAAAATTGTTTAAATACGGCTTTTTCATCTCCAACAATTGTTTCTACCGGGTGGATGAGAGAACCATCAGAGAACATAGCCTGGACTTTTTTTATCGCCTCACCATAATGCATTGATGGATCTTTGCCATCAAGATCATAAATATTAAAAACCGCGAAACCCAGACTGTCGACTTCCTCTGTATCAGCTGGCGCCCTGGCAACTCGCACCACATCATGAACCCTGGGACGCAAACCATCGGAGCGTTGTACATATAATTCACCACCCAGCATGGCAGAGCTGATGCCTGCGGCTTTAAGCAAACGTGCTGCCTCGCGGTGAAAAGCAGCACCATAACGCACAGTGCCACCAGGATTAACAGTAAAAACTTCTCCATTTCGATATACCAGACAGGTAAACTCACCATCAACCTTACGGCTGATATAGTAGTCACCAGCAGGCAGGCGGTACTTTGCCGTATCACGATCAAGAGCTGTCATCATGCGCGACAGTTGACGCCGTCGCATTCTCACTGCTCGCAAAATCTCCGGATCACTGATACTCGTTGCCGCATCACCAGTCGCATATTCACCGACAACTTGCTTGAGAGCATCCAGGTCAAGTAGTGCGGTCATGACTTATCTGCCTTTTGTTTTTTAACAGGAAATTTAAGCTCTGCATTCGACAGATGCAATAACAGAATATATCCATTATCCTTAACCCTGCCTTCCAGAAACCCCCGATAGGGTGTACTACCACGACGAAAAACAAGCGGTGATTTGCCTTTCTTTCCACCACCCAGCAACATCAGACTCTTACTCTCCGCGAGTTCTTTTGCCATACCGAAGAGAAAATCGTAGGTCAGTCCATTGATATGTACAATCTGCAACTTGGATGAAAACACATAGCGGCGAATCGCCTCAACCTTGTCAACCAGGTTGCCCGTCCAGCTCAGGGGTATCTCACTATCAACATTGGCTTCATCACGTTGCCGTGAACGCCGTTCTTTAAACCTGCCAGCAGGTGAAAAAACCACTTCATTCTGTTGTATCCGAAAAGTAACTTTCTCATCTTTACCGATATAAACCCGCGAGACATTCCACAGAAAACGGCCAAATTGCTCTGTATTCACTTCAGGGTCATCACTGACCAATAATGCGGCTAACTTCTCCGGATCGTTATCAGCAAGAAGCTTGATAGAGTCAAAATCATGCTCCACTGTGGATTTCAATACCTTGCGGGTATAGGATGCGCCGCCCTTTGGACCGATGTAACGCACTCGATTGCGTGGTGAAATACTTTCAGCCTTGACCACTGCATCACGCTTACGTGAATCCGTCAGATTAATATTAGCCATCAGTTTCCAGTCACCTTAGAGCATGCCAAAATCAAGTTCATCACTGCCTTCATCCTCACCATCATCATTTTCCTGTGTCTCTGCGATCACACCGGCCAATTCCAGGGTCGAATATTCAACGCGATTCTTTTCACCAATCAGAAACCAGATGGTCTCATCTTCTCCCTGCATAATGAAGGCAGGATCAGGATCAACCCCACCGCGATAACTGAAATGCGTAGTAAAAATCTTGCCCTCACGGATTGCTTCCAGAAAGCTACTGTCCATACCTTCTACGCTATTTAATGCATAGGTCAAACGTATACTGTGATCAAGAAAATCCTCAACTGTCACCAGACTGTCCAGCTGTATAGGCCCATCAAAACTTGAAGGGACCAACGGAAGTTTATTGCCATCAAAATCAACCGGTGTAATATCTTTTCGACAAACCCATTCACCCTCTGGATTCATATATCCCGAAGCGGTACCCCCAAACGGCACTAAAGTCTTGCCATCATTCAACAGGGTTGCCAGGGAACACTCGTTACCGTCCATATCCAGTGTTTCTATCTTCACCGAACCATAGAGTTTACTGCGATCAACCTTATTCAGGCTGCAGTCAAAGTTATTGCCGTTGTAGATAAAAGTCAGTGATCGTGCCATCGCGTTTAGCCTTCAGTATTATCAATTTTACACAGCGCCATCGTTGCAATTCTTGCGCTTTCAAAGGCGCCGATTCCTTCTTTGGAGGGACAACAGTATACGCCATGATCATCAATATACGCCTGTGCAGGCGGCTTCGCGGATTCTGTCCAGATAGTCGTATAACTGAATCGGTGAAGGTCAAGCCAGACAGCAATTTTATCTTCCATCCGTTTAATTTCTTCACTGCCTTCAAGTCCTGAGAAACGAGAAGTAAGGATCACAATATCTGCAAAATCTGCAATTGAGCGGGTAAAATCAACCGCCCCATCTATTGGCTCACCAATCTCACTAATACCTTTCGTATATATGCGGTCAGCAAGAACGCCATCAAGATCCAGGCAAACTGTCGCTTTGCCCGTCGATTTAAAACGCATCTTACGGGTCGTCGCCTTCTTCGCAGAAGCAGTGCTATGGCGGGTTTTTCTGGGCCGGATTTCCAGTCCCTCACTCTTCGGCGGTGGTGGCCCCGGCATCACATTAAGAATAGCATCTATCGCTGCATGACCTTCCAGCCAGGGATTATCAAGCCAATCATCACCACTCCAGATGCGGCCATAATGTTCATGGGTATGATGCAACCCCGGCAGTCTGAACCAGGAACCAAGACTGCCCTCTTTTGGCCTCTTGGGAAAAGTTTCAGGTTCTTCATCCAGGTTATTTCTTTCCCAGGTAGAAACCATATTTTTTGCCAGTGCATAAATATCTGCTGTTGGCGCAGGCTCACGGAACAATACCCAGAGATGGTATCCACCCTGGCCACTGGAATCGATTAACAACGGATCATATCCCAATGTTTGAAACTGTTTCCACCAGTTCAACGCTCCGACCAGATTTCGTCTTGCATGATCCTCTGCCATCACAGAATTAGTTTCATGGCAATCAATATCAATGCCCAGCCAGCGACTGGTGCTTTCCTTACTTTTGGCATGCAAGCCGATAATCTGCGGCTTATGATAATGGCGACTGGCAAAATGGCGTGTCAGTTTGTCGATGGTAACCATGTCTTCTCCGCGCATATCCTTGCGCGGTAGAGTCATGGCTTTATAACTGCGTTTTTCTCTGCGTTGTTCTGCCGGGGTCAGCACTGAATACTGACCCCAGACATCCTTCCTGTTGACCATGTTTTGCATGGCCCATTCAGCAAGTTCAGCGGCACGCTCATGCCACTCTTCGCCGATTATTTCGTGCTTTGTAGCCATAAAAATACGTAATTTTGTTGATAGATTTTAATTCAAAGATCTTATACAGCCAAAATCTCCAACCACACAACCACTATTGCCTGCGTATTTCAGTTTGTTACGCAATTTCCCAATCACACTGGGAATAGTGAGTGCATTAGCAGGATAATCTGTAGGTAACGTACTGAGCAGAAGTGGGTGTGCATAATTCTGGGGAACAGGTGCTGTGCCAGGATCTTTCCGGTAAGCCAGTATTTCATCTTCATAATACAGTTCTGAGGCAATCAAACCGGCAGCCGGGTTTGAAGAAGTAATCAGCAATTCGTCACCGTATTGTCCTATGATTTTCCTATTCGTATTTATTTTTCTGACTGGGTTACCATTTTCATCTGTTCCAGCCGTCAATTGTCGCCATTCGGTATAACGCCATTTATCAGAACGAACAGATGTACCGCGAACCTGTTTCTCTCGATCATTGAGTGCAGCTCTCACTTCAAATTGACTAAAGGCGTATTGTTTCCATGCCAGGAGGTCAGCATCATCAGCCAGTAGCGGTACCAAACTCTGGCCTTCCAGATATTCAGTATCACCCTTATCAAGTGGTGCCGGAATTCCAGCTAATTCTACGATGGTAGGATACAGATCAACCAGCTCCACGAGTTGTGGTCGTGTAGAATTTTTTTCTTGTAAACGAGAAGCGGGTGTGCTGATAATAAGAGGCACACGCGTCGCCAGCTCGTCATTTGATTGTTTTGCCCAATCCCCATATTCCCCCAGATAATAACCATGATCAGACCAGAGAACAATAATCGTATTTTTATTCAGCTCAGGATCATTTTCAACATAGTTAATCAGGCGTCCGATTTCTTCATCTACCATAGATGTACTCGCCCAGTAATGTCGCCTGATATCCTGGATAACTTTTTTATGAGCAACAGGATCAATTACCCTGTCGGCAATGCCATAGTGAGTAGATGATGGCAAAAGATCACTGGCAACATCAGTATGAAGTTCTGGCAAGCTGGAAATATCCTGCTCTGGTGTTAACGTCTGGGAACTCGCCAGTATTCTTTCAGGGTCAGATTCGTTGTAACTGATCAATAGCTTGTCAGTTGCAACAACAGAACCACTATCATGGGGTAGGGCTGAAGACAGAAAACCGCGTTGTACTGTAAGTGTTAATGCAACAGGATCAACAGAGGTAATCTTCAAATGCTCAATGTTGCGGAATGTCCGATCAGGAAAGCTGTCATATATCACGATCTGTTGATCGACTGAAAAAGGCGTAATATCCTGCACAGGCAAAACCGTATCTGTATCAGACAATGCCTGACTTGTTAGCGTATCAGGCCTTGAATAAAAATAGGGCTGGAACTCTCCCCACAATGTAAAGCCAACACTTGCAGCCAGTTTTGGTGGTAGCGCTGCGGGAACAGAGACATCATCCAACGGATACTGATTCAATTTGGCTGTCGTTGTTACAAAGGGCGCATGCGGTTTTTTATAACCAATGGCAAAAAAGAAATTTTTTCTGTCACCAAGGCTTCCTGTCTTGAATTGATCAAGATGATCAATAAGGCTGTTTGTTGCCAACTGATCAGAAGTAACATTCTCAGGAACAGCAGGATCATAGTCAAAAGCATGCGTAATACTTCTTACTTTCAACTCACCCGCAGCACATTTATTATTCCCCGGTACGACCTGTAAATTCAGGCTGCTATGTTTGCATCGCAATGCAGGTTTTGCAGTACCCTGATTCTGGGTTGTTAGCAAAACATCCCAGCCTTGTTTGGCAGCATCTTCAACCTCTGGCTTATGATAGACCTTGCCAATTCCCAGCGTGTAATATCCATTATCCTGAAAATGTTGGGGTAACGGAACAAAACTTTTCGGCGTAGCCATCGTATAATTATCTTTAGCTGGAGAGTTTTCTTCATTCACTACCCAGTAAAGTTGATTTTTATCATCCCAACGATGGGTACTTTCCGGGCGTAAACCACTCAAAACACTGTTTCTTGAAGCAGCGCAAACGGCTACCTGACTATATGCGCTGGTAAATTTAAAGCCGGACTTTGCCAGCCCATCAATGTTGGGGGTTTTAACCAGAGTATTGTTCTGACTTCCTGTATAGCTGAAACCATATGTTCCCAGATCTGGCCGCAGATCATCTACGGCGATAAAAAGTATATTCGGTCTTGTATTCTGAGCAGCTGAATCACTTGAGCTACCACCACCGCCACAGCCGATTTGAAGCAACGATATAACAATTAACAGCCAGAGTCTGCGCACAGATATTGTCCTGATTATGAATATATAATTATTATACGGTCTCCAGAATGACTAAGAAACCTCTGATTACCTTTCACATGTCAGATCCTTTGCTGTACAGCCTTTATCCGCATATTTCAATTTAGTGCGCAACAGCTCAATGACAGTTCTGATTGCTGGCGCAGCAGCCGGATAATTCACAGGAATAACCGTATCGACCAAATCAGGATGGGCATAATTTTTTGGTACAGCGGCTATATCCGGATCATTCCGATAAGCCTTGATTTCACTTTCATAATATAATTCTGCTGCAATCAGACCCGCTGCCGGGTTTAACGCATCGACAGGCAACGCATCACCGTATTGCCCGATAATGGTACGTCCGGTATTAATCTTTCTAATCGGGGTCCCATTTCCATCTGAACCAGCATTCAGCTGTCGCCATTCCGTATAGCGCCATTTATTTGAACGCACCGAAGTTCCTCGCACCTGCCGATGACGATCACTGACAACAGCCTTGACCTCGAACTGGCTAAAAGCATACCGTTTCCAGGGAAGAGTTTTACCTTTTTCAGTTAACAGGGAAGCAAAACTCTGCCCCTGCAGATATTCTGCTTTATCAATATTTACCGGTGATTTGATACCCGCCAACTGCACAATGGTTGGATACAGATCGACCAATTCAACAAACTGAGGGCGTGCTGCTTTGCGCACATCATTTCCCGCACTGATATCCACCATATTCTCAAGTTGACGTGTGCCGGGTGTACTGACGATCAGGGGTACATGCGTGGCCAACTCACCATTCGTATGTTTAGACCATTGACCGTATTCACCGAGATAATAACCGTGGTCTGACCAGAGGATAATAATGGTGTTTTTGCTCAGTTGCGGATCATTTTTGATCGCATTGACCAGCTTTCCAACTTCATCATCCACCATAGAAATACTCGCCCAGTAGTGTCGGCGTATATCCTGAATCACCGCTGCATAATCGACAGGGTCGATAAACCTGCCGGTAAGTCCATAGTTGGTAAACGGTGCCAGACTGTCCTGAATATCCGTATGCAACGCTGGCAACCAGGCAATCTCACTACCGATCGTCAATTGTTTTTCCTTAGCCAGTATTTTTTCAGGATTTGTGTCACTGTAGCTAAGTAACAATCGATTATGCGCAATTATCGAGCCGGCAGAATGTGGTAATGCGGTGGAGCCATATCCACGTTGTACGGTAATCGTTGCCGCTACAGTATTGATTGAATCTATGAGAACATGCTCCAGATGACGAAAAGACCCCACAGGCAAGGCGTCGTATAGAATAAGCTGTTGCCCCACCGAAAACCGCTGTACATCAACAACAGAAATAGTTGTTACCGTTTCATTAATCGCACTGATTGTTGTTGACATGGGCAATGAATAGAAATATTTTTGCATCTCTCCCCACAGGGAAATGCTAGTACTTGCTGACAACAGTGGCGGCTTAATCCCAGGCACTTTGACATCCTGTAGCGGGTATTGCCTGAGTTTATCGGTTGTCGTGACAAAGGGAGCATGTGGCTTATTAAAACCCACGGCAAAAAAGAAATTCTTTTGTGGCCCCAGAGTCCCCGCCCTGAAATCTTCCAGATACTGTAAAACAGTATTTGCAGAACGCTGATCGGCTGTCAGATTCACTGTATTTGCCGGATCGTAATCAAAAGCGTGTGTAATGCTTATTTTCTTTTCCTGTCCAGATGGACAAATTTTACTCATCGGCACGGCATTAAGATCCAGGCTGCCGACCATGCAGCGTTCTTCCGGCCTGGCAGTACCGCTATTACCCGTTGTTAGCAGTGTATCCCATCCCTGAATATCAGCATACTCCACGTTCGGCCGATGATATACCTTGCCTACACTCAAGGTATAATAGTCACTTCGTTGCATATGTAGCGGCAATGGCACAAAACTGTCCGGGGCAGCCAATGTATAATTATTTTCTGCCAGATTATCTTCCTCGTTAACACCCCAGTGCAATTGATTTTTTTCATCCCAACGATGTGTGCTTTCAGGACGCAGACCACTCAACACACTGTTCCTGGATGCCGCACAAACAGCAACCTGACTATAGGCACTGCTGAATTTAATACCGGATTTGGCAAGACGATTAATATTCGGCGTTTTAACCAGTTGTGGATTTGCCGAACCGCTAAAACTGAACCCATAGACGCCAAGATCCGGCCTGAGATCATCAACTGCAATAAAAAGAATATTCGGCCGGGTAATTTCAGGCACATCAATCGCGAGCCAGTCAACTGTTTCAAAGCCATTGTCATTCAGCTGCATATCCGTTAGTAGCAATGAACCTTCGTTAGGTACGCCATCCTCCTGCAGGGCAAAATCAAACTCCATCATGCCGGCTGTAGTGGTACTTTCCCTGGTTTCAAGCAGTCGTACAGATAAAGCATCCTTATGACGATGCGAACGAATCTGCGCAAAAATCAATGGCTGCCTAACCCAGCCATTTTTGAGAACTTCTGTACGATGGTCACCAAATTTACTCTCAGGCCAGGCATTCAATCTGGGCACTTTCCAGGTAGAATGTGCCCGATAACGAATATCCGTTACCGGTAGCGGCGTATAATTATTTCCCCTCTGTACAGCAACATAATCAACCCGTTCAATCACATGATCAGGTAAATGGGGAAATGGGGAAGTGTAATCTTCATATTCCTGAACGCGGACTTCAAAGCCATTTTTTTTTGCATATCGAATCCGGGTTCCGGCAGGTGTTGACTCATTCGATGTGACTATCTGTGTTAATAACACATAGCTGGAATTTTCAAATGCAATCTCGATTCCTGAGCCGCCAACGGCCGGAAGCGCGGTAGGAAAATCGGCGCGTTGAAATATCCGCCCGACATTTGTACTACCGACTATCCATCTGGAGGCACGACTGCCATCCTGACTGACAATATCGTGCACACCTTTTTCAGCGACAAGATAGCCGAATGTTTCGCTACCGTGTGAAAAAGTGAGTGGGTTAGTTGGCACAGCCAGCCTGTTCTCAATACGGTATTCAAAATAATATTGATTACCCGCGTCAACCTGAACACCATTCCTGACCCTGACAATAGCAGGCTCATCATCATTCAGAGACAGCGCCCCCATAATGATAGCCGCATCAGTATAGCTATTTTCAAGATTGATTCGATGCCATTCAGTACCCCCCTGATCAGCAACAATACGACCAGCTTCCCATTGCAACGCAGCAAAGGCAAATTGCGGCAAGAAAATAGCAACCATAAAAAAGGTAATACAGAATTTAATCATCAGTCCCTCTTAATTTCCAGGATCTTCTTATTTGTTAGCAACAGAATACCACATTTTCAGTGTTATTATGTTAAAACCAGCAGGGAATCTGTTAAAGTCCACCGTATGTAATTAATGTAATATCTACGTTGTGATGCTTAAATTATTGATAATAGCTTTTATTTTCTACTCGCCAGTGAGCGAGACCGATGAAATATATACTCACCAGAAAAACCCTGAGTACACAGGAATCGCTGCCTGCAAGACCTGCCACAGTAAAGAAGTCGCCTTATGGCAGAATTCACACCACGACCTGGCGATGCAGATTGCCAACGAAGAAACGGTACTGGGAGATTTTTCTAACCGGGCTTATGAATACGCGGGAACAAAATCTGTGTTTCTGAAAAAAGACAATCATTTTTATGTCAGAACCGATGGCGCAGATGGCAAGCTTGCCGAATTTGAAATCAAATACACTTTTGGCATCTATCCGTTACAACAATACCTGATTGAAATCCCTGGCGGTAGATTGCAGGCCTTTACCATTGCCTGGGATACAAGACCAAAACAAGAACAGGGGCAACGCTGGTTCCATCTATATCCTGATGAACAGGTGACACATACGCATCTGTTGCACTGGACAGGATTGCGGCAAAACTGGAATCTTGCCTGCGCTGAATGCCATTCAACAGACCTGAGAAAAAACTATGATGCAGCGACGAACAACTACCAGACATCCTGGAGCGACCTGGATGTTTCCTGCGAAGCTTGTCATGGACCTGGGAGCAAACATGTTGCATGGGCAAGCAATGCAACTGACAGCAACAGCCTATCTGCCAATAACGGTCTTGCAATTCACCTGGAAGATTCACACTTATGGAAACAGGACAAACAAACAGGTAACGCCAAACGCTCGCCGGTAAAAAAATCATCCGATGCAGAAATAACCACCTGCGCCCGTTGCCACTCACGGCGAAGCAATATCTGGGGACAGTATCAACATGGCTCTGCTTTTCTTGATCATTATGTACCGTCCACACTGGAAGCAGGGCTATACACCGCTGATGGCCAGGCAGATGATGAAGTCTATGTTTATGGTTCGTTCCTGCAAAGTAAGATGTACCGTCAAGGTGTTATCTGTTCAGACTGCCATGAGCCACATAGCCTGAAATTAAAAGCCGAAGGCAATCAGCTCTGCAGTCGCTGCCATTCCGCAAAAAACTATGCCACAGAAAAACATCATTTTCACCCATTGGATTCCACTTCTTCCTTGTGTGTATCCTGTCATATGCCGGTCAAAAATATTATGCAGATAGACCAGCGACATGATCACAGCTTCAGGATTCCACGGCCCGATTTGTCACTGCAAATGGATACACCCAATGTCTGTACCACTTGCCATAAAGGCAAAAACAATCAATGGGCGCAGACAGTCCTTGAACAATGGTATGGCAAAGAAAAGTCACCAGCAGCTCATTTTGCCACCGCTCTGGATGCAGGCAGACAAGGAATACCCGATGCCCATCGATTACTGCTACTGGCAGCCAACAACACTGCATACCCAACAATAGCAAAAGCTACAGCCATCACTCTTCTATCACAATATCCTGGCGCTGACACCTATGCAGCCAGCCAACAGTATGTTCAACATACTGACCCAAAAATTCGACTGGCATCACTAGACATCATCGACACGCTACCCTCGCAACTACGCATCAAACTTGCTGCAAAGTTACTAAACGACCCCGTCAGAGCAGTGAGAATTCGGGCAGCATCCACTATCGCTGGCAATCAGCAGTTGTTAAAAGACAAAACCCTGTCGAAACACTATGAAACATCCATCGGGGAATACCTGCATTCACTGCAGGAAAATCTGGATGATCCTGCCTCGCTGACTAATCTGGCCAATTATTACCGACAAACCAGCGCCATGGAAAAAGCAGAAACCCATTACCAGGCGGCAATACGAATCGAGCGATTTTATATTCCAGCCTACCTCAATCTGGCAGATATATACCGGCAACAGAATCAGGATAATAAAGCAGAGCCGTTAATAAATACGGCCCTGTCGTTAATGCCGGATACGGCCGAACTCTATCACGCATACGGTTTGCTATTAATTCGAACAGACCGACAGGAAAAAGCACTCGCTATGTTCAAAAAAGCCAGTGATCTGGATGCAGAAAATGCCTATCTGAAATACGTCTATGCGCTGGCACTGGATAGTGCAGGAAAAAAACAGGCGTCTCTGAATATGCTCAGGGTATCGCACAATCTCAACCCATCACACCAGGAAATACTCCTTGCCCTGGTGCCGGCACTCATGAATGCCGGCCACTATAAAGAGGCTGAAAAAACCACAGGCTTATGGCTCAGGATCGCCCCCTGGAATGAAAATGCAAAAATGCTTCTACAACAGATCAAACAGCGAAACCGACAACACTAAAAACCACCTCCGGTACGGAAACCACCTCCGCCACCCAGGCCACCACCACCGCGAGGTAGCCTGAATCCACCGCCACCGCCACGCATGCCACCGAGAATACCTCCCAGACCACCAGGAATACGAATGCCCCGCGGAATACGCACAGAACCGGGGAAAGAGATACCACCCGGGAAGCCGATACCGCCAGAAGAAGGATAATTCCGGTAACGGATAAACTTCTGATTGCGTTCGATTGCCACCCACACACGATCAGCATTGATAGCACCACGACGAAACTCCCGCAGCAGAATTTCAAGTGACTGAGGATCATTGAAACGCGAGTTGGAAGCATCGTAATCATATTGCTTAAAACTGCGACGAATATCTTCCATATCACGCAAGCGTTTTTTGTATTGTTGATGCACCTGCGAGTTATCCTGCATACCCTGATCCAGCGAAGCCTTGCGGGAACGTAGCTGGCCGAGCTGACTGACCAGCGAGTCATCCTCATAGCCATAGGTCAATTCCGCTTCACGACGTAACTCGGGGATAGGCTCGGCACGAAAATTATTCACCAGTACAGAAATCGCCTGCCTGAAATAATCATCCTTGCCAGAGATATAGATCTCTTCTTCGTCAATCAGTCCGGCAAAGACTTCTTCCTGCTGATTGATATCCGCATCCAGCGCTACCAGGCGCTGTTTTTCTTCATCAACAACAGCTTCAAGCGCAGGCACACCATCGGCCTTTTCTGCCTGCTTTTCCAGTTCAGACAAAGCTGCCATTTCTTCATTGAGTTTTTTCTGCAGACCTTTACTGTGGTCCAGCAAACGCCGGGGAATTTCTTCCAGCATAAAATAATTCTGCCTTGCAGATTCAAAACGGATATGTCTTGCCAGCATCTGATCAAAAAACCGAGCAATGAAATTTGCTTTATATTCTGCCGTCCCGTAATGCTTTTTCCACAGATATGCGAACAAGCTGTCATCACGAAAAGGTTGGCCTTTGGTGTTCTGGTCCTGCTCTGCCTGTTTAACCTTTTTTTCGGCTGCCGCGAGTGTATCCACTGCCTTTTGTGTCTTTGCCTGCTGTGTTTGATAGGCTTCTGTTTTCTGCAGAGAGGCATAGGTGACATCAATCTGTTGTTGCATCGTTTCCGATGCCTTGTGCAGTTGTTCCACCTGTGACTGGCGTGCAGCCTCCAGCTCATTCAATGTCAGGCGGGAAGCTTCAATTTTCTGCATTAGCTCGGCCTGCGCCTGTTTTCTTTCCACCAGCAATTTGGCAGCCTGATGCTCTGCAGCATCCAGATCCTGTAGAAAACTACCCGATTGAAAATCGTCTATGCGCAGTTCTGCCAACTTACGATATATGGAAGATTCATGCTGCCGCAGCTCCACTAGTTGCTCTGCAGATAACGATACCCTGTCTTCCATGCCCTGCAGATCTTCTCGGATCTGTTGCAGAGTACGGTCTATTTGTGCAAGAACCTGACGTCCACTCATTCTGTTATTACCATTTTGTGATCGTTCCACCTGTTGTATTTATCCGGTAGTCCGGTTTCAGAAAGCCGCGTTTCTTCACTGCCACGATATTCTGTTCAATGATGCCATTATCCTGTTTGTCAGCCCCGATTCGATTGTAATCCGTTGCTGATACCCGAACTCCCCAGGTTTTTGTATCCACAAGCTCACCCGTCTCTTCCGATGTAACAGGAATTGCCAGGATCTCACCATCCGCCGAAATTGCTTCAACAATCAGATAATAGTTTTTTGCCAGACTATTCGTATCGGGCCGTCGCCAGACACCGCTACGCTCTCCTGGCCTGGCTACAATTCGCAAACTGTATTCGCGCTCAAGCAAAGCCAGCAATTCCTGCATAGATACCAGCGACTGATGAATCTTTTCGCCATCACGACTACGTAATGCGGTAAACCCCGTCTTGAGTAAAGCATCTGCCTGCAACTTACCAGCCGGTTCCTGAGCAACATCCACAATCACCTGATTCAATCGTTTCAGCTCCTGCGGAACCTGATCGAGCTCCTGCAATAACTGAATCAGTTCTTCCGCACGATCCAGTCGATTTTCTACTTTAGACAAAACCGTCTGTTGCTGCTCCAGTTGTACCGTGGCGGGTTTTTTCCTTTCAACAAAATTTCCCGGCTTCAAATCTGGCTGCAGAGAAAATTCCCGAGCTGTTTTGAGTAATTGCCCTGTTTTTTGCAAATCAGTCGCAATATCCTTTCTGATATCCTCGGCGGTTTTCTGTAGCGTCACGGGAAATTCACGGTGTAAGGTGGCATAGCTTTGATTCACTCTGACAAGCCGGTCAGACAACAGATCAATATCCTGCCCGGCCTCTTTGATGCCATCATTCAGGGTGGTTATCTGATGTTTCAGCTCTGCAGTTTGAGGCACGGTCACGACACCGTAATGAATACCGAAAGCGGCCAAAATGGCAGCAAATCCCGCCGCCACTTTCTTGCCCCACTGACCGCGCCTGACATAGAGTTTCCAGAATCTGGTCGCCAGGCCATCCGGTGGCGGATTGTAGGAAAACCGTTTGTCGCGAATAGCCTTGACGGCTTCTTCAATGACTGCGTCAGAAACATCAATGCCCTGAGATTCGTAAATCGATCGAATCCTGTCAATCAGTTTCTGTCGTTGCGTGTCCTCATTCAGAACACGTTCAACGAGCAGCTTTTTATGCCGCAGGGTATCGGCAATATCCATCGCCAGCATGACATCATTTAATTTGATGTCGCCTGATGTTGCAGTGGACTGAACCATATTGGATTATCTCTTTTGCAGTGAGCGGTTATTAGTTACAGCGTCAGAATATTGCCTGAACGCGCCAGTTCGGCAAGCCTGCGTTTACCGCCCTCTACTGCTTCACGTACTTCATCAGCGTTACGAGTTGCTGCAGTACGCATTTCCTCAATCAACTGAAAACTGCGCTCCTGATAACTGACAACAGACTGCACCAGTTTTTTAACGGCATCGGCACGAATAGTCGGCCCATAACCTTCCCTGATTGCCTCTTCCTGTATCTTGCCGCCTACTTCAGCCAGCACTTCCAGACTCTTACTGACACCTTCTTTCATTTCTTTCAACACCTGAGTGCTTTCATGCAAGCCCCATAAACCGGTAAAAGAAGCACTCAACGCAGTTAACACTGTTTCATTGGTACCAAAGAAAGTAACCGACTGCGAATACACGCGCTGTTTGGCCTGGGTTGTCTGCAGTAAACGCGCCATAACAACTTCAGTGGTGCTATAACTCAATGTCAAATTATCTGCGAGATCCTTGGCAATCTGGTAACGGTCGTCGGCGAGTTGCAATTCACGTAAACGCTCATCGCGTAACAGCTCCAGCCTGGCGATGGTTTCACGTGGCTCTTCTTTGCTGCTATTCAATACTTCAGAAGCATTGCTGAGATTCTGCTTAGCCTGATCCAGCTCCCATTGCGCTTTTTTCAGAATATCCAGCGCCAGCACTTCTGACTGCTTCAATGCTCCACGGAAATCTCGATAGGCATCTAGAATCAACTGTTCACGCTCAATTTGCTCATGGGAGTCTTTGGTAACATCCAGATAGATTTGCTTGATTTCCTGGAAGCGCGCAGGAATATCACCGCGCGATATTTTCATCCAGACATTCTGCACCCGCTCGACCACATCAACCTTGCCATCATCAAGCTGGTCAACCATGTTTTTGGCATCATCGCGAATACTGTCGAAAGCCTGGGCGATATCTTTATAACGTTCGCCAATGCGCATGGCTTCTATTTGTTCACGCACGACTTCATTAAAGTGTGATGACTGGTTCAAAGTGCGTGCAATCACAATCGCTTTTGCCTCATCCAGATCAGATATTCTATTGATAAGTGCAATAATTGGCGCCTCATCTGTCGACTCTGATACCAGACCAAGATCACGCAACTTGTTCATAGCCTGATCAAGGTATTTTAGAGGGGTTACCGTTATATCGGTCTGTGATGGGATTGTTGTTAACTCGGTCATGATTTCTCCTGCTCCTGCAATGAATTTATTTCGTTAATGGTAATTTTAACCAGATTATTTTTCGACATACATACCGTAAGACATATACCGTTCATATCGCATCTCAACCAGTTTATCGACTGGAATTGATTCAAGGCGATCCAGCTCAGTAATCAATTGCTGTTTTAGACTTGCCGCCATTTCAGCAGGCGCCCGATGCGCACCGCCAAGTGGCTCACTAACAACCCGGTCAATAAGACCAAGCTCCATCAAGCGGGCAGAGGTCACACCCAGTGCCTCAGCGGCCTCTTCTGCCTTGTCAGCACTTTTCCACAAAATTGTTGCGCACCCTTCTGGAGAAATCACAGAATAAATGCTGTACTCCAGCAGCATCATGACATCACCAACGCCAATTGCCAACGCACCACCTGAACCGCCCTCACCGATAACGGTACAGATGATCGGTACTTTCAAATCAGCCATCAGAAAAAGGTTGCGTGCAATCGCCTCGCTCTGACCGCGTTCTTCCGCGCCAATTCCCGGATAGGCACCCGGTGTATCAATCAGCGTCAGAATTGGCAGATTAAACTTCTCCGCCAACTCCATGAGACGTTTGGCCTTGCGGTAGCCTTCGGGCCGTGGCATACCAAAATTTCGTTTGATTTTCTCTTTGGTATCCCGCCCCTTCTGATGTCCAATCACCATCACAGGCCGACCATCCAGACGCCCGATACCACCGACAATAGCGGCATCGTCCGCGTAGGCACGATCACCGCGCAATTCTTCAAAATCTGTAAGAATGGATGGAATATAGTCCAGCGTATAAGGACGCTGAGGATGCCGGGCAAGCTGAGAAATCTGCCAGGCCTTCAGATTTTTAAAAATGGATTCGGTCAGCGACTGGCTCTTGCCCTGTAAGCGGGCAATTTCCTCGCTGATATTGATTTCCGCATCATTACCCACAAAACGCAGTTCCTCAATCTTTGCCTCCAGCTCGGCAATCGGTTGTTCGAAATCAAGGAAATTCATATTCATGATATTTTGGCCATCAGTGACTAAACAATGGCCTGATTTTAATGGATTTACAGGCGAACTTCACCCAATTCAGTAAAAATCAACCGATAACATTCCCAGACACTGAATTCAGTGTAAAAATGGCCGCTAACCTTCTTGATATTAATACAATGACACTTGGAAAAAGCCAGAATGATGAAGGATTTGAAACAGTTGTTTGCAATATTTGCGATACTTTTCCTGCTACTACCCATCACAGGCCTGGCTGAAAGTGAAGAAGAAGGTGATGAGGCAACCAAAGAAGAAAACGGGAAATCCATGCGTTATATCCCGATGGATCCGGCATTTGTCGTCAATTTTTCGCCAGACAGCAGTACTCGTTTCCTGCAAATACAGTTACAGATTGGAACAAGAGAGAAGAGTGTGGAACAACTCATTGAAGATAATCGACCGGCGATTCGTCACAATCTGGTCTTTCTATTCAGCGACCAGAAACCCGCAGGGCTAAAAAGCCGTGCAGGTAAAGATGAACTCAGAAACAGTGCTATCCAGGAAATCCAGAAAATCATTGATGAAGAGGGTGGCAAAGGCACAGTCGAAATGGTGTTTTTTACGAGTTTTGTGATGCAGTAACAACACAGGTGGAGAAATTTCAGTGTTCACCATCGACCTCCCGAAAAAAATAAAGAACTCTGGGGCTATGTCCCCAGCCCCCCAAATAATCAAATGGTTCAGCCGGTGCCAGAACTATTGCCCGTATCGCAATGGATAGAAAGCATCCCCTGAGTCGTTATCATGCTGGCCGCATATGGAAGCATGTTGAGGCAGCCGACTCTTGCACCAGGCCTGATAGTCCTGACCCCAGACCTGCTTCAAACGCGATACGGTGCTGGGTGACAACCCCCTGGCTTCTGGTCCCACCAGGACCTTTAAGGCTTCGCCATCTCTCCACTGGAAATTCCCTTCAGGTACAACCACGGAAGCCGGCGTTATATTTTTGAAGACCCGTAAATAGGTGCTATAATCAGGTCTTATTAATAATCATCCAAGGTGGTCCTCATGCACATTAAGTTCTCTGAAGATGTCATTTCTCTTTCAGAACTCAAGGTCAATCCTGGAAAAGTGGTGAATCATGCTAAAAATTCTCATCGCCCTATTCTTCTTACCAGTCGAGGAAAAGGCATCGCCGTAGTGCAAGGGCTTGCTGAGTATGAGGAAAACGAAGAAAATCGTGAGTTTATGAAAGCCATTACTCAAGGACTAATTGAAATTAGGGAAGGAAACGAACTAGAGCTTGATGAGGTTAAAAAGAAGCTGGGCATAAGTTGAGTGAAAATCTTCATTTCCAGTTCAGCTTTCAGTGATCTTGAAATATCAAAGAATATTACAAGGACGAAGGTGTTCCCTATAATTGGAGAGCAATTTGTAGTTTCAATTATTGACCATATTCAAACTTTGAGTAACAACTCTGATATTGGAAGAAAAGTTCCAGAATTTGACGAAGATAAAATAAGAGAGCTTATTCATCCTCCATTTCGTATTGTTTATTTGAGGGAGAAAAACTCAATTCATATTATTAGAGTCTGGCGCAGTGAGAGATTACTTGAACTACCAGAGCAAGAAATATAACGAATAAGGTTAGACCGCCAGTGCTTAAAGCCGCCGGCATATACCAGGACAAGGCTATGTCTTTAGTCAGATGCAGCACCACATGGTGATGATTACCATGACCGCATAGGCACAGACATCAATTAGTTATTTATATATCCATTCAAATGATACGATAGAGAAATCGTAACTATTTTTTTATTATACAGCACAGGAAACAGGATATGTCTTTAGAAAATAAAGAAGGCCAGAATATTCCAGACGTTACATTCCATAATTACCTTAACAATAACTGGGTTGATATAACGACAGATGATCTTTTCAAAGGTAAAACGGTCATTGTTTTTTCATTGCCAGGGGCTTTCACGCCAACCTGCTCATCGGCACATGTACCTCGCTATAATCAGTTATTGCCAGCATTCAAAGCTAATGGTGTTGATGCGGTTATTTGTATGTCGGTGAATGATACTTTTGTGATGAATGAGTGGCAGGCTGATCAGGGTGCTAATGATATTACGTTTATTCCTGATGGCAATGGTGAGTTTTCGGAAGGTATGGGTATGTTGGTTGATAAATCAGGCCTGGGGTTTGGCAAGCGTTCATGGCGTTATTCAATGCTGGTCAAAGATGGTGTGGTTGAAAAAATGTTTATTGAGCCCGATGTAGAAGGCGATCCTTTTGAGGTCTCTGATGCTGATACGATGCTTAATCATATTGCACCGAATGCCAAAGCACCTGCGAGCATCACTGTGATGGCCAGAAAAGGCTGTCCTTTTTGTGCAAAAACAAAACAGATGCTGGATGATGCTGGTCTGGAATATGAAGTGCTTATGATGGGTGAAGATTATACTGATCGTAGTTTACGTGCCATGGTTGGGTCCAGCTCAGTGCCACAGATATTTATCAATGGCGATCATGTGGGTGGCTCAACCGAGGTTGAAGATTGGCTAAAAAGCTAAATCTGTTTGTAGCCTAGACTTGATCACCTCCAGCCTTCCGCTGCAGGCAATTCTGCCAGCAGAGAAGACTGGAGGTGAATACCTGGCTAATTTGCCTGGCTCGACATCTCAATCATCTCAGAAATTTCCAGCGTGCCATTGATCTCCAGAAATGGGCAGTCTTCTGCTATCGCAATGGCTTTATCCATCGAGTCTGCTTTGATGATGCTAAGACCTGACATCGCTGTTGTACTACCGGGACCACTCTTACCGTCAGGCTGCACGGTATGTGTATCCTTGAAAGGGATCGCAGGACTAACGACTGCGTCACCTAATGATGCCAGCCACTGTTGATATTTAGCAAAATGTTTTTGCCCTTCTTCAGGATCGGCAGGAGTTTCACCTCCCAGATAAACGAATATATATTGCGGCATTGCAGAAGCTCCTCATGAATGTGCTGGGGGTATAATACGGGTTTTTACACGGCTTTTCGATGGCTGGCCTTTGCATGAGCCAATTGCAGCAAGCGCACACGTAACAGGCGAAATTCTGTTCGATTCACGCTGTCGGAGAGGATCACCACTGAGCGCGGCAAACTACCCGGCTTGCGAAAGCGCAGAATAACCATCCAGTAAGTGACGAACACTGGAAAGCACAGTCCGGCTTCATACCAGACATCGCCAGACAGATAACACCAGCCAGATTCTGGATGAAAGTCCAGCGCCTTGATCGAAGCAGGACCATTCTGCAGGTAAATCGAGACATAACCGGCAATCAGGGCCAGAATCGCCATCAAAATCCGTACCTCCCAGGGTGCCGGTGTTATCAGCCAGGTCACCGTTGCCAGACCATAACACCCCAGGGTTACTGTTTGCAGATTGCGCGATGCTTGTAATTCAAGCCGTAAACGCGAGGTAAATCCCATTTTTAACATCCCTGTTTCCTTCTTTTGGTAGAATCCAATTCCCCTACAGTTTTTATACCATGCCAAAAACCTGTCTGCAAAGGCTATAAAATCTGCTACATTTGAAGACAGGAAGTATTGAACAGGAATATCCAATGAACGAAGAGTGGTTAACCTTTTTAACCTCCGCTGGTGCGGAAACTGATGGCAATCATATTCTGCATTATGGCAACCCATCACGGGAACTAAGTGTTGCCTTGACGGGTGGCGTTTTCGCTGATCTATCACATTACGGCCTGATTAGTGCACATGGTAAAGATGCCGAGGACTTTCTACTCGCCCAGTTCACGAATGATCTGCGCCTGGTCTCAGATAGCCTCAGCCAGCTCAGCGGTTACTGCAATCCCAAGGGCCGTTTACTCGCCAGTATGCGCATTTTCAGGCGCAGCGATACCTGGTATCTGATTCTGCCGGAAAACATGATTCAGACTATCCTGAAACGCTTGCGCATGTATGTTATGCGAGCGGATGTGACGCTGGATGAAGCCAGTGATTCATACATGCATCTGGGTGCCTCTGGTGATGGCGTGGGTGAAGCCATAAGAGATACACTCGGTATACTGCCCGATACTGTGAATGCGGTCAGCCAAACGGGCGACACGACTGTTATCCGCATTTCCGGCCCTCACCCGCGCTATGAAATATTCACCGGCTTCGATCAGGCAAAGCAGCTGTGGGATGCGCTCAATGTCGACAGCGCACCGATTGCCGTTAACGCCTGGTCGTTGCTGGATATTGAAGCGGGCGTGCCGGTTATTATTCCGCAAACGACTGAAACCTTTGTGCCGCAAATGGTCAACCTGCAACTTGTCGATGGCGTCAGCTTCAAGAAAGGCTGCTATCCTGGCCAGGAGATCGTCGCCCGTATGCAGTATCTCGGCAAACTGAAAAAACGTATGTATAAAGCGACTACCCCAACTTCTGCCGAGCTACTAGCCGGTATGGATATCTTTCAGAAAGGTGGCAAGCAGCCAGTCGGCAAAATCGTCAATCTTGCACCTCACCCCGATGGCGGTTACAACCTGCTTGCCGTGTTGCAGAGAAAAAGTGCTGAAGACAGTCAGACCCAACTCTATGTCGATGGTCATAACACTGACTACCTCACGTTGAGCGAACTACCCTACCCCTGGCCTGCCGAAGAATAAATCATGGCCCGGATCTGGCCTGCCGAATGGCATCCTCAGTCGGCTGTGTTACTCACATGGCCGCATCAATACAGCGACTGGGCGCCGATGCTTGCGCAGATTGAGCCGGTGTTTATTGATATCGTCAGCGCCATTGCCAGGCATGAAGCCGTTATTATCTGTTGTTACGATACGCCACACGGGCAAACTGTGCGCTGTAAACTTGAATCGGCAAATATTGATATGGCTGCAATTCACTTTGTTATTTGCCAATCAAATGACACCTGGACAAGAGATTTCGGCCCGTTGACAGTTTATGAAAACGGCCACCCCCTGCTATTCGATTTCACCTTTAACGGCTGGGGCAATAAAGACCCCTGGCATCTTGATAATGCGATTACGCAGTGCCTTTCATCCACAGAATTATTGCAACATCTGCCTGTTATGCAACTGGGTTGGGTGCTCGAAGGTGGCAGTATCGAATCAGATGGTCAGGGCACCCTTCTGACTACCAGCCGCTGCCTGCTAAATCCATCACGCAACCCCCAGCACGATAAAACATCAATTGAAAATCATCTGAAAGACTGTCTTGGTGTAACAAACTTTCACTGGCTCGAACACGGCTGGCTGGAAGGTGACGATACCGATGGACACATCGATATGCTGGCACGCTTCGCTGCAGTCGATACCATCATTTATCAGGGTTGCGATGAACCCACCTATCCCGCCTTCGAATCTCTGCAGGCCATGGAAAAAGAACTCATGGCATTGAAAACACTAGAGGGGCAGACTTACCATCTGTACAAACTGCCCTGGCCATCAGCTCATTTTGATGCGGCTGGCAAACGACTACCTGCCAGCTATGCCAATTTCCTGATTATCAATCAAGCGGTATTATTGCCGGTTTATGATGATCCAGCAGATAACGAAGCGATTAATCTGCTTACAAAAGTTTTTCCTGAACGCAGAATTATCCCGATTGACTGCAGCCGTATCATCGAACAACATGGCAGCCTGCACTGCCTGACGATGCAGCTACCCGCTGAGGCAGTGAATCCAAATACAGGCAATCCAATATGACGCTGACCGTTGCATTACTGCAAATGATCTGCCAGGCAAACCGCCAGGCAAACCTTGATCACATTGCACAGTCTATTGATTCATTGGCAAAACAGGGCGTGCAACTGGTGTTACTGCCCGAACTGCATAACGGTCTGTATTTCTGCCAGACAGAAAATTCAGATAATTTTGATCTGGCAGAAAGCATCCCTGGTCCGTCAACAGATTTCTTCTCTGCCCTGGCCAGTCAGCATCAAATAGTTATCGTTGCCTCACTTTTTGAAAAACGCACTGCCGGCCTTTATCACAATACAGCCGTCGTATTTGACAGCGATGGCCGCATCGCCGGGAAATACCGGAAAATGCACATTCCTGATGATCCCGGATATTACGAAAAGTTTTATTTCACGCCGGGCGACCCCGGATTCAAGCCGATTGATACCCGTATTGGGCGACTGGGTGTATTGATTTGCTGGGATCAGTGGTATCCAGAAGCAGCGCGGCTAATGACACTTGCGGGTGCTGATCTGCTGTTATATCCAACCGCCATCGGCTGGGACAAGCGTGACAGTAAGGATGAACAACAACGCCAGCAGTCTGCCTGGATGTTGATTCAGCGCTCCCATGCTGTCGCCAATGGCCTGCCTGTACTATGCTGTAACCGTAGTGGCTATGAAGCCGATCCATCGGGCGCAACTAGCGGCATTCAATTCTGGGGAACAAGCTTTATCTGCGGGCCGCAGGGCGAGCTGCTAGCACAGGCCACAGCAGCAACACCGCAAACATTAATCTACCCGCTTGATTTACAACGCTCTGAGTCAGTACGGCGCAGCTGGCCTTTCCTGCGCGATCGTCGCATTGACAGTTATGACGCTCTCAGCGCAAGATTTCTAGACGAAAATTAATCCAGTTACGTCGCTATAATTCTTCTATATAGGTGCGTCCAATGGGCGTCTGCACATAGTGTTTTTTGCCATCAACCGTTGCCCAGAAATAATAATACCCTTTGGCCGGTTCACTGGTTACCTTGCCGCCTTCTACAACCCAGCTCTTAACATGACTACCATCAGCATAAGTGATCTTATAATCCCCTTCCAGAAAAGTAATGCCTATATGGGATATCCTGTTTTGTTGCTCCTGGGTACAACCAGAAAAAAGGCTTAACGCCAATACAGATAACAACAAAAAACGCCTGTAATATAACATTCCACTACTCCTCATTAAATCAATGTCTCCAGTTTACACAAATGCCACCTGAAACGAAAAACCTGATTCCATTTATCACCGTTTCACTGGTAAACTCCCGACAAGAAACACTGCATAACAGGAAACAGGTATGGACAGTCATACAGAAAAAAGGCTAGATCCGGAACTCTGGCTAAACGACTACGGTGATTACCTATACCGTTATGCAATGCGGCGCGTTCGGGATGCCAGCCTGGCAGAAGATTTGCTGCAGGAAACACTACTATCAGCCCTGAAATCTCGCGACAGTTACTCCGGTCGTTCCTCTGAAAAGACCTGGCTGGTCGGCATACTTAAACACAAGATCATTGATCACATCCGCAAACAGATTCGTGAATCGCCAGTGGATGATATACAGGCATTGTCTGACCAGATGAATCAGGAAAGCCACGCATTGTTCGATACTCGTGGGCACTGGATCAGGCCACCTGCAGACTGGGGACACCCGGAAAAAGTCCTCCACAATCAGCAGATACAAACAGCCTTTGAGACTTGTCTGGAACGACTTAAATCCACACTGGCACAAGTTTTCACGCTAAAAGTACTGATGGGGCAATCCAGCGATGAAGTTTGTAATCAAATGGATATCACCACGACTAACTGTAACGTCATGCTTTATCGCGCGCGTATGCAGTTAAGGAGCTGCCTGGAATCACACTGGCATGACACAACAGAACAGGAGAAAAACTGATGTTATCCTGTAAAGACCTTTCCCATAAATTATCTGAATCATGTGATAGAAAATTATCTCTGACAGAAAAAATATCAGTGCGCATGCATCTTATGATATGCGGCGCCTGTCGCATTATGGAGAAGCAGATGAAAATTATTCGTGCGCTGTCTCACCAGACTGGCGAGCAATCCAATCAGGAACTGCCGTCACTCCCCAATGACAGTCGCACACGTATTCTTGGGAAATTGAAAGAGAATATAAAGAAATAGTTTTCACTCACTTATTCATCAATTATCCATCGACTATTAAGACAACTTAAATCTCTTAATCATACTGTTAAGATTATCAGCTTTGTCCTGCAGCGAATGCGTTTCCGATGAGGTTTGTTGAGCAAGAACGACATTACTTTGTGTTGCACTATCAATGTTAGTCACTGCCTGATTAACTTGCTGAATACCCAGTGACTGCTCATTGTTAGCGGTGGCAATTTCATCCATGATGGTTACTACATTCTTAATACTGCCGGCAATTTGATTGAGCGCATCACCTGATTCATTAACCAGTTCCGAACCTCTGGTGACTTTACTCACACTGTCATCGATGAGTCCTTTGATATCTTTCGCTGCTTCTGAGCTACGCCCAGCAAGAGTACGCACTTCAGATGCCACCACAGCAAATCCTCGGCCCTGTTCGCCAGCTCTGGCTGCTTCTACAGCGGCGTTAAGTGCCAGCAGATTAGTCTGAAATGCTATTTCATCGATCACACCAATTATTTTAACGATCTTTTTACTAGAATCGTTAATCGAATCCATTGCATTAATGGCATTACCAACAACTTCAACACTATTCGAGGCGATTTCACGCGTATCTGCCGCCAACTTAGTGGCATGAAGCGTGTTATCCGCATTGCTGCTAACCGTACTTGTAATCTCTACCAGGCTTGAAGCAGTATCTTCCAGGTTTGAGGCCTGATGTTTCGTACGCTCAGATAGGTCTGTATTACTGGTTGATATACTTGTTGCCGAGTTCGAAATATCTGTCGCAATGGTGCGGAATTCACCGAGAATATCCTGCAAGTTTCCGATAGTTTCATTAACACTATTCTTCACCTCTCCAAATGCACCTGAATAGGGTTTGGTGATAGGTTGAGTAAGGTCACCCTCTGCAACACTTTTCATCGCCCGAGCAATATCTTCAAAGACATTATTGATACCTTCAATCAATTCATTGATACCTACTGCCAAATCTTTGAAAAAACCCTCTTTCCCTTCTACAGAAATTCGACTTCCCAGATCACCCTGTTTAGCAGCAGCGACAATGGTATCTATTTCCTTTTCAACAGATAATTCATTCGTGATATCAATCCATTGAGTCACACGGCCCTGATAGTTTTTATTCTCATCCAGAACCGGGCTTGTAATCAATTTGAAAGTTTTTCCCCAGACTTTGAATACTGATTCTATTTGCTCCGTCAGTTTGACTTTGTACTTTTCGCGCAGTTCGTCATCCTGGAAGAAATCAGCAAGACTGGTCCCTATGAGGCTATCCGAATCAAACAACTTCCCTCCTCCATTCGTATGACGTCCCAACTGATCAAATAGATGCTGTGCTGCATGATTCATATAAATGAGATTATTATCTTCATCCGACACCGTTACATTTGTTGAAACGTTGTCTAATCCAGTACTGATTCTATGCGATTTAACGCCGACTTCAACTACTTCATTGATATCAAACTGCAGTCTTGACTGCATGGTAAGCATAGTACTGAGCAGCTTCCCTGTTTCATCATTACGATCAATAACCACATCATTATCATATTTCCCGTAAGCGATGTTTTTGGCAAGATCAACAGCCTGTTGCAATGGTTTTGCAATACTGCGTGCAATAAAATAAGCAACCAGAAAGCTCAAAAACAATGAAACAACACCCACAATGATTGCTCTCGTTCGGACCAAACTTAATGCATCGTTAAACGGCGTCCTGTCCATAGCAATAGCAAGCACACCAATGGGGTTACCCGAATAATCTTTAACAACATTACGATAAATGGCAAAATCAGTATTCTGAAGCGTTGAGTGTTTAATCGCTGATATCCCTGACATTGCTTCATTGACTTCCTCATCAGTAATAAAGTTTTTACCACCAAGCGTAGAGGTAAAACGTTTGATACTATCATCTTTTTTCAGATACAATGCCAGTTCAACATTGTTTTCTGCCTTAAATTCATCAAAGAATTTTTGCCCAAAAGAAAGGCCAAACTCAACTGAACCCAAATGCCTGTTATCCTGAAAAACAGGCACAACGCCACGAATACCAATACCCGCTACACCCGCTTCAAGCCCTGATATCGTATCTCTATTCTGGTTAACCTGAACGACAGTTTTTCGGAAACTGGAAAGATCATCACCATATTTCTCAGGTTTGTGAATACGCACAAAAGAAATTGCGGGAGATGTATGAAACTGAAATTGTTGAACTCCAAAATCTTTCTTTAGTGTGAGATAGGTATCACGAAACAGGTGCAAAAGTTTGTCCTTGTCCTGATCAATGAAGGCCTGTTGAACTTCTGGCATACCTGCGACCATAGTTGCCAGTGTTGCTGCTAGACGACCTTCGCTTGCGATAGCTGAATTAACATTGTGATTCACTTTTTCAAGTTCTACGGCTTCATTCTCAAGGAGAATATTTTCTATGTTCCGCAAATTATCAAAAACCAGCACACCTGTAATGACTGCTGTCAGGAAAACAATCAAGGAGCTCAATCGGGCAACAAGGGGTAGATTTTTAAAATGAGACAGCGTTCTTTTGATAAAACCTGATTCAAGTGATGCTTTACCGGCATTTATGTCTCGATAAAGTGATTCAGCCTGTTTTATTTCCAGTTCAGAAGGTTTATTGCGTACTGACAGGTATCCCGTCACTTCACCGTTTTCAATATTAGGCGTTACCGTTGCTCTTACCCAGTAAAAATCGCCATTTTTACAGCGGTTTTTGACAATTCCAACCCAGGGAGAACCTGACTTTACTGTTTTCCAGAGGTCACTAAATGCCTCTGATGGCATATCAGGGTGACGAACAATATTGTGATTTTTCCCGACTAACTCATCATGGGAAAAACCGCTGATCTCGACAAATGCCCTGTTAGCTTTGGTAAGAATACCTTTAAGGTTGGTTTGGGATGCGAGAATGGCATCAGTATCCAGAATTTTCTCATTAATTGTTACGGGTTCGTTGATTTTCATTTATAGCCCTAAATATCCTTTTTGCAATCATCCAATCTTCTCTTCAATACTGATTATCGACAAAAAGAAAAGGTTCTTGATTCACAGCTCAATCAAAAATGCACCTTGCCCCCAAATATGCGAAAATCCTCATTTTTTACTCCAGAATAATGAGTTTTCCAATGGTTTCTGACCCCGTATCTGCTAACCCGCTATCGCCCATACTGCCAGACATTGGTCAGCCTGTTGTCTGGTCCAGATTATATGGTGACAGCCTGCCATTACTGATCGCTAATGCGGCGCAACGCTATGATGGGCCAGTTGTCTGCCTGACAACAGATAGCCAGGCAGCAGAAACATTACAAAGCCAGATCGCTTTTTTTACTCAATCAGAATCTTCAATCATCTGCTTTCCCGATTGGGAAACACTGCCCTATGACAGTTTTTCACCCCATCAGGATATTATTTCAGAACGGCTTGAAGCGTTGTATCGCCTACCTACGATGCATAACGGCATCATTCTGGTACCTGTTGCAACTTTCCTGCAACGCTTATCGCCACGGGATTATCTGGATGCACACAGCCTGTTACTCGATACGGGTGATACGCTGGAAATCGAAGCTTTCCGACAGCGCCTTGAACAGGCCGGTTATCTGTGTGTATCGCAAGTTATTGAACACGGTGAGTTTGCTGTTCGAGGCTCACTGATTGATCTTTATCCGATGGGCAGTCAGGCGCCGTTTCGTCTTGATCTGTTCGATAATGAAATAGAAAGTATCCGCACCTTTGATCCAGAAACACAACGTTCTATCGATACGGTAGATCAAATCAAATTATTGCCTGCACGTGAATATCCTCTGGACAAAGAAGGCATCAAAATTTTTCGTCAGGCCTATCGGGAATATTTTGAGGGTGATCCACAACAGTCATCAATCTACAGAGATGTGAGTGATGGCATTGCTTCCGCTGGCATTGAGTATTATTTGCCCCTGTTTTTTGAAAAAACATCAACCCTTTTTGATTATCTGCCAAGCCATTGCCTGATCATTGAGACTGAGGAAACCCAGGCTGCTGTTGATTCTCTGCGCGATCAGATTGCAGACAGGTACGCCTCTCTTTCACATAATCTGGAAAGGCCACTGCTGGCACCAGAAGACCTGTTTTTAGATGCAGCGCAATGTGAAAAAATTCTCATACAACATGCCCACATATTGGCACAGAAAACAAAAATATCCGAGTTATCAAACACAGAGTCTGTTGCCAGCTACGCAACCTCAAGTCTGCCTGCTTTATCCATCCAGGCTCGAACCGAGCATCCTGCCGCAACACTCAGCCACTTTCTTGATAATTTTGATGGTCGGGTTTTGATCACAGCAGAATCTGCTGGACGACGGGAATCGCTATACGAGCAGCTACGTGGGTTTAATTTGAAACCAGTCAGAGTTTCAGGTTGGGCAGATTTTATCCACGGTGATACAACCCTTGGCCTGGTTGATGGACCGATTGAACAGGGATTCCTGCTGGATAGTCAGCCGGCGCTAGCCATCATTTCCGAAACACAACTTTTTGGCGCCCGTACATCGCAGAAAAAACGTCGCAAAACACGCAAAGATGCACAGGCGATTATTCGCAACCTGACCGATCTAAATATTGGTGCACCGGTCGTCCATGAAGACAATGGCGTTGGCCGTTATCTTGGATTGCAAACACTGGCCGTTGGTTCAATGGAAACCGAGTTTCTGGTGCTGGAATATGCTGGTGGGGACAAATTATATGTACCCGTCTCATCACTGGATTTAATCAGCCGTTACACGGGTGCATCGCCTGATAACGCACCTCTACATCGACTCGGAACCGACCAGTGGGAGAAAGCCAGAAGCAAAGCATCACAACGGGCTCGTGATGTTGCTGCCGAGTTACTGGATATTTATGCGCGTCGAGCAGCCAGGAAAGGTTATAGTTTTTCAATTGATGAAGATGAATACCGTGCCTTCAAAAGCGCTTTCCCATTTGAGGAAACACCCGATCAGGAACAGGCCATCGAAGCCGTTCTCGAAGACATGGCATCTGATCAACCGATGGATCGGGTTGTTTGCGGCGATGTTGGTTTCGGTAAAACAGAAGTCGCCATGCGCGCTACCTTTGTTGCGGTTCAGAGTGGCAAACAAGTTATCATACTGGTGCCAACCACCCTGCTCGCCCAACAACATTATAAAAACTTCTGTGACCGTTTTGCCGACTGGCCTGTACAGATTGAAGCCTTGTCACGCTTTAAAACGAAAAAACAGCAGGACAAAATTATTGCTGGCTTTTCTAACGGTACAGTGGATGTACTAATTGGCACACATAAGGTGCTCAGCGAAGATGTTAAGGCCAAAAATCCTGGCCTGGTGATTATTGATGAAGAACATCGCTTCGGTGTTCGCCAGAAAGAAAAATTAAAATCTCTGCGTACCGAGATTGACCTGTTAACATTAACTGCAACACCAATTCCGCGCACATTGAATATGTCACTATCAGGTCTACGTGATTTATCCATCATTGCTACCCCACCGGCACAACGGCTTACTATCAAGACATTCATCAGCCAATGGAATACCGATCTTTTGAAAGAAGCATTTCTACGTGAAATCAAACGTGGTGGGCAGGTTTACGTATTGCACAATGACGTGCAGTCCATTGAACGCATTGCGCGGGAACTAGATGAGCTGGTTCCAGAAGCCACCATCGGTATTGGCCATGGACAGATGCGCGAGAAAGAACTAGAAGAAGTGATGCTGGATTTTTACCACCACCGCTTCAATACGCTTGTCTGCACAACCATTATAGAAAGCGGCATTGATATCCCCAGCGCCAACACCATCATTATCAACCGGGCTGACAAACTCGGTCTTGCTCAATTACACCAGTTACGCGGGCGTGTTGGTCGCTCCCATCACCGTGCCTATGCCTACCTGATTGTGCCGCCACGTAAAGCAATGACCGCTGATGCCATTAAACGTGTTGAGGCGATTGAATCGCTTGAAGACCTGGGCGCTGGTTTCACACTGGCTACACATGATCTGGAAATTCGGGGAGCCGGTGAGCTTCTAGGTGATGACCAGAGCGGCCAGATTCACGAAATCGGCTTCAGTATGTATACGGAATTACTGGAACGTGCTGTGACTGCACTTAAGGCAGGACTCACACCAGAACTGGATCAGCCTTTATATCAGGGACCAGAAATTGATCTACAGATGCCAACGCTGATTCCTGCCGATTATATGCCCGATGTGCATAATCGACTGATTCAGTACAAACGTATTTCCAGTGCAGCTGATAGCGCTGAATTACGTGAACTGCAAGTTGAATTTATTGATCGTTTTGGATTGTTGCCCGAAGCATTGAAAAACCTGTTTGGTGTTGCAGAATTGAAATTACTCGCCAAACCGATGGGAATCAAAAAAATCGATGCGGGAGATGACAGAGGACGCTTTATCTTTGATAAAACTCCCAATGTTAGTCCGGAAAAAATCATTCAGCTAATTCAGACAGAATCGGATACTTATTCGCTGGAAGGTTCTGAGAAATTCCGCTTTCGATTAACCACTGAGCCAGGACAGCCACGTATTGATCGCATTAAAACATTACTGGAATCTTTGCAAATCAACACCAAAATATAGGCTGTCGAATGCTTAACAGGTTACTGTAAAGTCTCAGGCGAACGCAAGGCAAGGTAAATATTAGCGAAAAAGCGCAGTGACACGCAGTACATGAGTATTTTAGCCAATTTTTAACGTGGGATTGTGCCGCATGAGGGTTTTTCAACAGCCTGTTAAACTGGAGCTGGGTGCTTATCGGTTAATACATTCTGCTCACCTTCACTCTTTGCAATGACAACGGCTGCACAGGAGTCACTAAAGACATTCACAGAAGTTCTGAACATATCCAGAATACGGTCAACAGCGAGAATCAGACCGATGGCTTCTATAGGTAATCCTATGGCGGTCAGAATAATGGTAATAGCAACGAGACTAGCAGCAGGAATGCCTGCAACACCAATAGATGTTAGCAAGGCCACAGTAACAATCAGAAACTGGGTACTCAGCGACAGCTCAAGTCCGTAGGCCTGGGCGATGAACATGGCGGCCACACATTCATAGAGTGCGGTACCATCCATATTGACTGTAGCTCCCAGCGGTAAAACAAAACTGCTGGTGCGATTGGAAACCCCTGCACGCTCCTGCACGCACTCCATAGTAAGTGGCAATGTTGCTGAAGACGACGCAGTAGAAAATGCAGTCAGTAAGGCAGGAGACATAGCCCGGTAATGACGTAGGGGATTGACCCTGGCAACCACAGACAGGATAACAGGCAATGTAATAAAGGCATGAATTCCCAATGCCAATAACACGCTCAGAGTAAAACTCCCCATGGATATAGCAAGCACATCCATCTGTTCGTTGTCGATACCTGCTATCACTTTTGCAACCAGCGCAAACACGCCAATGGGAGCGAATTTCATAATCCAGTTGGTCATTTCCATCATTACATCCATGATGCCCTGCCAGAACCTGGTCTGGGTCTTCGCAGCATCTGAATCAATCCGGGTAATAAAATAGCCAAACAGAATACTGAAAAAAATCAGCCCCAGCATTTGACCATTTGCGGCTGCAGCAACAATATTTGCTGGCACCATATTGATAAAAATATTGAATATATCCGTGGCAGAATGGCCATCAACTTTTTCGATCACTTCGGCAATATCAGCAGGATTGCTGCCAAGTATTTCTTTTGCCGGCTGTCCGTCCACAATTCCTGGCTGAATAATATTGACGACTGTCAGACCAACCATAATTGCCAACAGGCTACTGATGAAGTAAAAGGCGATGGTTTTGCCACCTAGTCGTCCCAGATCGCCGACATTACCCATCCCTGAAATACTGGAAATCATTGATGAAACGATCAGAGGAACGATGATCATTTTCAAAGCATTGAGAAAAATTGTGCCGATAAAATCAAAAAGTGCGTAAAAATGGATGCCAAATAGTACGGTTTCCTTTCCAACACTCAGCCCTGCCAGGACGGCAAGGGCCAGTGCTATCAGAATTTGCCAGTGTAAAGCTAGCCGCATTATGGATTATCATCCAGCGGGAGTACGATATTGGCTTTCTTCTTCAAACTGCTTATCAATAATTCCGCCGCAGCAGTTGTACGCATACGTTCAATTTCTTTTTTGATTTGTGTTTTATCTTCGTCAGTCAATGCAGATATATCAGCAGGTATAACGGATTTCAGTTCGATCACCGCAGTATCACCACTCATCATCGGCAGGTTCTGATATGCAGCATTATTGTCTTCACCAGAGTGCATTCTGAATGCGGCCATCACTATATCGCGACCATATTCAGAGACATCGCGTAAGGTATCTTTTGCTTCTGTGAAGCTTATCTTATCCTTCTCTTCAAACGATTTGAGCTCTGTACCATTACGAACTTTTTCGAGAATTACATCGCCTTTTATTTTTGCCATATCGCGAGCTTTTTTCGTTGTCAGTGATGCTCTAATACTGGTTTCAACAGCCTCGAAGGGTTTTACTTTTTGTGGCTCTCTTTCGATCACACGAGCAACAATGGCTTCATCTTCACCCACTTCAATCGGAGCAGTGTTATTCCCTGAATCCAGCGTATCTTCATTGAAAATAGCTGCCACCAAATTTTTGTGCCCACCGATACCGGGGCCACCGCTACGATTAATCCAGTCACTTTTTTCTATTTCAAGATCAAGTTCGCTGTTTACCGCTCCAAGTGAATCAGCATTCTCGTAACTCAAATTCGTCAGCTCATCAAACAGTTCGTAATATTTTTCAGCCGCCTGATTGCGTTTCAATTCTGTCTCAAGTTCAGGTTTCGCTTCTGCAAAATCCGGAATCTTGCTAGCCTGAATTTGTGTCAGCTTGATAATGTGATAACCGAACTGGCTGAGCACAGGATCACTGACCTGCCCTTCTTCCAGGGAGAACACAGAGTCTTCAAAAGACTTAACCATCGACCCTCGGCCAAAGAAACCGAGATCACCGCCGTTGGCACCAGAGCCTGGGTCGGAAGAATGTTTCTTTGCAAGTTCCGCAAAATCTGCTCCGGCGTTGATTTCAGCAATAAGACCCTGAGCCTTCTTCAAGACAGATCCAGATACTTTTTCATCGGCGTCAGCAGCCAATTCTAATAATATATGGCTGGCGCGACGTTGCTCTTCTTTCTGCAATGATTCTCGCCTTTCCTCATAATACTCAAGCACATCTGCTTCATTTAAGTCAATTGATGGTTCAAGATCCAGGCGTGATAATTTAACAAACTCAACTTTTACGCGTTCAGGTTCCATATAATGCGTGCTGTTTTCTTCGTATTCTTTCCTGGCTTCTTCCGGAGTGACTGTCACTCCTTCTACAAACGGCAACTGTTTGATCGTCAGGTAGGAAAAATTACGCTTCTGATTTTTCAATTTATAAGTTGCCAGGATTTCTTTGCCAGTAACAAATGCTGTACCACTAAATCCCTGAACAAGCTGGCTAGCCTGCATCTTTGACTTTATATCATTCTCAAATGCGGCAGCAGACATGCCACGTGAATACAACAACTGCTGATATTTTTCCTGAGAAAATTTGCCATCCTGCAGCAATGCAGGCGCAGATTGCAGGTAGTTAGCCAGGAATTGATCGCTGATACGCATTTTTTCACGGTCTGTTTCATTTAACAGCACCTGATCCTGAATCAGCGATTTAAGCGCAGTATCCTTAAGAAACTCATCACTGATCATTGATGGGTCATAGGATTCACCCATCATTTGCTGCATCCTGGCACGTTGGTTTTCAACCGCCATCTGCAATTCCCCCAAAGGAATTTCGACATCATTCACCTTTGCCACATACGGTCTGGATTTATCTTCCAGATAGGATCCGAGACCAAAGAGTGCAAAAGTGATAATAATCAGGCCAATGATTGCCCAGCCCAGAATACCGGATATGCGTTCATGCATTGCTTGTAACATAATGTTAGTCCATCTTGATGGTAAACGACACGTCATAAACTAAAAAGGCGCCCCTGAGGACACCTTTTTACCGTAAATATGGCGGAGCGGACGGGACTCGAACCCGCGACCCCCGGCGTGACAGGCCGGTATTCTAACCAGCTGAACTACCGCTCCGGTACTTGGTGGGTGCTGAGGGGATCGAACCCCCGACATTCGCCTTGTAAGGGCGACGCTCTCCCAGCTGAGCTAAGCACCCTGAAGAAGCGCGCTAGTTTAAGGCATCCTTGAATGCTTTACCAGCCTTAAATCCAGGTGCTTTAGATGCTTTAATCTGGATAGTTTCGCCGGTCCGTGGATTTCTACCTGCACGTGCAGCTCGTTCACGAACTTCAAAGGTACCAAAACCAACCAGGCTGACCTGATCACCTTTTCTAAGAGTGTCTACAACAGAGTCAAGCACAGCATCAACAGCTCGTGCTGCCGCGGCTTTGGATAAATCTGCAGCTTCAGCAACGGCATCTATCAATTCAGTTTTATTCATAATTAAACTATCCTCCGAAAATTATATTTGCATTTCCAATTAGCGGTCAATTGTACACTTGGTTAACCCTATATTTCCAGCTTAATAGGTATTTATTGATGAATAATTTGCTGACAAAAACAACAAAACCCGTCTGCATTTGCAGACAGGTTTATCGTCGATAAAGGCAACCTAGAACTTAGTGGGCTCTTACCGTCTTCGTTTTGCTGGCTTTCTTGCTTTTAGACTTACTGGATGATTTGTCGTCAACCTCAGCAGAGTCCAAAGGTACGGGCATGCGAGTTAACGCGAGTTCCAGCACTTCATCAATCCATTTCACCGGCTTGATAGTGAGCCTGTCTTTAACATTATCAGGTATATCTGCCAGATCCTTACGATTTTCTTCAGGTATCAAAACCGTAGTAATACCACCCCTATGTGCTGCCAGCAGTTTTTCTTTCAGGCCGCCAATCGGCAACACTTCACCACGTAAGGTAATCTCACCGGTCATTGCTACATCAGCCCTGACCGGTATTTTGGTAAGCGATGAAACCAGCGCCGTACACATACCCACACCTGCGCTTGGTCCGTCTTTTGGCGTGGCACCTTCAGGCACATGCACATGAATATCATACTTATGGTAGAACTCAGGATCTACGCCAAGTGTCTGAGCACGACTGCGCACAACGGTGGTCGCAGCCTGAATAGACTCCTGCATAACATCACCCAGCTGCCCGGTATGAATCATCCGACCCTTACCAGGAACGATAGTTGATTCAATCGTCAGCAACTCACCGCCCACTTCTGTCCAGGCAAGCCCGGTTACCTGACCGACCTGATCATGTTCTTCAGCACGCCCATAACGGAAACGCTTCACACCCAGATATTTTTCAAGATTATCAGGTGTAACCGACACAGCTTTCGTCTCTTTCTCCAGCAACAGTTCCTTGACAACCTTGCGACAAATTTTTGATAACTCACGCTCAAGGCTACGCACGCCTGCTTCGCGCGTATAAAAACGCACAATATCACGCACTACCGCATCATCAACCGTAAGCTCATTTTCTTTCAGGCCATTGGATTTAACCTGCTTGGGCAGTAGATAACGGATCGCAATATTAATTTTTTCATCTTCTGTATATCCCGGTATGCGAATCACTTCCATACGATCAAGCAATGGGCCAGGAATATTCAACGTGTTAGCAGTAGCTACAAACATCACATCCGACAGATCAAAATCAACTTCAAGATAATGATCACCGAAGGTATTGTTCTGCTCTGGATCCAGCACTTCAAGCAATGCCGATGATGGGTCACCGCGAAAATCCATCGACATTTTGTCAATCTCATCCAGCAGGAACAGTGGGTTTCTAACACCGACCTTGGAAAGATTCTGAATAATTTTGCCTGGCAACGACCCAATGTAGGTACGACGATGGCCGCGAATTTCAGCTTCATCGCGCACACCACCCAACGACATCCGCGAGAACTTACGATTGGTTGCACGTGCAATGGAACGTCCTAGTGACGTTTTGCCAACGCCTGGAGGACCAACTAGACACAGTATCGGCCCCTTCAGTTTTCTGACGCGCTGCTGCACTGCAAGGTATTCGAGAATACGTTCTTTAACTTTTTCAAGACCATAATGATCTTCCTCAAGCACCTGTTCTGCCAGTGACAGTTTATGCCGGGTCTTGGTTTTCTTTTTCCAGGGAACTGTTACCAGCCAGTCAATATAATTACGCACGACACTCGCTTCTGCTGACATCGGCGACATCATCTTGAGTTTGTTGAGTTCAGAATCTGCCTTTTCACGCGCCTCTTTACTCATCCCTGCATTAGCAATCTTTTCCTGCAATTCATCGACTTCATTAGGCACATCTTCCATGTCGCCCAACTCTTTCTGAATCGCCTTCATTTGTTCGTTGAGATAATACTCACGCTGGCTTTTTTCCATCTGCTGCTTAACACGGCCACGGATACGTTTCTCAATTTGCAATACATCAATTTCACCATCAATGATCACCATCAGGTGCTCAAGACGTTCACGGATACTGTGTATTTCCAGGATGCGTTGTTTTTCATCCAGCTTGAGCGCCATATGTGCAGCAATGGTATCCGCCAGTCTGCCTGGCTCATCAATTCCGGACAGAGATGTTAATATTTCCGGCGGGATTTTTTTATTCAGTTTGACATACTGATCAAATAATCCGAGCAATGAACGCATAAGAACATCCAGCTCCCGTTCCGAACCTTCGTCATCGCACTTTTCTGAACGAATTGTGGCCGAAAAGAATTCATCAACAGTCACAAACTCAACAACCGATGCTCGCTCAACACCTTCCACCAGAACCTTGACAGTACCATCAGGTAATTTCAACAACTGAAGAATCGTCGACAGTGTTCCCATTTCATGAATATCGTCAGTTTGTGGGTCATCCACTTCCGCACTTTTTTGTGCGACCAGCAGGATTTTCTTGTCACTGTCCATCGCTGTCTCAAGCGCACGAATGGATTTTTCCCGGCCCACAAATAAAGGAATAACCATATGCGGATAAACGACGACATCGCGCAAAGGTAATACAGGTGTGGCTACGGGGGAATCAGCACCTAATTCGGCGCTATTTTCATTCTGATCCATAAATATGATTTCCTCATGCAGAGGCTGTTAAGAGATCTCAGCCTCATAAATGTATATTGGTTTTTATCACTATGGGGGCAAGTGATCGCCAATTCAATGGCAGTTAGCCTTTAATATTATTCTGTGCAATAAACGAGCCATTCAATCATGCTCTATAGACAAATAATTGGAGACTGGTGCACAACTTGCCTGCTTGAAACAAGCAATGTTGTGCGAATTAATCTGAAGCAGCAAGCTTCTCTTTGTCAGCGGTATCAAAAACCAGATAGGGATCTGATTCCCCTTCAATAGCACGCTCATCAACCACCACTTTCTGCACATTCTCCAATGATGGCAATTCATACATAGTATCGAGCAAAACATTTTCAAGAATAGTACGCAAACCACGCGCGCCAGTTTTTCGAGCCATGGCTTTTCTGGCAACTGCCCTTAGCGCATCTTCACGGAACTCAATTTCGGCACCTTCCATCTCGAACAGTTTCAAATACTGCTTGGTCAACGCATTCTTCGGCTCTGTCAGAATAGATACCAGTGCATCTTCATCCAGCTCTTCCAGGGTTGCAACAACGGGCAAACGACCAACGAATTCCGGTATAAGACCAAACTTGATCAAATCCTGCGGTTCTACTTCCTGGAAGATCTCACCAATATTTTTCTCCTGATCCTTACTTTTAACATTGGCAGAGAAACCTATGCCGCCCCTATCGGATCGGTCACTGATGATTTTTTCCAGTCCGGAAAATGCACCACCAACAATAAACAGAATATTAGATGTATCAACCTGCAGGAATTCCTGCTGCGGATGTTTGCGACCACCTTGTGGCGGAACAGAGGCAACAGTACCTTCAATCAGTTTCAGCAACGCCTGCTGCACACCTTCGCCAGACACATCACGTGTGATTGACGGGTTATCAGACTTGCGTGAAATCTTGTCAATTTCATCAATGTAGACAATACCGGTCTGAGCCTTTTCAACATCATAATCACACTTCTGCAACAGCTTCTGGATAATATTTTCAACGTCTTCACCGACATAACCGGCTTCTGTTAATGTTGTCGCATCAGCAATGGTAAAAGGCACATTCAGCAATCTTGCCAACGTATCCGCCAGCAGCGTTTTACCTGAGCCGGTCGGACCAATCAGCAGAATATTACTTTTGGACAGTTCGACATCATCTTTCTTATAACCCACTTCAAGGCGTTTATAGTGATTGTATACAGCAACCGCCAGGACTTTTTTAGCCGTAGCCTGGCCGATAACGTATTCATCCAGTACAACATTGATTTCCTGAGGTGTCGGCAATTTGCTCTGACCATCAACCGGCTTTTCAGACATTTCCTCACGAATAATGTCATTACAGAGTTCAACACATTCATCACAGATAAAGACCGATGGACCCGCAATCAGTTTACGGACTTCATGCTGGCTTTTGCCACAGAAGGAACAGTAAAGAAGCTTACCGTCGTCATTTTTACCGTCGTGATGATCACTCATATGTTAATCCTCGTTGCTACTTGAACATTACTACTTATGTATAAAAAAACAATGACCTGTCCGTCATTAGCTGGTAACAGTCTCATCTTTCCTGGAATCCAGAATTTCGTCGATCAAACCGTAGTCTTTCGACTCCTGGGCACCTAAAAAGTTGTCTCTGTCAGTATCTGACTGGATTTTCTCCATCGGTTGGCCGGTATGATCTGCAAGAATCTGGTTCAATCGTTCGCGCACTAGCAGTATCTCACGTGCATGGATATCAATATCTGAGGCCTGTCCCTGAAAACCACCCAAAGGCTGATGAATCATCATGCGCGAATGTGGCAAACAGAAACGTTTGCCGTTTGCACCACCCGCCAACAAAATAGCACCCATACTCGCAGCCTGACCAATACACATGGTACTGACATCAGCCTTAATAAACTGCATCGTATCGTAAATAGCAAGACCAGCAGTCACAGAACCACCGGGGGAATTTATATACAGATGTATATCTTTGTCAGGGTTTTCTGATTCAAGGAAGAGCAGCTGGGCAACAATGACATTTGCCATATAGTCTTCCACTGGGCCCACTGCAAAAACAACCCGCTCCTTGAGCAGCCGCGAATAAATATCATAAGAGCGCTCACCCCTGGCCGTTTGTTCAATAACCATGGGTACCAGGTTTAGTGCCTGAATATTGCCTGCGCCGTTTGAATGGTAACTATCGGACATCCGTTATCTTCCTGTTTTCGCCAGCAAAACTTAAAATATTACTTTAAAAGTTCGCTGAACGTTGTTGAATTTTCATTAATATTTGCAGACCCAATCACCCAGTCAACCACTGTGTCTTCCATTACCAAAGACTGTATTCCGGCCATCATTTCCTGATTCCCGTAATACCATTGTTTGACTTCTTCAGGTTTCTCATAAGAAGCTGCAATATTCTCTATTGTGATCCTTATTTTATCCGGATCCAGCTGTAATTGATTGATTTTCGCTATTTCACCAATTAACAATCCTAATGACACACGCCTCTTCGCCTCATTTTCATAACTGGCACGACTCACATCATCTGTTACAGTGTCGGCAGCTAACTGGTCATTCTTGACTAAAGCATCAATTTCTCTATCCAGCAGCGCAGTCGGAATATCCAGAGCCGTTTTCTCAATCAAACAATCAAATACCTGCTGCTTGATTGATGTTTTTAGCGCCGCCTCCAGCTCTCTCTCCATATTGTTACGGACCTCTGAACGCAATTTTTCTATACCGCCTTCAGGCATACCAAATGAGACGGAAAATTCATCATTCAGTTCCGGCAGAACAGGCTCAGCCACACTATGAACGGTAATATCAAAAATCGCTGCCTTACCGGCCAGGTCACTGGCGCTGTAATCAGCTGGAAATGATACTTCAATAGATTTGTTATCACTCGCAGAAACACCCACCAGCTGATCTTCAAAACCGGGAATCATAGATCCGCTGCCGAGCTCAAGTGGCACCTGTTTGGCGCTGTTACCTGAAAAAGCCTCACCATTGATTTTGCCTTCAAAATCAATGGTGAGTTTATCTCCATTGGCTGATGCCCGATCCACATCACTCCAGGTAACCCGTTGCTTGCGCAACTTCTCCATCATTTCATCCAGATCAGATTCAGCCACTTCTGCCACAGGTTTATCGATATTAAGGTCACTTATCTGCGGCAAGACTATCTCAGGGTAGATTTCAAAACTTGCCACATACTCGAATAAATCTGAATTCTCAGAAGGCTCAATGGATGGTGTGCCAGCAGGATTCAGATTCTCCTGTTTCAATGCCTCTTCGTAGGTTTTAGATATAACATCATTGGAAACCTCGGCCCGCGCCTGTTCACCAAAACGTTTTTCAACCACACTAAGAGGCACCTTGCCGGGACGAAAACCGTCTAGCTTAACGGTCTGAGCGAGCTGTTGTAGTTTACTGCTCACCTGTTGATTGATTTCTTCAGCGGGCACCTGAACAGTCATACGGCGACCAAGGTTACTAACTGATTCGACTGAAACTTGCATTGGTAGTCCTCTTAACGCTTACGCGGCAAATATGTATTGGTAATTAAAAATGGTGCGAAAGGAGAGACTCGAACTCTCACGGGTTACCCCACTGGTACCTAAAACCAGCGCGTCTACCAATTCCGCCACTCTCGCAAATATTTATTGGTAATTTAAAGATAGATTATACGCTATTAGACAAAACAGGCCATAGAAATTAAAGCTTACAAATGGTGGGGGCGCACGGATTCGAACCGTGGACCAGCGGATTAAGAGTCCGATGCTCTACCAACTGAGCTACGCCCCCAAATAAACAACTTCAATATTTTAAAAATGGGGCGAGCGATGGGGCTCGAACCCACGACAACCGGAATCACAATCCGGGGCTCTACCAACTGAGCTACGCCCGCCATCAAACATTTTATAGCAACTACAATGGCGTCCCGGGAGGGATTCGAACCCCCGACCCACGGCTTAGAAGGCCGTTGCTCTATCCGACTGAGCTACCGGGACGAAACCAGCACTGACACCAAATATGGTCGGGGTAGAGAGATTCGAACTCCCGACATCCTGCTCCCAAAGCAGGCGCGCTACCAGACTGCGCTATACCCCGAAAAACCGCAAAAATGTACCTGTTGCGGGCTGGAAATCATACGGAGAGACTTTTGCTGCGTCAATGTTTTATTACGACCAATATGCTAAAATGAAAACACTTCTATAATAATAAAGACTTTGAACAAGAAAACAAAGCCAGACATCCAGAAGATCAATCTCAATTATGTCTCCTTATAGAGACATTCAAGGCATTGCTCCTAGGTAATTTACCAAATATTTAACAGCTGCCGTCGTCATTAAGCGACACAATTACTTGTTTGCGGAAAGCCAATAAAGCATTTCACAATATAATCAATGGCTTAAATATCTGGCTCGAATTCTGCATTCAAGGTTCTAAATTATTCTACACGCTTATACGTCGAAAACGTTGGAGAAACTTATGCACCCGATTTTCCGTAACCTGATTCTGGCCTTGTCAGTAATAGTAATGACCAATCAGACTTTTGCTGCAAACCCTGCCTATATGAATGATGCAGAAACCCGGCAGCCACCCAAAAATGCATCTCTGCCCAATATTAGTCAGCACAAATTCCCACGCATTATCATGGCTGAAACGCAAAGCATGGCAGGTATTGAGGAACCGTATTCCAAATACCAGGTTATATCTACCAGTGCAGGCATTATTAAAAAAGTTAGCCGACTACAAAAAAAATATCCTGATCTGATGTATTTTCGCCAATTCAATGCTGCAGAATATCTGGGCTACACAGAACCTGGCATCCATTGCGCGCAGAGCCATGGAGTGCCATTTGAATCAACGGCTGCCAACACCAGTGGCTGTAGCGTCTATGCCGGACACTGGCTATACCGTGCAGGATCCAACCTCCAGAATGCCATTAATGTAGATACCACAACCGTTTCCGTCAACGATATCAGTCGCTTTTCGAATAATGAATATATCGTTATCTACGATGCCCCAGCCGGCTCATTCAAAAATGCCGAGCATGCAAAAATCACCGGACGTAATGTCAATAATAAAACCCTGACCCTGCAACGCGGATACAAATCAACCCGCCGAGCACATGCCAAAGGTAGCATTATTGCTCAACACGTTATTGGTCAGGGGGGTAGCACCAAAAACTGGTCATTCAATCTAAGCAGCCAGTCACCACGTGATGCGAAAGGCAAAACCTACGCACAGGCTATGCTTGATTTTATTGCCGGTAACTACCGCGCAGACATCCGCGGCAATCAAGTTGATATCAATGTTTCCGGTTTTCTGTTTGATTCCGATTTCCATTTTCTGTTTACCAGTAAACGCGCTGATGTAAACAATAACCTCGTTACGGATGATGGCATCAGCAATACTGGTGTGAACTGGTGGGGCGATGGCCTGGGCAACTTTTATCGTCTTGTCAAGAACCGTTTCAGCAATAAATACATTGTCGGCGGCCACCAATTAGCGCGTGGCTTCGATGCATTAAATGGTGCGCAAATGGAAGGCTGGCCTGTTGACAGCAACTACCATGGCGTGAATCCAGGCTATGACCGGATCAACTCCAGACTCTCGGAATACGGTTATTATACCCATCACCTCAACGAAGGCTCGATTCATACCCATGTGCTCACCAAAACGCCAACGCGTATTCATCCAGATGGCACGAACGCTTCCAGCAACTCCCCTTTCCGCTTTGCTCTGGGTACCGCTTTGCTTGACGACGGATACATGGGAATACAAAACTCTCCAGCAACAACGGACCCCTGGTATGACGAATACGCTGTGAACGTTGATAAAAACTCATCCACTTATGGTCAGGCAATTCGTTCAAATCAGTCAAATGAAACAGCCGTTCGTCAAAATCGAGGCTGGCTGGGTAACCCTCTGGGTAGCAGAACACGCATCGAAAATAGCAACTTCAATCCAGCCAATGCCCTCATGACGACTGGAACCTTTGACAACAACATTAATGGCTGGAGCGGAAAAAATATAACTATCAGTCGTTCAGCCGACGCACGGGATGGCGGCGGGTCACTGCGCGCTTCAAAACAGTTACGTTTTGACTCAAAATTGTTTACCAGCTCAATTCGCGGACCTTCAGTCAATCTGACAAAAGGCAGATGGTACACTCTGGTGTTTTCCGCAAAAGCCGCCGCACCACGAGATCTCAAGGCAAATGTTGGCAACTTTGGCGAACGTTTTATTGTAGGCACGCAGTGGCGCCGATATGTTATGTCTTTCAAGGCTAAAGGTGACGGTAATCAGGCTCTGTCTTTTTATGTTGGTCGAGAAAACACCTCTCTTAACCTTGATTCCGTTTATCTTTTCAATAGCAACGCCAATATCTTCCGCCGTGATTTTGAAAATGGCATCGTCGTCGTTAATGCAACACCGGACTACAAAACAGTTAATCTGAATGGCACCTTCCAGCGTATTAAAGGCTTTCAGGATGCGGGCGTGAATAACGGTGCTACATTGAACAGCGTCGCCATCAAACCCTGGGATGCTGCCATACTGGTTCGCCCAAAAGGAACGGGCGGTGGTAACACAGGCGGTGGTAACACAGGCGGTGGTAACACAGGCGGTGGTAACACAGGCGGTGGCACCCCCGCGCCTTCCCTGCAAACAATCGTCCGTGCAAATAACTTGCCTACAGCGAAACCCGGGCCTACGATACAAGTTGGTAGCCAGGTAAACTGGACCTATACCGTGAAAAACACCGGCAATACCCCCCTGACAAATATCACCGTAAAAGGTCGTCAAAAACTACCCACTTATGGCAACTGGCAAACACTCTGTACCATTAATGCCATCCCGGTTGGAGGCAGCGCAAATTGCTCTAGTAGAACCACAGCCACAAAAGGTATATACAAAACACTTCTTTCGACGAGCAGTCTCGCTGGCAATCAAACAGCTAACAGCTCGACAATTGCCTTTTATAACGGGGAAGCATCCACGACACCCACACCCGTTTCGCAGTTCAACCTGACAGTACTGGCAAATAATCGGTCAACAGACAAGCCAGGTCCTACACTGGCCATCGGACAAACGGTTAACTGGACTTATCGGGTAACGAACAGCGGGAATCAAGCTATTAATAATGTCACAGTCACAGAGAAACAGAAAATACCCACGACAGGTAACTGGAAGACTGTCTGCACATTTAGCAGTATTCCCGCTGGCAGCAGTCGTTCCTGCTCTCAATCAGGAAAAGCAACTAGTGGCACATACAAAAAACTGGTCACTGCTTCAATACCAGGCGCTCAGGTCTCCAGGATCGCTTTCTACACAGGACAGTAAACATCTTTCTTTGGTTGTCCTCGTCATGGGGACAACCTCTTATAATTAAACAATTGACCGAAGCTGGTTGAGCGTCCTCACTGATTTGCATAATCGTGGCGTTAAAAGACATTTTAATCGCCTGTATCGATGGCTTGAAGGGTTTCCTGAAGCGATTGAAAGCATTTGTCAATGGCCAATATTACTTGACCACTACAGTCTGACTTCTCTGTTTATCGTACTTTGAGAGCGACCCAAGGGTGGTGGCTATTTTGTCTGTTCATTTGTTACCTCTGCTTTGGTTATTTAGCAAATGTGATGACTCGATCCAATGGAAGGTGATCGCCTTCATCTTTACCCTGGTAAACCGATTGAATAATGCCCTGTTCATCAACTAACAGAGATAAAGGCATGATCAGTAATCGGCTTGAAATCTCAAGCGGTATGTATCCTCTAAACATACCCGTTATTGCTGTAGGCATACGCATAACCATCCCTTTAAACATTCCTGACAGTGAGTTGTTAACAT
>JAZGGH010000039.1:0-8578 GCA_036480335.1 Gammaproteobacteria bacterium | reverse complement strand
CAGCAATAAGGCGTTGCAGGCTGACTCACAAAAGCTCAAAGGACTACAGGACACCATCGGCAAGCTTGAAGCCAGTAACAAATCCTTGCAGGGTGACACACAGAAACTCAATAGTCTTCAGGGCACGCTTGATAAGCTACAGACCGAAAACAAGGCCATTGCCGGTTTACAGTCGACCATCAATGAACTGAAAAACCGCAAGCCTGAAATTGTTGAGAAGACGATTGAGGTAGAAAAGCTGATAGATAATCCGAAACATCTTGCGCGTATCTCTGACCTTGAAGCCGAACTTAAAACCTGGAGTAAAGCGAGAAAAATCGACATTAATGCAGGTAAGAAAGTCGGCATTCCTATTAGTGCGCAGGATGATTTTACCGCTATTGAAGGTGTCGGCCCAAAAATCAGTGGCCTGCTCCAAAAAGCGGGGATTCACTCATTCGAAGAACTTTCTAATACCGACCCGCAGGATATCCAAAAGATTCTGGATAAAGCCGGGGCAGCGTTCAAGACAGCTAATCCAGGCACCTGGTCTGACCAGGCAAACCTGGTTGCCAATAACCGATGGCCTGCCCTGAGAGCATTGCAGGATATTTTAATTGGCGGCGTCTACCCCGATGGCTCAACAAGCGGCAGTGAGAGTAAAAATCAATCTGCTCGAATCAAGACACTGGAAATTGAATTAGCGAAATATAAACAAGCGGCCAGTAAAGAACCGAAGCCTGTGGATTACAAAGCAGCGAAAGCTGCAGGCTATTCCATCCGTAGCAAAGGAAATAAGCATGATTTCACGGTAATTGAAGGCATTGGCCCTAAAATTGACGAACTCATTCATAAAGCGGGAATTCATACTTATAGTGAGCTGTCGGAAACTGACCCTACTGAAATTCAGGCAATCCTGAACGATGGCGGCTCAAATTTTGCCCTTGCTAAACCAGCGTCCTGGCCTGATCAATCTGCTATGGCGTCAAACAATGAATGGGCCAAACTCAAAAAAGCCCAAGATGAATTTATCGCATAAGGAGTAATCAATGATGAATTACAATGCTGTTACACCTGGCTGGGAGAACTTCAAACACATATGGTGGATTGTAGCTATTGCACTCGCTGTTTTAACCTTGCTCCTCTGGTTGCTCGGTTTTGCAGGCGGGAGTAGATGTGCTTCTCCGACTAATCAAGTTGGAAACCTGGTTGACAACCCTGCGCACCTGACCCGTATAGCCACACTTGAACAGGAAAATGGGAGGATTAGCGGCTTACAGGCTCGAATTACCGAACTCGAAAGTGGCGTCACCTCTGCAGTCGTTACTAGTGATCCTGATCAACTGCAGCGCATTAGCACTCTGGAAACTGAAAACCAGTCGATTCCCGGCCTGCAAGCCAGAATTTCTGAGTTGGAAAGTCGCCTGAATTCCTCTTCTGACACCTACAGCTCAACCGGGCTTGCGGAAGCCAGGGTCTTCTTCGATTCGAATAGCTCAAGGGTTCCTAATGCGGGTCGACTCTACCTGTCCCCTGTTGTTAATTTTATGAGGCAGAACCCCGGCTCCTCTGTGAACCTCTCCGGCTTTCACGACCCGAGTGGAAATCCTAACTCAAATACATTGCTAGCTTATGATCGAGCGCTGGCTGTTAGAAATACACTCGTGCAGGCAGGTATTGATGTCGGGCGAATCTCAATAGCTCCGCCCACAGTGACAACCGGCACCGGTTCTCCAGTAGAAGCCAGACGTGTTGAGATTAAAATCAACAATTAGGCCGATCACAATCTAACAGGGTTTACCCTTTACTGGCACCTCAATCCGGAGGTGCCAATCCTGAAACAACAGAGAAAATCGCATCAAACATTCTTATTCGACTGCCTGCTGCTTCCAAATCAAAAATACCGCCGGAATAACCACCAGTGTTAACAGAGTAGCTGTCACCATTCCGCCAACCATCGGCGCTGCAATTCGTCGCATGACTTCTGATCCAGTTCCTCCGCCTAACATGATAGGTAGCAGGCCGGCAATGATCGCAGTGACTGTCATCATGATTGGTCTTACGCGGAGTAATGCCCCATTGATAACTGCTCTATTGATATCACTCCGGGTAAGACGGCGCTGCTCTTTTTTAGCTTTCTGTCTCTGTTGTTGCAGAGCCTGATTGAGATAGACGAGCATGAGCACTCCGATCTCTACGGCAACACCTGCAAGCGCGATAAAGCCGACGCCCACAGCAACTGACAGGTTGTAGTCGAGCAGGTAGATCAACCAGAAGCCACCGATTAAGGCCATAGGCAAGGTACCGATGATAATCAAAACTTCAGTGATGCTTCTAAAGTTCAGGTAGAGCAGTAATATGATAACTGCCAGAGTTGCTGGCACTACAGCGGACAGGCGCTCTTTCGCCCGCAACATGTATTCGTATTGCCCTGACCAGGTAATCGAATAGCCTGTAGGTAATTTAACCTGTGCTGCAACGATGCGCTGTGCCTCTATAACGTATGAGCCAAGATCACGAGCGTCTATATCAATATAAACCCAACCATTGAGTCGTGCATTTTCTGTTTTAATCATGCCTGGCCCACTCTCAATGCGCACGTCTGCAACCTCTGCCAGAGGAATATGTGCACCAGCCGGGGTGATGACAGGTAAATTTCGCAGCTTTTCCAGAGAGTCACGCACATCACGTGGGTAGCGGATATTCACAGGATAGCGTTCCAGTCCTTCGACAGTTTCAGCGACGCCCATACCACCGACCGCCGTGCTAATCACTTCCTGTACATCGGCAATATTCAGTGCGAAACGAGCGGCTGCCCTGCGGTTAATGTCAACAGTGATGTAACGCCCACCAGCTACTCGTTCTGAGTAAACTGAAACTGTGCCGGGTACATCTTTCAACACTTCCTCAATGCGCTTGCCAATTTTCTGTATTTCTTCCAGATTTGGGCCAGCAATCTTTACGCCAACGGGTGTTTTTATTCCAGTCGCCAGCATGTCAATGCGGTTTTTAATGGGCATAACCCAGGCATTGGTTAAGCCAGGAATTTGCACTCGACTATTCAACTCTTGCTTTAATTTTTCGATAGTCAGGCCAGGGCGCCATTCATCGCGTGGTTTGAGTTGTATAGTTGTTTCTACCATAGTTAAGGGCGCTGGATCAGTCGCCGTTTCCGCACGACCAATTTTACCAAACACGCGTTTGACTTCCGGAACCGTTCGAATCAGCTTATCGGTTTGTTGCAATAACTCCTGCGCCTTACCGATAGAAACAGCAGGAAAAGCACTGGGCATGTAGAGTAGATCGCCTTCATCCAGGTCAGGCATAAATTCCGTACCTAACTGCGTCATGGGCCATAATCCAATAGCAACTAGAATCAGCGCTAATGCCAATACGGTTTTTGGAATTTTTAGCACCCGATTAATCACAGGTCGGTAGAGCGCAATTAAAAACCGGTTTACCGGATTTTTGCGTTCTGGTGTAATACGACCGCGGACGAAATACCCCATGAGCACAGGCACCAGAGTCACTGACAAGCCGGCTGCTGCTGCCATAGCAAATGTTTTAGTATAGGCTAGCGGCGCAAACAGTCGACCTTCCTGTGCCTCGAGAGTAAACACGGGTAAAAAACTCAGGGTGATAATCAACAGGGAGAAAAATAATGCTGGCCCAACCTCTACTGCCGCCTGACGAATAATTTCCCAGCGATTTTCGTCGGTAATTTCAGCCTTTTCAAAATGTTTATGGACGTTTTCTAACATAACAATAGCGGCGTCCACCATCGCTCCTATAGCGATAGCGATACCGCCTAATGACATAATATTGGCATTGATTCCCAGCCGCTGCATAAAGATAAAGGCGATCAGAATGCCTATCGGTAATGAGATAACAATAACCAGTGCAGATCGCAGGTGGAACAAAAATACCGCACAAACCAGTGCAACGATCAGAAACTCTTCGATCAATTTCCCACTGAGAGTTTTTACCGCGCGTTCAATCAAGGATGAACGGTCGTAGGTTTCAACAATCTCAACACCCTCTGGCAAGCTGCGTGACAGTGTTTTCAATTTTTCCTTGACGCCCTTGATCGTACTCATGGCATTTTCGCCGAAGCGCATAATGATAATCCCGCCAACCACTTCACCCTCGCCATCAAGCTCTGCAATTCCACGCCGTAACTGTGGGCCAAGACGAATGTGTGCGACATCTTCAAGCAAGATCGGTGTGCCTTGCTTATTGACTCCCAGAGGGATACTACGAAGGTCCTCCAGCCCGCTAATATATCCAGTTGCACGCACCATATACTCAGCTTCGGCCAGCTCAATGACTGAGCCACCCACTTCCTTGTTACCTCGTTGAATCGCCGAGCGAATTGTCGATAGCGGTAAATTGTAGGCACGTAATTTATCTGGATCGAGAACCACCTGATATTGTTTAACCATGCCGCCGATGGTGGCAACCTCCGAAACCCCGTGGACGGTTTGTAATTCATATTTAAGAAACCAGTCCTGCAAACTACGCAGTTGTGACAGGTCATGATTACCACTGCGATCAACCAACGCATATTCATAAACCCAGCCAACACCCGTGGCATCTGGTCCTAATTCCGGTCTTGCCTGTGGCGGTAATTTACTCGTTACCTGACTGAGATATTCGAGGACACGGGTACGTGCCCAGTAGGGATCCGTGCCATCTTCAAAAATGATGTACACGTAAGAATCACCAAAAAATGAGTAGCCACGAACAGTCACCGCTTTAGGCACGGATAGCATAGCCGTCGTCATTGGGTAGGTAATTTGATCTTCTACAACCTGGGGTGACTGCCCAGGAAACGTGGTTTTCACGATAACCTGCACATCTGATAAATCAGGAATCGCATCCAAAGGGGTATTTTTAACCGCGTACAGTCCCCAGGCCACCAGAAATGCGGTTAATAGCAAAATCAGAACACGGTTTTTCACTGACCAGGTGATCAGTTGCGCGATCATGGTTCTGGATCCATTTTTTTGACGCTCGCAATCTCGCTGATAATAAATCCATCAGCATCCTGCACTAGCGTAAACTCAACCGTGTCACCCGTCTTCAGAGAGGACGGCATGATGCCTGCCTGTATCTGAAAATCCATTTGCATGGCTGGCCAGTTCAATGCTGAAATAGCCTCATGTGCGAGATTAATCGTTCCTGCTTCCAGGTCAATGGCTTTTAGTTCTCCAGTGCCAACGATAGTTACTTTTAGCTTCGTTTCTGTGGACTTTGATTCAGGCTCGACCAAACGCCGCACACTGGCTTTGAGATTCGCTTCTGAATCGATAAGAAACTGCCCTGATACAACAACTTGATCGCCTGGAGAAATCCCGTTTACTATTTCCACCCAGTCACCACTTTCTATCCCGGCTATTACCTGCTGACTCGCATAACGACCCTCGCCCAGCGCCAACACGACGCGAGCATCGCGCCCAGTACGAATTAATGCTTCGACTGGAATAACAATCGCGTCATCTTTCGGGCCACCAAATATCTTTACATTGGCATACATATTAGGCTTCAATGCTTCGTCAGCGTTCTCAAAACGCAGGCGTACTTTTAACGTCCGGGTGACAGGGTCCAGGCTCGGATAAATATATTCGACGTTACCTTCCCATTTTCGACCCGGCAAATAGGCTAAACGAACCTCGGCGCGATGCCCCTCCTTTACCCAATCGGACTGTCTTTCAAAAACTTCGGCTAATAGCCAAACACTGGAAAGATCCGCCAGACTCATAATACGAGTAGCTGGTTTGATGTACATACCTTCACGTACTGGCAATGTTGAGACGACCCCATTCTGGGGTGCATAGATGGCTATCGTTTGTTGTGCGCGGCGTGTTTTTTTTAAGCGTTTTATTTGATTAGCAGGGATACCCAACGCCGCCAGGCGGTCCTTTGATGCCTGCATCATACCCGTGTTATTTATCTTTAAGGCCTGAATATATTCTTCCTGTGCATTCACCAGGTCGGGTGAAAAAATATCGAGTAGACGCTGGTTTTTTTTCACCCGCTCGCCTACAGAGGTAACATATAGTTTTTCGATCCAGCCTTCTGTACGCAAATGAATATGACTCAATCTGGATTCATCAAAATCAACATAGCCTACTGTGTCGATCCCACGCCAGAGACGCGTCTGTTCGGCTATCGCCGTCCTCACTCCCAGGTTTTGAACAACAGCGGGCGAAATTTTAATGCTGCCAGGATCACTATCATTTGCATACACAGGCACTAGCGCCATGCCCATTGGAGATTTACCCGGTTTGTCCCGTTGGTAATTCGGGTCCATTGGCGCAACCCAGTAGAGTATTGCCTTTTCATGCTGTTCTGCTGAGGCAGCAGGAAGCATAAGAAACAGCATCAGGATGCTAGCGGTTAAATATTCAAAACTAGATTTTTTCATGACTAGATCCTGCAAGGTAAAGAAGACGCGCCTGAGCTTTTGCGCGATCAGTCAGGATGCGCAAGCCATCGAGTCGCACATCCAGTTCAGTGATACGCGCTCGCATCAATGCCGTGAACTCAGTAACACCTGACTGATAGGATTTTAATGATGCCTGGGAATTCGCACGGGCTTCCTGGAGTAATTGCCTGTCATACAGATCAGACCGCTCTCCAAGCCGATGCCAGCTGGCATAATCACTATCAAGCAGAGCCTGTAATTCACGCAAGCGATCAGACCGCGTCAAGTGTGCCGCTTCTGCCCGCCTTTGGCTAGCAGCAAACTGTCGGTCCTGACGATTGGCAACAAACAAAGGCAAATCGAGGCTTACCATCGCCGCCATCATGTCAGCACGCTCATCACCTCCAGGGTCATTACCGAAACGTTTTCTGTATTCTAGTCCTGCCGTCCAACCAGGCTTGTACTGTTCACGCGCAATGCGGATCCCCTGATTGAATGATTCGATACGCGCAGTTTCGGCTCGAATCAACGGATGCTCTGGTAAGGCAAGCCCCAAACCTTCCTGTTCAGGTAGCTCAGGAAGATCAGGAAACCGCATCTCAATCGGCTGCATAGCGGCATCGCCGATCCATTTAGCCAAAGAGGCGCGATTTTTTTCTTCTTCGTTGCGGATTTTTGTATGGAGATCATCGAGGCGCGACAACTCCAGTGATGCACGTAATACATCCTGCTGACTGACTCGACCAGTGGCATAATGCGCCCTTGTTATATCGACTAGCTGAGCAAACAAGGTGCGTGTCTCATCGATTACCTGCCCCGCTCTGCTCTGATAATACAGTTCCAGGTAGTAACCACGCACATCACGAAGTACTTTGCGTCGTTTATTTTCAGTAAGGTGCTGCTCTGCAGTCGCATTCCATTGAGCGAGCTCCTGTTTATACCGCCGAGTTTGACCACGAGGAAACGTTTGCTGCAGCCCCAGGCGCACCTGCGTTGTTGGTTCTCTGTCGAGTTCAAAATTGTCCAGGGGTAAATTGTAAACCCCAAACTTGAGTTTTGGATCTGATAATTGCCCCTCTGCAATAGCTGCCTCACTCAGGGCGAGTGACCGCGCCTGGCTAGCGGCTACTCCCGGGTCATCGTTTAACGCCAGACTTTCGACAACAGGCAGCGTTAAATCGGCATAAAGTTGGCTAACCGGCAAGAGCATTGCCGATATCAGGCAACACATAACGACTGGTTTTTTCATCGGCAACTGCCTGTCTTTTTTACAGGATGTATACATGGAAATCCTCCAAAGCTAGTGTGCAAAATAACAACTCTGAAACCGGGTCTGAAGTGACACGGGAACAGCCTGGCATCGATCTAGCTGTAATCAGATTGGAGGTTGTAATAAAGGAGGGATGGTTTGCTCGAAATTAAAATAAAAAACCACAGTGGCAGACACATCCTTGTACCTGGAGGCAGTCACCAGAGCGACGAGCAGCAGCCCTGGCATGAGGTGCGTACAGGTAGTAACGCAACTCCGTTCACAATCACCTTCACAACAGTCATCACAGGAATGTGACAGGGTGCCACTGTCATTCAGCGATTCTGCGCTGCCATCAATCAGCATCTGATGTTGCATATCAGAAGCGTTGCTCATTTTTACTGAGGCTAATACTCCCCGCATAGGGAGCGTGACAACCGCCAGCAAAATAAGAGCGTGTAAAAATCTGTTAGACCATTTATTCATAGAATTCAAATAGTAGCCCCGTATGGGGTCGCATTCAAGCCTTGTTAAGGCTTAACGGCCAGATGCCTGAGAACCTCAGGACTGAAGGATCAACCCGCGTTTGACAGCAAATTGTTAAAGATAGTCAGTCAATTGCCGCTTTTGGGATAAGCTAAAAGGACGCGAGACAATATTAATGGATTCTTTATTTATAAAGGATAAACAACTCGAATTACGCCTGAAACATTGCAAGGAGTTACCTTCTCCTCCAGGTGTAGCCATACGGATAATGGAAATTAGCCAGGATCCTGTGGCAGATTTTTCAATGGTCGCAGAAGTCGTTAGTCTGGATCCTGCGCTCGCCGCCAAAATTTTACGTATCGCCAATTCTGCTATGTATGCCAAGCAACGAACAATCGATAATCTACGCCAGGCTATTATGGTGTTAGGACTGAACG
>JAZGGH010000038.1:0-6363 GCA_036480335.1 Gammaproteobacteria bacterium | reverse complement strand
GCAAAACTGATGGATTCATCCACCAGCAAACCTTCCACCTGATGAAACATGGGTGTATGCGTCAGATCTGAGTCGCAACGATAAACACGTCCCGGTGCAATAATGCGATACGGCGGCTTTGCTTTTTCCATGGTACGTATTTGTACCGGCGATGTGTGTGTGCGCAGCACATGGTGCTTATCTATATAAAATGTATCATGCATCGCTCTGGCCGGATGATGTGCCGGAATATTCAGAGCTTCAAAGTTGTGATAATCATCTTCGATTTCAGGCCCGGTTACCGACTCAAAACCCATCACAGAAAACAGTGCTTCAATGCGTTGCAATGTTCGTGTGACCGGATGCAGACCCCCGGTTTCCTGGCCGCGACCTGGCAGTGTGACATCAATGGTATCTTCGGCTAATTGCGCTGCCAGCACCTCATCCTGCAAGGTCTGTTTACGCGCTTCAATCATCTGCTGCACGACTTTCTTCGACAGGTTAATCGCCTGTCCGGCCTTTGGTCGCTCCTCAGCAGATAGCTGACCCAACTGCTTCAGTTGTTCGGTCAGCAGTCCTTTTTTGCCAAGATAGCGAACCCTGACTGTATCCAGAGAAGGAAGATCCTCGGCTGCATCAATTTCCTGCCTCGCCTGTGTTTCCAGATCCGCAAGTGCTGTCACGACTATATTGCTCCGATAAAAAATTATTGTTCAAACAAAAAAGGAGAAGCAACAGCCTCTCCTTTTTTCAGATCAACAGCGGGTTTCGCTGCTAATCAGGCAGCAAGACTGCTTTTGGCTTTTTCCGCCAGTGCGCTGAAAGCTGCTTTATCAAACACAGCCAGATCAGCAAGCACCTTGCGATCAATTTCAATCTCAGCCTTGCTCAAACCATTAATGAAACGGCTGTAGGATAAACCGTTTTCACGCGCAGCCGCATTGATGCGGGCAATCCACAATGCGCGGAACTGACGCTTACGCTGACGACGATCGCGATACGCATATTGCCCGGCTTTGATAACCGCCTGTTTGGCAACTCGGTAAACCTTACGTCTGGCACCATAGTAGCCTTTCGCTTTGGCAAGAACTTTCTTGTGACGGGCCCTGGCCTGTACACCTCTTTTTACTCGTGACATAACTAATCCTCAATCAATCAAACGTAGGGCAACATGCGTCGAACAACACGCGCATCCGCATCAGATATCTGCAGGGTATTCCCCAACTGACGCTTACGCTTCGCACTTTTCTTGGTGAGGATATGACGGTGATGGGATTGACCCCGTTTATAGCCGCCACTGGCTGTTTTACTGAACCGCTTTGCAGCACCGCGGTGGGTTTTCATCTTAGGCATTTTACTTCTCCGCTTCTATGCACTATTACTACTTAAATTAAGTTGCCAAACCTAGGCGCGGGAATGCCCGGGGCAACACCTATCAATACTAACTTACAACTACCTCTTCTTCGGCGCCAGCACCATAATCATCTGCCGGCCTTCCATTTTTGGGAACTGTTCAACCGATCCCAATTCTGCCAGGTCTGCTTCAACCCGTTTCAACAAATCACGTCCCAGATGCTGATGCGCCATTTCGCGCCCTCTGAAACGTAACGTTACTTTGACTTTATCACCATCTTCCAGAAAGCGCGTCAGATTACGCAGCTTGATATTGTAATCACCAATATCCGTTCCTGGACGAAACTTGATTTCCTTAACCTGTATCTGCTTCTGTTTTTTTCGCGCCTGCTGTCGTTTCTTCTGCTCTTCAAAGCGAAATTTACCGTAGTCCATTAAACGGCAGACAGGTGGCTCACCCTGCGGAGCAATTTCCACCAGATCCATACTGGCAGCGGTTGCCATTTCCCGCGCTTTGTCAATACTGACAACGCCGGCCTGCTCACCATCCTGATCAATCAAGCGGACCTCACTGGCAGTGATGTCGTCGTTAATTCGATGCTTTACTTTCTTTACAGTTGCGATATTTACGTCTCCAAGACAGATCGGCCATAACTCGTGATCTCGGTTTTCAACCCTTCAATGAGAGTATCAATAGTCTGGCTTCCCAGATCCCCGCCACCACGTGTTCGTACGGCCACAGAATTAGCTTCAACTTCCCGATCACCGATAACCAGCAAATAGGGAACTCGTTGAATAGTATGCTCGCGGATTTTAAAGCCGATTTTCTCATTTCTCAAGTCCGTTTTGACACGAATACCCTGTTTTTTCATAGTTTCTTCTATTTTTCGGGCAAAATCAGCCTGTTTATCCGTAATATTTAAAATAACTGCCTGAGTTGGTGCTAACCATAACGGCAAAGCACCTGCGTAATGTTCGATCAAAATACCGATAAATCTTTCCAGCGAACCCAAAATCGCCCGATGCAACATCACCGGCGTCTGCTTGCTGCCATCTTCGGCAACATACGTTGCGCTCAACCTGCCCGGCATCGAGAAATCCAGTTGAATGGTACCCAACTGCCAGACCCGTTCCAGACAATCCTTTAATGAAAATTCGATTTTCGGGCCATAAAATGCGCCTTCACCCGGCTGCAGACCCCAATCCAGATTTTTATGGTTAAGGGCATCTTCCAGAGATTTCTCGGCCTTATCCCAGAGATGATCTTCACCAACCCGCTGTTCCGGCCGGGTAGATAATTTAATAATAACGTCTTCAAAACCAAAATCTTTATATACTTCAAAGAGTAAGTCGATAAAGCTAGAAACCTCATCAAGCACCTGCTCTTCCGTACAGAAGATATGCGCATCATCCTGAACAAAGCCACGCACCCGCATCAGACCGTGCAAAGTACCCGATGGCTCATTGCGATGGCAGGAACCAAACTCGGCCAGTCGCAACGGCAGATCGCGGTAGCTCTTCAACCCCTGATTATAAATCTGAATATGCGCCGGACAGTTCATCGGCTTGATCGCGTAGACGTGATGCTCGGCCTCTGTAATGAACATATCGTCCTGAAATTTTTCCCAGTGGCCGGATTTTTCCCATAAGGAACGATCAATCACTGTGGGCGTATGCACTTCCTGATAACCGTGGTTGCGCAACTTCTCGCGAATATAATTCTGGATTTCCAGATACACCGTCCAGCCATTGTCGTGCCAGAACACCATACCGGGCGCTTCTTCCTGAGTATGAAACATATCCATGACCTTACCCAGCTTGCGGTGATCTCGCTTCTCAGCCTCTTCCAGGCGGTGCAGATACGCCTTCAGTTCATCCTTGTTACGCCAGGCCGTGCCATAAATACGCTGTAACATTGGCTGACTGGAATCACCACGCCAGTAAGCACCGGCCACTTTCATCAACTTGAAGGCTTTCGGTAACTTGCCGGTACTCGGCAGATGCGGCCCACGACAGACATCAAACCATTCGCCCTGGCGATAAATTGATAGCTCCTCGCCTTCGGGAATCACATCATTGATAATCTCGACCTTGTATTTCTCGCCAAGATCGTCAAAGGTTTTAATGGCATCCTCACGCGACCAGACTTCTCTTTCTATCGGCAGATTGCGTTTCACAATCTCCTGCATGCGTTTTTCAATTTTTGTCAGATCTTCCGGCGTAAACGGTGTTTCGCGCGCAAAATCGTAATAGAAACCATTTTCAATGGCTGGCCCAATCGTCACCTGGGTACCCGGATATAGCTCCTGCACCGCCTGCGCCATAATGTGCGCCGCATCGTGACGCACCAACTCCAGTGCCTCCTCATCCCTGCCAGTCACAATCGCCAGCTCGGCATCATCATCAATCACAAAACTGGCATCCACCAGGCGACCATTAACCTTACCGGCAAATGTCGCTCTGGCAAGCCCAGGGCCAATATCGGAAGCCACATCAAACACAGTTACGGGATAATCAAATGAACGCTGACTACCGTCAGGAAGGGTAACAACCGGCATACTATTCTACAGTGGTGACCACTACCAAAGGCCACATGTGTATAAACAAATATACCCGCCGGCGCGGGGATAATCAAATTTGGTAGGCGCGAGTGGATTCGAACCACCGACCCCCACCATGTCAAGGTGGTACTCTAACCAACTGAGCTACGCGCCTAAGGTCTCAAGAGAGGGAATTTTACAGGGTAGTCGCAGACTGTCAACTGGGTATCTCACTGATTGTGAATCAGCCAAATATAGTCTGGAGCCTCATGCATTTCTGCGCTCACTGTTTACTGGACTGCCAAAAACTAAAATAATAGAGGTGATTGGAACCTTGTTTGTTCTGTATTAACCGCTCACAAAGCTTGATTGATTTCTCCGCCCAAATTCGTATCTACTCAAGTTCCGCCAATACTTCCCGAAAGCTATTCAAACCCGCCTCCATATTCTCGATAATCTCCTCTGCCAAAACTTCTGGCTCAGGCAAATTATCAAGATCAGCGAGCGATTTATCTTTCAACCAAAAAATATCCAGGCTGGTTTTATCACGGACGATAATTTCATCATAGTTATATTCGCGCCAGCGTCCATCGGGCTGGGTTTCTTCATTCCAGGTGGCTTTTCTATCAAAGCGATTTTCAGGGTTAAAACATGCAACGAAATCTTTTAAATCAGCCTGACGCATAGGCTTTTTCTTTAATGTGTGATGTACATTAGTGCGGTAATCATAAAACCAGATTGATTTTGTCCATGGTTCTTTTTGGGCGGGGTGATTATCAAAAAATAACACATTCGCCTTAACGCCATTGGCATAGAAAATCCCTGTAGGCAAACGCAAAATTGTGTGTAGCTCGGTGGTTTCCATCAGCTTTTTACGCACGGTTTCACCTGCGCCACCCTCAAATAGCACATTATCAGGCACAACTACAGCTGCGCGTCCTGTGGATTTTAATAAGCTACGAATGTGCTGAACAAAATTAACCTGTTTGTTTGATGTGCTTGCCCAAAAGTCTTGGCGGTTGTAGGTTAGTTCATCCTTTTCTTGCTCGCCTTCTTCATTGGTAAAAGTCATACTACTTTTTTTACCAAACGGTGGATTAGCTAAAACAATATCAACCGTCTGGCTCGGTGGTGCAATCAAAGCATCATTGGGACTCACCATGCTTTCGCCGTCAATCTCACCGATATTGTGTAAAAACATATTCATTAAACACAGGCGACGCGTATTGGCGACAATCTCATTGCCTTGAAAAGTATCGTGTTTTAAAAAGGCTAACTCATCTTTATTGAGTTTGTGATTATCCAGCAAAAAATCATACGCCGATAAAAAGAAACCACCCGTTCCACAGGCAGGGTCAGAAATGGTTTGATTGGGTGCGGGGCGCATACACGCCACCATCGTTTTAATTAAAGAACGTGGCGTAAAATATTGTCCTGCACCTGATTTTGTATCTTCTGCATTTTTCTCCAGCAAGCCCTCATAAATTGTACCTTTGGTATCAGCTCCCATCATTACCCAATCGGTGTCGTTCACCATATCAATTAGGCGTGAAAGCTTGGCAGGGTCTTGAATCTTGTTTTGTGATTTGGTAAATATCTGCCCTAAAATGCCTTTTTTACTCGCCAGCTCACGTAATAAATGAACATAGTGAACCTCCAGCTCCGCACCTTTTTTAGTGCGTAAGCTCTGCCAATTTACATTTTCAGGAATGCCCACATCACGGTTATACGGTGGTTTGCTGTATTCATCCGCCATTTTTAAAAAGATTAAATAGGTGAGTTGTTCTAAGTAATCCCCATAGCCCACACCATCATCACGCAAGGTGGTGCAAAAGCTCCAGACTTTGGAAACGATTGATTCAGCATTCATGGTAAATTTTCTCTATAAACAGTCAAAATCTCAATGACATTATTTTTTATTCTGTAGAGAAAGCTGTACTTCTTATAAGTAACGCGACGAACACCCTCGCCAAATTCAGGCATTGGAGTACCCGACTCAGGAAATTGAAGTAATAAAGTGTCAAGCCAAGTTTCAATGCGGTTAAGGTAATCAATAATGAACGTGTCAGAAAGTTTTTGCTGGTACAAGTAGTCTGCTATATCCTCTAAGCGTTGTTTCGCACGAGGAGAAAAGACAATAGTTAAATTACTCATACTTAGCGCGAATCTCGCTAACGGCATTACTTAATGGAATACCTTCTCCTGAATCAAGCTGTTTAATTGAGATTCCAATATCCCGTTTTATTTGCTGTTGCTTAATAAACTCAGAAAAAGCTATGGCGATAGACTTTGTATCATCACCATAGGCATGCTTAATACTTTTCTCAAGCTCTGGGTTATCTATCTGTATGTTTAGCATAGTCTTAGTCTCTTAGTTTTTAGGTGCTGTTTTCACCTACTTAAATTTTAGTCTGAATCTGGTCTTCTATCGACTCAGCTGATCAGACTAAATCTCCTCTCTACATCGTATTAACTGACAGTTCCTTCTGTA
>JAZGGH010000037.1:0-74664 GCA_036480335.1 Gammaproteobacteria bacterium | reverse complement strand
CACCTGTCTGGACTATCATATCGGCTGATGATGGCACTGGGGCCACAGCGTCTCAGTCGGGATATTCGGCTGGTGCATGATAGTTTGCTTGCTGAAGGACGTGCTGTCTGGTTAGGCGATAACTTTGCAGCAAAACAGATTCAACCGCTTGAAGATATTGAAAGTGCAAGGCAGGCTGTATATAGCCTGTTTTCAGAGAAACTTCGATTAGATAAGGATGGGACATGACGATGAAGAAAATATCAAAAATACTTTTGTGTGCAACTTTGGCCTCTGTGTCAGCTGGGGTAAATGCTAACAATGATCTGGATGACTTGAGAAATCTTGCGCAGGATCAATTTCGCGATATCTCTGAAATTCTGGGTGCTGCGACAAGTTATAAAGCACTGACACCTGCTGAGCCATTGGGTATAACAGGTTTTGATCTGGGCTTTGAGCTGACAGCAACCAATCTGGATAATGATTTGTTCGATGCCGCCAGTAATGGCGATTGGGATCTTGATTATCTACCCCTGCCAAAAATTCATGTGCACAAAGGCTTGCCGTTTAATATAGATGTAGGTGCTTTCTATGCTGGCGCTTCAGGTACCGATATTAAGCTCTGGGGGGGTGAAGTTCGCTATGCTTTTATTGAAGGGAATGTGGCGATACCCGCAGTGTCTGCACGCCTGACATACAGTCGGCTGGAAGGCGTTGATGATTTTGATCTACAAAACATGGGTATTGAAGTGACAGTGTCGAAAGGCTTCGCTATATTCACACCCTATGGTGGAATTGGTCGCATACGGACCGAGAGTGAAGTTGATAACAGTCCTCTTGATAAAGAGAGTATCGATATGAACAAGATATTTGCCGGTGTGAATATCAATCTGGGTGTCAATTTTACGCTGGAAGGTGATATTACCGGGGGTACGAAAAGCTTTGGCTTGAAGGTTGGTTTTCGGTTTTAGGTGGGTTTTAGGTGGGTGTCAGGTCTTGCTCGTGTTGCAAGACCTGACGTTGTTTGCTAAAGCGGAAAATTTATTGATTCATCGCTTCCCAAATTTCAGTACCTGAGAGTGCACGGTCAAAGATATGTACAGAATCGATTGACCCATTAAAAAATGCTTCAGGTGGGTCCAGGTTTCTCTCCTCGTTATCCAGTGTTTGTAACAAATATTTGGCGCCGATAATCAGTGGCTGGTCGTTGTCACATAGTGGTTTGGAAACGGCTACCTGGCCTTCGAGTTGCCCGTTGATGTATACGCGCAAAAAAGAGCCATTATAGCTAGCGACAGTATGAGTCCAGGTGTTTTCTGGTACAGAGTTTACACTATCAACGAATATCCATTGCCTTTCTGTACCATTGCAGGCGCCAAAAATCCCACCAACACGGATGCGATGGGTGTCCTGTCTGATATTCATCCAGTAGGAATCTGCTTTTTCCAGAATTTCCTGGCGACCATCACCAGAGTAGTGTTGGTATTTAACCCATGCGGTTATTGTAAACTCAGCCAGATCAAGTTTGTTATGATCACCCACATTAATCAGTGCAGATCTGTTGAAGTGCATTGCCGATCCAGTATGTCCAGATACAGATGTAGGCATGCCATGATTATCAGATTCGGAGAGCACCGCATGCAGATTTTTTCCGCTACTGTCGATAATGATGTTTGTCATAGCAGGGGGCGTGGTGCTTCCACCAGCGATGGAGACTGGCGTTTTGATGTTTTCGAGATTTTTGCCAATACTGACATTAGAGGTATCTGTTAACTCAAGAGTGACTTCTGTATCTTGAGGGAAAGAAAACATTATTCCATCTTGTCCGCCGCCCCACGTTTTTAATGAAAAATCAATGCGATTGGGATTGCTCGTATTGATATTATCGTGCCTTTCTATGCTAATGCCACGAACAAGGCTAAAAGGTTTGTTTGAAATTATGCTGCCAGTATAATGAGCAAAATCGCCTCCTGCTGTTGCGCGTAAATGCCAAAGCCCTGTATTACAGTCTTCCCATACTATTAATAGTGCTGCTGTTCTTGCATTGTAATCAGGTTGGCCGCAGGGATAGCTGGTTGTCACAATATTTTCATCAAAGTTATATTGCAGAATGGGCTGAGGGAGTGCGGCGTGTACGGTTATTCCCCATAGTAGTAAATATAGCTGAAAATACACGTGAATTAATTTTCTTATTTTTATTTTTATTTTTATTTTCATTGACATTTACCAGGTGGGAGACATAATTGACCAACAATAATAATACTATATTATAGTGATTAATAGAGGCATCCTACAGTATACAAAACACGTTATTTTTAACAGGATTTCATGTCTGTTATTGTTTTTCAGAAAAACATTTCTCGGATACGGTTCGCAGCCAGTTGCAGATTATTCTCGGGTCGTAACTGACCCCCTGAAAATTCTTCCCCAACCCAGACGGCCCGTCCGGAATCAACCAGGCGTGTCTGAATTCTGGAAATATCACGGTGAAACCGTTCTGGTGCAAATTGTGTAGACAGGCGGTGTGTCAGGGGTTTGTAGCGATAGTTATGCAACAGTGACCACCAGGGGCGGCAAGGCTTCCTGTCTATCGGCATGTATTGAGGGCAATCGGCAAGATCAAACAGGTAAAGAGGGGTTTCAGTGGCAGCTGCTTCTGTCAGCATTGACATGCTTTCGCCGGTAACGATCAGGTGATCAGCAAGTGCCAGATATCCCTGATAGGGATTTTCGTTTGAATCAGGTTGCCAGTGATAATCGTAGTTGGGTACGGTTAGTTGGTCCAGAAAGGCGGAATAGGTTTCAATTGGGGTTCTTGCGCTGTCTGAGACGAGCACGGAGCCCTGCGTCTTTTTCGCCTGTTGATTGACCCATTCTCCGAGTTGTTTTCCCTTGCTTTCAAGGAACACGTAGGGTCCGCTATTTCCTCCCAGTAAAACGATCCACCAGGGGCGCGGTAGCGCTGGCAGCTTCTGCGGCCATTCGTCTCGCCATTGCGCCAGTTTATCTTTTGTCACGGAATGCAGGGGCAGGGATAGATGGAGTATGTTGTTTCTTTCCGGAAGCGTATATTGTGGCGTCGTGATGATTAAATCGTAATTATCTAGTGGTGCCCATGGTCGTCCCAGATGGGCTATTTTTGCCCTGTTGTTTGTCTGTTGTTTTATCCAGCGGGCAACCGGTTCATTTCTGCGACCGGCTGTTATGATGAGGTCGGGCCAGGGAGTTTGCAGTGAGCTTGAATGTTTTTTGTGGATGCCGGATAACGAGGGGCCAAGGAAAACAGAGGTAAATAATTCACTTGAGCGATAGATTAAACGTTTGATGGAGTATTTCCAGCCAAGGCTGTCAGCCAGGGCTATCATCTGCGAGGTATCACCTGCTTTATGTCCAGATAGCACCCATATGACGGGTGTTTTTTTTGTTGTCGACGTGTTGATTCTTCCAGACCCCGTTCCTTAATATAGCTACACAGTATATACAACCCTGATTTTCAAGCCTACTTTAATCCGCTAGTACTATTCTAGCATTTGTCTAGTATTTCATGGGTACCTCTATTAATCTGAATTAATAGAGGTACCCATGTGTATAATTACGCTGAGGCACTTTTCATACTTGTAAGAAGCAATCACTTTGATACTAGACCGATATATTATTCTTGAAATTGCCAGGCCAATGTTGCTGGGTCTCGGCTTACTAGTGCTAATTTTTACTGGGTACAGTACAGCAATAAAGCTGGCTGATGCGGCGGCAGGGTTAGTGCCGGCATCGACGGTTGCAAAGCTTACCTTTCTCAATACCCTGATTGCACTGGAAGTATTGCTGCCAACAGCGCTCTATCTTTCGATTATTTCTGCGCTTGGCAGATTACACCGGGACAGTGAAGTGGCTGCATTGCGCGCTGCAGGTATTGGTGATAACCGATTATTAATAGCGGTGATGAAGCTCGGTGTGTTTGTTGCTGTCATTGTTGCAGTCATATCAATATATGGCAGGCCCTGGGCCTATAAGCAGACATATGATCTTGAGTCTGAAGCCGCTTCAGAATTCAACCTTGACAAGGTGGAAGCAGAAAGTTTTATTGATTTGCATAATGATCAGTATGTGCTTTTCGCAAAACAGGTGGATAGCGAGAATTTATCGCTGGGTAATGTATTTTTGCATGGTAGTGAAGGAGATAAGTCCAAAGTGATTTATGCCCGGAAAGCCCGCTTATTACCGACTGACTCGGGTGAGCAAAGAGTGATTGAATTCAGCAATGGCTACAGTTATCTTTTTGATAATAAGGGCTCAAATGATATTGTTCTTAAGTTTGGTTCGCTGGTATTACGTTTGCAGGAAGATAGAAAAGTGGCCGCCTATCGCCGTAAAGCGACACCAACCCGAGAACTTGGGTTGTCTGCAAAGCCTAAGGAAATTGCGGAATATCAATGGCGATTATCAACGCCATTTGCCACATTATTGCTTGCTATGCTGGCTGTTCCACTGAGTCGCAGTGCACCACGGCAAAGCCGCCACTGGAAGTTTATTATTGCGATATTAGTGTATATCGCTTTTTTTAATCTTGCTGGCATGGCCAGAAACTGGCTGGAGCAGGGTAAGGTGAATGCTTTTCCGGGCTTATGGTGGGTATATGTAGCCGCATTTATTATTTTTCTACTGTTATATCTGTGGCCGTATATAAAGCGGAAGGCTGCCTGATATGAATGCATTTGACAGATATATTGCATCTACATTAGTCAGGGGCTGGCTGGTAGTGCTTGCTGTGCTGGTTTCAGTATTTGGCCTGTTACAATTTGTGCAGGAGCTTGAACATGTCGGTAAAAACTATAAAACGATCAATGCCGCCATGTTTGTTATCCAGACATTACCCCAGTTAGCATTAGAGCTGGCGCCCGTTGCCGGTTTATTGGGGACTCTGTTGGCGCTTGCTGGCCTTTCAAGGCACAGTGAACTGATTGCCATTCGTGCGGCGGGTGCTTCAAACAAGCGTATCCTGCTTGCCATTCTCCTGCCTGGTGTTTTACTCAGTATTAGCGTTTTATTTCTCTCGGAGTATGTGACAGCACATTTATATCAATATGCAGAAGAGCAGCGTGCTGTAGCACATTCTGGAGGAGGAGGCAGTGTCGGGGGCAAGGGTTTATGGTCAAATTCTCAGGGGCGGTTTTTTCATGTTGGCAGGCTGAAATATGGGCGTATTCCTACAGATATACAGTATTACGAATTTACTGAAGATGGTCGTGTGATCCTGGCGGCACATGCTGAGCGGGCTGATCTTGAGCAAGCGACCGAGCAGACGCGTGAATGGGGTTTAATCAACGTTGTTGCAAAAGAACAGGGGGGCAATGGTCTGGAAACCGAGTTTCTGGAAAGGCTTGATATGGGGCCATTCTGGAATCGTGATGAACTACCTGTGTTATCATTATCAACAGCTGCCATGTCTCCGACCTCGCTCTATAAGTATGCTCGGCATTTACGCAAAACCCATCAGAAGAGTGACAAAATAGAACTGGCTTTCTGGAAGAAAATCACCTTGCCATTGATTACCCTGGCGATGATTATTCTTGCCACGCCTATCGGTGCGAATATAACAAGCCAGCGAGATAATGATTTTGCGCAACGGTTAGGCATCGGTGCTTTGATCGGAATATTGTTTTATATAGGCAATCAAATTATTCATACTGCCGGGTCAATTATTGCTGTCCACCCTGCAGTTCTTACCTTGTTTCCTGTTGTGATTATACTCATTGCCAGTACGCTTCTGTTTCGCAGAATATCATGATGAACACAAAGAATTATTACGGGGTGAACTGCTTATGCGATTAATGATGTACTTTATTCGTGCTTACCCGTTGCAGAGTAGCATAATGCTAATCGCATTATTATTTGCTGGCATCGCAGAAGGTATTGGTCTGTCGGCTATTTTGCCATTATTGAATTCTGCCATTGGTGACAAGACAGGTAATGAAGAACCTGGTAAGTATGAGCAAGCAGTCAATGAATTTTTACTGGGAGTCGGTATCGAGCCGACGATAGGTTCTCTGCTGGTGATTATCGTTATATTTATCACGCTGAAAAGTTTGTTGCTACTGGTAGCAAAGAAAAAAGTGGGGTATACCGCTGCGCAGGTTTCTACTGATCTGCGATTACAGTTACTGAAAGCAACCTTGCGCAGTAAGTGGGAGCATTTTATACGTCAGCCTGTGGGTAAATTTACCAACAGCCTTGCCTCTGAGGCGCATCGTTCTGCACAGGCGTTTATTAATGGAGCAACACTGATTACGTTTGCCATCCAGGCTTTTATTTATGCTGGCGTAGCACTTGCGTTGGCGTGGAAAGCAACCCTGATAGGGCTGTTGGGTGGTAGCCTGATTCTCGGGGCTTCACATTTTCTTGTGCGCAGGGCGCGACATGCAGGTAAAAAACAAACGACTTTGTATACATCGTTGATATCTCAACTGACCGACATACTCACGTCAGTAAAACCGCTGAAAGCGATGGGCAAGGAACATCTGGCGGATAAGGTCCTGAGTATTGAAACAACGAATATCAACAAGGCGTTAAAAAAGCAGGTGTTTAGCAGTGCTGTTTTAAATGCTGGGCAGGAAGAAATGTTTACCATTTTTATCGCTGCCGGTATGTATTTTGCGCTGGTAAAGGCTGAGATGCCTTTTTCCACCGTTATGGTGCTTGTTGTTGTACTTGGGAATATGCTGAGTCAGTTAGGTAAAGTGCAAAAGCAATATCAGAAAATGGCTATTGCTGAAAGCGCCTTCTGGTCAATAAGACGAACCATTGAAGAAGCTGAACGTGATGAAGAGACGCTTGTTACCGGAAAAAGTATTGGCCTGAAGAGTTCTATCGAACTCAAAAGCATTGATTTTGCTTATGATGAAAAGCCTGTGCTTCAAGGGGTGTCGCTTGAAATTCCAGCTTACAGTTTGACGACTATCACCGGGCCATCCGGTTCAGGTAAAACAACAATTGTTGATATGATCATCGGCCTGATTGTGCCAGATAGCGGGCAGATAACAATTGATGGTGTTTCATTTGACCAGATTGATACGCTTCAGTGGCGCCGCAAGATCGGATATGTACCCCAGGAAACATTGTTGTTACATGACAGTGTCATTAATAATGTGACACTCGGTGACCCTGATCTATCAGATAAGGACGCTGAAGAAGCGCTCAAATCTGCGGGTGCCTGGAGCTTTGTGAAGGAAATGCCAGAAGGTATGCTAAGCACCGTTGGCGAGCGCGGCAGTAAGCTGTCTGGTGGTCAGCGGCAACGCATCATGATTGCCAGAGCGCTGGTGCACCATCCAAAGTTACTGATACTTGATGAAGCAACTAGCGCCCTTGATCCGGTCAGTGAAGAGGCGATTCGCCAGTCAGTTGAGAAGTTAAAAGCAAGCTATACTGTGCTGGCAATTTCCCATCAGACGGCTATGGTGGAGGCTGCTGATCGAGTCTACCGTCTCGAAAACGGTAAGGCGGTATTGTCTCGAAGTTAGTCGATTTGTAAACAAATGATTCGGTTGGTAAGCAAGTTTCTGTTATGACATACTTCTCAGGGTTACTATATTAAATACATGCGTTGCAGCTTGTATTTGTGGTAAAAATTAAAGAAAAATATTTTGGAGGTGTAACTGTGAGAGTAACAATCAGGGTTTTTCTGGCAGCTTGTTTATCAACTTTGTGTTTTCTGGCTACACCCGCATATAGCTGGTGGGGCCCTTTCCCACCGCCACCACCGCCGCCACGAGTTGGCGGATACCCTCCACCGCCACCGCCGCCCCCTTCAGCCTGGCAACAAGATAACCGTCAGGCAGCAGATCAGGCGAGGCAATTACAGGCGTTACGTGCAAGCCTGCAACAGGTGCAAAAAAAGAATGCTGTGTTACAGAAGGAAATTGAGTATCAGCAATCGATGCTGGTCGATCTGAAGAAATTGCAGGCCAGTCAGCAGGAAAGCCTTAACAGGGGGGCTGGAAATACTGATGCCATCAAAGCACAGCTGGATTCGGTTAAGGCTGTAAATCAGCAATTACAGGGAAAACTGACGTCACAGGTATCTGAGCTGCAGGTGCTGGCAGAAAAAGCCGCCGCCGTAGATGTGGCTGAGAATGCTCTGGCGCAGGCCCGAAAGGAAATCGCAATGCTGGAAGAAAATCTGGCGGGGGTAGGTGCAGATGCTGAAAAGATTAACCAGTTATATCTTGGTTTGAAAGACTCTACAGCTACCTCTGGTCAGGAGTTTGAAAAAGTCAGGGCATCTATGGCTAGCTGTGAATCCCATGTGCAGGAGATGTCTGCTGAAAAAGATACAGCACTGTCAAGCCTGAAAAAAGAGTTGTCGGCACTGAAAGCACATGAGGCTGAATTACTTGTGAGATTGCAGGAAAAAGAACAGAGTAATGTGGCTAGTGCTGAAAAGATGACAGCTCTGCAGGCGGAATATGAGGGCTTAAATGCTGAAATGGCCGACAAAATGTCGGCTTTCGGGGGGCTTGAGTCGCAATTCAATGAGTTAACCAGTGCTTATGAAACTGCCAAATTGTCGGATGGGAAGCTTGTAGGTTTAACACAGGAGCTGGCGACATTACGCACAAATTTTGATGAGACGAAAGGACAGCTTGATACGGTAGTGGCTGAGAAAAACGAGAAAGAATCTCAGTGGGCTGAGAAACATCAGGCCTTTACGGCGCTGCAGCAGCAAGTGATGACTATACGTGAAGATGCCGGGGTAAAGACCCAAGCGTTGACTGTTTTACAGGAAAAATACACAACGTTGGAATCTGAATATGGCGCTGCAAAAGAGGCGGCCGGACAGATGGGTGAATTACAGGGCTTATATGAATCGCTGCAAGCTGAAAGTGTGGCCAAGGATGAAACTATCTCTGCCCTGACTGCAGATCGCGCATCTCTGAATACCAATATTCAGGGATTGATGGCACAGGAAACAGAATGGAAAACAAAAGTCCAGACGCGTGAATCCATGCAGCATGAAATGGAAGCGATTAAGGCCGAGGGACTACAGAAGGCTGCAGCGTTGGCGGCGCTGATGGCAGAAACAGGTCAGAGAACCGATACAGTGGATAAATTATCTGCTGAAAATGAACAGCTACTGGAAGAGTTGACTAGCCTGCGGACTGAGGCTGAACAGAAAGCGGCAACACTGGGAAAATTCTCCACAGATGCTGAACAACATGCACAGACGCTAGAGGCTCTGAGAGCGGATGCGGATGAGAAAACTGCAACGCTGAATCAAGTATCTCAGGACATTGAACAGAAGAATGAAATGTTATCGTCGTTACAAGCTGAGTTTGATGGCTTCAAAAAAGAATGTGCAACGGTTCAGGAAGAAGTGGCTCAGGGTAAAGAGATTGCTGCTGAACTGGAAAGTCTGAAAATGGAATGTACAGCCAAGGATGACAGGTTGTCGGTGTTAGCGACAGAGAGAGATGCGTTGATGGCGTTCAAGACAGACACGGATAATGATGGTGTGGTTGATGCGGACGACAAATGTCCAGAAACCAGTCAAGGTGATGCGGTGGATGGAGTGGGTTGTATGCTCGATGGCGATGCGGATGGTGTCAGTGATGCCGCCGATTTGTGTCCAGAATCAGAATCAGGTCAATCAGTTGATGATGTAGGCTGTGTGCCGGGTGCTTCGATTGTCTTGCAGGGTGTGAACTTCAAGTACAGTTCTGCAGACTTTATGGCTGAAGCATTGCCAGTTCTGAATGATGTTGCAGAGACTTTGAATAAACACCCGAATGTGCGAGTGGAAGTCGCCGGATACACGGATAATACCGGGCCTGCTGAAGTAAACCTGCAACTGTCCCAGTTGCGCGCAGATGCTGTCTGGAATTATTTGAAGGATGCTGGAATTGATCCCTCAAGGCTTACTTCTAGTGGTTATGGTGAAGCTAACCCCGTATCGGATAATGGCACGGCAGAGGGGCGTTACAGGAATCGCCGGGTAGAACTTCACATTCTGTCAGAGTGATAAGACTGTTTATTGTCCGCTTTTTTCTCATCGACGGATAATATAGATAGAATCCCGGTTGAAACCGAGCTGCGAATTCGTCATAATTCGCAGCTCGTCCTGATTATCGTTTTCAGGTCGATATATGACACATTGCGCCTGTAGCTCAGCTGGATAGAGTACTCGGCTACGAACCGAGCGGTCGGGAGTTCGAATCTCTCCAGGCGCGCCATGTTTTTTTGATGTGATTAACACGCCGTTTAAGGTACATGTTAATTAATAGCATCACATTCAAATAATAATAATTACTGTTTTTCCAGTTCTAGCATTGCTAATTTGTAAATAACAACAACCTGTTTTGGGGAATAATAATGTCAGGGATAGTTTTTATTCGGCGTCAACTGGTTGTTTTTGGGATAACCAGTCTCTTTTCTACAGTATCATTGGGTGCCGGCTTTGAGGTGCCTCACAAATCAATCTATGGTGTTGGACTCGCAAATGCTGTTGTCGCTGATGTGACAGGATACGGCGCAACACCTTATAACCCGGCGTTAATGATCCTCTACCCAGGTTTTTCCGGTTCAGTTGGGGCACTGGTGAATCGCCCTGAAAACGAGGTGAGGTTGTCTGCAACAGGTTCGTCAGTTGAAGGGCAGCGTGATGATACTTTTGTTGCACCGTATTTGTTTGGGTCCGGACAGATCAATGACTATTTCTGGGCTGGCATTGCTGCACATGCCCCCTTTGGTCAGGGAACTGACTGGCCAGCCGGGACTTTTACTGCATCCGGTCCTTTGCAGGCGCTAACCCCGACAGAAACTTTTGCGCGTATCGTAACCATTGCCCCGGTTGTTGCGTACAGACTCAATGATAACGTAGGGTTTTCACTGGGGGCCGATGTCTACAGAGTGACAAAGGTTGAATTAAATACAACAGTGACCCAGCTTGAAGGCGATGGGGATGGGGTTGGTTGGCAAATTGGGGCTTTTTTACGCCAGGGGCTATGGTCTTTTGGAGCGCATTATCATTCGCCAGCAACTCTGGACCTGGAAGGGAATTCGGAATCACCTCTGGGTAAGATAGCCATAGAATCAGGACTTGAGTTACCTTATCGCTTTCAAATGGGCTTACAATACCAGGCGAGTCAGAAAATATCGGCAGAATTTGATTTTGTCAGGGTTGGCTGGAGCAGTTACGATACGCTGGATGTGACGAACAAATCCACAGGTGCATTGTTATCGAGAGTGAATAATAACTGGCGGGATGTGAACGGACTGCGTTTCGGTGTTAAGTACCGGTATTCAGATCGCTTCACTTTCACTACAGGTTATACGCATGAACGAACGCCACAAGCTGATCAGTATTTCTCTCCAAGGACACCGGGTTCCAACAGAAATGCATATTCTCTGGGGGCTGAATATCGGGCAAACAGAAATATTGTGATTAATCTTGGCTATATTTTTGTTGACCTCAATGACCGGCAACCTGAGACGACAGGGCCGCAGACAACAGCGGATCATAATGGAACAGATACCATTGCTGGTGACTATAAATCTTCGTTACATGCTTTAGGTATGTCTTTTACCTATCAGTATTATTAGATTGCCTAATAATGAATTAGTGTAAAATTATACAACGTTACAGTGGTTTTAATAGTACTGTGTAGGCTATTGTAGCTTTACCGATTCTAGAATAATTAATGGGTTTTGTGTGGTTGGGAAGAAGTTTCATATATTATTGATTGATGATCATACCTTGTTCCGACAGGGGTTGAAGCTATTGCTAGCTGATCTTCGTAGCGATATCCATTTTACAGATCTGGATAACTGCGAACAATTGTCGACTCTTTCTGGGGTTAAATACGATATCGTACTGCTGGATTATTACTTGCCAGGTATCAATGGTGCAAAAGCGATTGATGCTGTACTGGATAGCGTTCCTGTTACGCCTGTCGTAGTCTTGTCCAGTGAAGATGATCCGGCTGTGATCAGAGAGTCAATTGTAAACGGTGCATCAGGTTATATCCCTAAGTCATCGACACAGGATATTATGATTGCAGCCCTGAAATTAATTCTTGCCGGCGGGACGTATTTGCCAACCCATGTTCTGGATCGAGAAATTCTGAATATAGATGTTACAGAAAAAAAGGATCATGGTTTATCTGAGAGGCAAATTGAAGTGTTGTTGAAAGCAGTTAAGGGTATGCCAAATAAATTGATTGGCGAGGAAATGGGTATTGCTGAAGGAACAGTCAAAGCGCACCTTTCTTCAACTTACCGTTTACTCGGGGTGAATAATCGTACTGAAGCTGTCTTTGCTGTTGCTAAACTGGGTCTTGGACCCACAGAATCATCCTGATTATTCAGGATGATTCTGCCATCCCCGTCTTTGCTCTACCAGTACGTAGAAATTCTATTGTGAAGTTCCATTTTCCACTGTTAGACTTAGCGGTTTCGATCACTGCAAAACCTGATCCCGGGTAAAAATCAGCATTTATGCTGCAGGAATATTGCTTGTCTTTTTGATAAAAATTAAAAGTTTCTGTGGCACAAAAGTCAGCCTTTTTGGCGTTGGCAAATGGAAAAGGTGAATACAGGCCTGAGCTGTGTATTGCAAAAATGCGTATGTGGTCATCTATTCCGGCACCCCTTATATCAATGGTTGCAACATTGGAAATATGTTCATCGCCGGACAGAATAACCAGATTCTCTGGTCGATAATCGGTTATCAATCCTAGCAAAAAATCCATGGATGCTGGGTAACCATTCCAGCTATCAATCTGGTCTGTACAATTTTCATCCCCAGATACCTCAACTGGCCGTGGAAAAGGCATCGAAGGGCAGAGCAGAAATTTTGGCTTGCCATTATCATTTTGAGTGATTGTTTTAAACCATTTGGTAAGTTGCAGTTGTTGTTCCTGATTGATGATATGAGCGGTAATGTATGTATCGCTACTTCTTTTCTCTCTGCCTGTGCGGCTATCCAGCATAAAAAACTCAAATCCCCTGAAGGTGAACAAATCAGATAATGATTCGCCTGGATTATTTTTCAATGCAAATCGATGTCCTCGCTGGAAAGCCAGATAGGACTGGATCCCCGCATTCAAATCATTACGATATTTATCTACAGTGATGCCAGGTTCCCAATTGTCAGTGATTTCATGATCATCCAGCATCATATAAGCGGGCAGATATCTGAATACACGCCGAACTTCCCGGTTCTCAAGCCATTGATAATAGGGGATCATGAAGCGATCATGACCTGTCGTCGGATCACAGATTCCGGCACTGGCATCTGTGTAAACCTGATCCCCTGCTAACAGGAGGAGTTCAGGTTTTGTTCTGTTGTCATGATCGTTTTCAAGTCGCTCGCCGAGCTGGTTCCAGGCAAGGTAGGCAGGAATTTCGTCCAGTGGTCCAGCAGGGTATTGGCAACTACCGAGTGCAAAGCAGAGGCTGTCGTTTTGAATTATTTTACGCTTGTAGTGAATCATGCCCTCAGCCAGATCTACTGAAGACCTTTCCAGTATTGCTCTGCGTATTTGTTGCGCGAACTCCAGGCCTTTATCAATAGTAGATTTTCTCTCAACATAATTTTCATAGACGAGCAGGCAAAGCAGGCTAGTACAGTCAGCATCCGGTTCAGGAATTTGAAAATCGATATGGAACCAGTAGCTACCTTCGAGGTATTCAGCAGTATATTTCTTTTGACTGAAAAAATGTTGGTAACACTCTATTAGATATGTTTCGCTGTCTGGCATTGTGATAATGGTGGAATCACCTGCTATTTTTACAGGCACAGGGAGAAACATGAGGGGTTTGACAAGGTTGGCTCTAACGCCCATGGAGATACGAAAATGCAGCTTGCCCGCAGTCTGAATTGGTGGAGACCAGATAGGCCCTGATGCGGGCGTTTCAATGCTATAGGAATGTTTCATATTATTGGCGGGATGTGTTGGTCCGTCGATGTATATTTCAGCCTGATGCAAATGTTGCAGCAGTTTTTCTCCTGTAACGGTGACCGCTTTGCCAATATAGCAATCTTGATGACCAGCGTTGTCTATCGGGATGGCTTCATTGATGGGGCAACCTGCAGCTTTCAGCTTTTCTTCAAGCAAGAAGATTGTTTTTACATCAGCCAGCCCATTTTCCTTACCATGTATCAGGCAGGTTGGGTATTGCCATTTTTTGTGTAGTGATTTGAGAGAAACAAATTCATTGAAGCCACGCTGATTGGTGATGACCTGATGCCTTGCAAAATGAATCGCCTGTGACACTGTTTTAATATTTGGTGCTCCAAAAATATCATCAATCACCTCAAGGAGGTTGTCGTCAATATTGTTGAGGTTGAATGTTCTTCCATAGAGCAGATCCATGCGATGACGTAGTCCCGTGAATGCTGATCGTTTCCAGGGTGGATGTCCTGGATATTCCCTGTCGAATTCACTTTCAGGATAGGGCAGGCTGGAAAGTAAACGATCGAGAATCTGTGACTTCATATCGTCCTTATCAGTCGGTCTGAATGTATATTTCTGCTGTTCAAAGACAGAAAGAAAATAGTTTGTTAGATAGGCACGAAAGCGATTTTCGGCTGTGAATCGTATATATGGGCCAACCTGAGAGAGTGCGATAGAAGCCACTCTGTTTTTATAAAATTCGTCGATTGAGGAGTTCCCAGTTAGTCTGTTAATAGTCTCTTTTGCATCATGGTTTTCACCTAACAGTGCCATACTGAACATGGCGCCGCCGACGCAGTGAGCTAGTACATGCACCGGTATTTGTCCAGAATGTTCATGGATATAATCCAGTGCCAGCGGAATATCGGTATATGCTACTTCTTCAAATGTCCATGGTTTCAAACAGGTTTTTTGCATTCCAATACTGGTACGCAAGTCAAGAACCCAGACGGTTCTTCCATCATGAACAAGTTGTGTAACCAGGTTATTCTTTATGTGTGGATGGCTAAAGGTTGTGCCACTTGTGCTATATCCGTGTATCAGCATAACGGGTAACTTCGTAGAAGTTTTATGCTGATAGCGAGTCAATCGACAGCTTGCTTCGTCATGATAAATGCAAGCTTTGATACCCTCTATAACGGGTAGATAGATGATATCAGGATTTTTATCAACGCCTTCTAGCGGCCCAGGTAAACGTTCTGCTGTTCGGGGTTGCCAGGTGTCCGGTTTTGGAAAGCTCCAGATATGGATGCTGAGCAGCATGCGTGTCATATAGCTTGCCAATGATGCGATATCAGCGAGGGCATTGACCTGATCATTTTGCTCGTTGATACGCAATAAGGGGGTTTTTATGTCGGCCAGAAAATCCAGATCAAGTTCCAGTTTTGGATGAGGGCTAGATTTTATACAGCTCGGTAATGCACTCAATTCAACCTGCATCAATTGTTTCCAGGGATTACTGCGACGGGTATAGCTGATTCGTTTGACGGCATTAAAGTGAAATTCACGGGTTAATTGCTGATAATCAACATGGGTTTTTGCTGAATCTTCATGCGTTGCAATAAGCTGATAATCAAACAGGCGACATTCACCCGCTCTACTTGCTAGCCTGATTGTGTTGAGTATGCGCCCCCATATTTGTGTTTTGCGCGAGCCTTTCTGCTTGTCTTGCTTTGATGGTTTCTCCCACTGTTTTGGAAAGACTCCCTGAAAAATATCCCTTAGGCCACGGTTTAATAGCCATGCCCGCCCTGATCGAGATATCCTCGATAAGGGACTGTTTCTATTGCGATGGAATATTTGCAGATGACCGGACAGTGTTGCGCTGAATTCTGCCTTGTCTGGGGTATTGTTTTCAGTATGGCTGTAGATTGTCAGTGTTGACGGTTTTGATGAGCTTAATGAAATGTTGCGCTTTGTTTTTAGCTTGTACGGATGTGAGAGAAGTTTTTGTAGCGAAAATTCCTCAAAGTATAAGGTCAGCTCAAGTCTTTTTTTCTGGTACTTTCCTTTATTGTCTTTGATTTCAATATTACCGGCCAGGCGTTCTGCTATTTCTATGGTAGTTTCCTGTTTGATAACGGCACCACTACAGTCTCTGAAAAACGGTCTATCTACTGGATCAGTTTGTTTGAATGGTTCATTCTGCATGCCTGAGAGTTGCCAGAATTCTTTTAATTGCCTGATTGCCTGCAAGCTTATCGCTGCAATGGTCAAGGCCGGATTGATGCCGACTGCTGTTGGAATGATAGCGCCGTCGAGGATGATAAGGTTGTCAAAAGTTGAGGTTGGTTGTTCAGAATTGTTGAATATGCGACCGATATGATCAACAACACCAGTTTCAATGCTGTTAGCCATGCTGCATCCACCCAGCGGGTGAACGGTAAATAAAGGACCTTTATCGTTGTTGAATAAAAATGACATGGTTTCTGGAACAGGTGCCCAGCCGGGGTTCCCAATAATCCGACCACCCAGACTGGCTTGCCTGTTAAGCTGTTTTAACGTTTTAATTTGCTGTTTGAAAACAGGGTTATCTTTCAGATATTTCCATTCAATATTGATGATGCCATCTTGCATAAAAGAAGGTTCATCTGTATTGAGTTTCATGACACCGCCGGCCCCATCATCACTCATGATGGCATAGATCGACAAACGCTCTGTACGTTCTGTAGTTACGGCAAAAGGATCATTGTCAGGTTGTCCATATGAGTGGCTGGATAGATCGGCTTTGCCAAACTCATGGAGTGTATTTGCAGTAACGAATAACTCACTATAGAGGCGTTTCAACGGTCCAGGTACTGCCAGCTCTTCAATGACATGCCCACCCAGTTTTTTTCCAGTGCGCAAATCAATCACACCCGTACAGGTGGGGCCTACCAGTCGGGAATCTGGCATAATGGTTTCATCACCAATGGCATTCACATCCACTGACATATCACAGCCAGCAGCCAGCATGTCACCATTGGAAGAAAAGCGTTTGCCAATGTTCGGGTTGTCGAGTGAAATATTTTTTCTGGAACGAAGCAGGATTTCCGTTGACCCAAGACTGCCAGCAGCAAGAATGATCCGCTTGACATGAAGCTGGAAGATAGCCGACTTTCGCTGATTGTTAGCGGCTTCCTTTCTGCGTGATTTATGATTTGTATCGACGATATTCAATAGCCAGTCATCATCGTGTTTGTCAATATTCAGCACGGTAACGCCTGTATAGATAGCAACGCCATTACACCATGCTTTATGCAGCAAATTGGTATCCAGTGATTCCTTGGCGCCATGATTACAGCCTGTGGCACAATCACTACAGAGCTTGCAGCGTTTGAGGTTGACCTTGCCTGAGCTAGGCCTGTTTGACATGGCAACAGTGATTGTTGCAGGTCGAAAGGGGTTATGTCCTGCGAGTTGTTTTAATGCAGAAAACTTGTGTAGAGAATTTTTTCGATGAATTTGGTGGTTATTAATGGTGTTATCTATCTGATCATTCAGGCTGGCTCCTAACATCTGTTTTGTCTCGGCAAACAGTTGCCGACGCTGTTTTATCGGCATGTTGCGGATGGTTTCTGGCCAATGCTGATCAAAAATATCGTCTGTAGGCGATTCCATGATGCCGGCGTTAATAAGCGAGCCACCCCCTAGCCCATTTCCCAGGAGTACTCCAACATCATCACCCGCACGGATGTCGTATAAACCCTGTGCCGAACCGGTTAGTTTTTCTGAAGACATTTGTCTGTAGCGGACTTCAGTCGGCAGTTCGGCCATTTCTTTGGGAAAGCTGCCAGGTAGAAATTCCCTGCCCCGTTCAAGAACACAGACCCGAAGATGCCTACGCTGTCCATTTTCTACAATTGTCTGGTTACTGAGTTCAGCGGCTGCGATGGCGCCACCATAGCCACTGCCAACGATGGCTATATCAAACGGTGTCTGTTGGCTTGTTTGTCTGAGGCTCTGCAGGCTTTCTGATAGCCAGCGTCGGCCTCGATGTTGTGAATATTGCCTCTGTTTAGTCGAGTGTCCTGACTTCTCTGTTATCCGTGCCATGTGAACCTCCCAGTAATAGGTTGATATGCGCAATAAGGTCTTCAGCAAGAATTGGCTTGTGTAATAGCTCTATACCTTCGCGGGTTGCCTGGCGCAGACGCTCTGGTGCGGTATCGCCACTAATTAACAGGCTTTTTACATTGGGTAATAGTTTCTCGATTGAACGAATGGTATTGATGCCATCGTCACTGTCTTTTAGTCTGAAATCAGCCAGTACGATGTCTGGTGTAAAATCAGATATGGCCGCTACAGCAGCAGCTGTTCCATCTGCTGTAATAACGTTACAGCCCATACCTGTCATGAGTGCTTTCATACCAGCCAGTACCAGTTGATCATCATCGACAATTAATATGTTTAAGCCATGCAGGTCAAAATTTTCAGGTTTTGTTGTTTGTTCTTGTAGCGATGGAGCCGGAATAACATCATTGATGAGCAACTGAAAAGATGTGCCCTGATTGAGGGTTGATGTGAAAGTGAGTTGATAGCCAAGTAGATCAACCATGCGCTTGACGATGGCAAGGCCAAGCCCCAGTCCCTGACTGCGATCCCGGTGAGGATTGTCAATTTGATAAAACTCTTCAAATATTTTATCCATTGCATGATCAGGGATGCCTCTGCCTGAGTCTGCGACAGTAATGCAACACTGTTTGCCAATGGATTCTACACTTACCATGACAGTTCCCTGTGATGTGTACTTAATGGCATTGTCAATCAGGTTGCGTAGAATGCGTTCCAGCAATTGTGTATCAGTATTTATGTTGATATTCACGTCACAGCTAGCAGTAAATATGAGCGATTTTTTGGCTGCGAGATTTTCCACCTCCTGATGAATTCTATTCACGAGCGAACAGATATTTACTTCAGTACGGTTGACCTTGAACACGCCCGCATCCAGTTTGGAGATATCAAGCAGTGTATCGAGCTGTAACACCAGAGCCTGCAGTGACTGGTCCATCAGGGCTGCGATTTCATGGCTTTCCTGGTCAAGCGGGCGTCTCTGTAAGGCGGAACTGAATAAGGCGGCGGCATGGATGGGTTGGCGTAAATCGTGACTTGCCGATGCCAGAAATCGTGTTTTTGCACGGCTGGCAGATTCTGCCCTGTCAAGGGCTACTTCCAACTGTTTGTTGAGTTCAATCTGTTGGGAGCGAATATCAAATGATTCGCTAAACAGGCGAAACACATCGCGTGCATGTCTAAACAGAACGCCGCCAAAGAGAATCAGGATGATTGCCATCAGTATGCCAATCCAGCTAACGGTATCATTCTGCGGGGTAATAGCCCAAAGGATGCTGAGCGGTAGAAGAATGGGCACCAGATACGCGATGAGCATTGGACGGTGCCCACTTGTGGTGACAACAGAGCCAACGCAGGCAATCAGCAGTAAGAGTGTGTGTACCGTGCGCTCTGTTACGCTAAGAAATGGAAAAAAGAATAAAGACAACCCATGGGTGACACTGTTGGCAGCGGTTATCAATACCATAATAGTCAGTCGGCGGTTGATCGACATTTTGTTCAATGTTGGTAGTTTGGGGAAATAGAAACGCCGGAGACTCACGGTAATGATTTCAAGGGCCAGCCAGGCAACCCAATAGATAGGTGAAACGGTATCGGCAGCCATGAGGGCAATGATGCCAGCACCAATCAATATCGGCGCCGGTATTCGGGTGGCTTGCCTGGATAGCAGTAGGAGTAACTCTTCCTGCCAGGTGATTCCGAGTGACTCTGTTGCTGATATGCTCATGATATTAATCATAGGCGATAGCCGGCCGGACAGGAATAAACTAAAGATTAAAGTCTGTTTTATTTACAGAATTTTTAGCCAGCGAGGAGTGGTTGTTTGATATTTTAGATACTCATCACCGAATAGCTGTAGCAGGGCTTCTTCTTCTGGTTTTATCTGTAAAGCTGTGATGAAAATGGGAAAGCTGGCTAGCGCGATCAGGTTTACCGGGTTACCCAGCCAGGCAGCCCAACTGAGTAAGAACATAAAATCGGCAACGTATATGGGGTTTCTTGAGTAGCGAAATATACCGTGTGTTACCAATGATGAAGCATTGGAGGGACGAAACGGGTTGAGTGTTGTTCTGGAGCGTGACAGGGTAATTGCTGCAATGAATGTAATCAGCAGGGCGATAGCTACGCCAACAATGACAATTTCTTTTTTATTTGCAAATAAAAAATTTGCATGTGGCAACAGTTTGCTGATCTGCCACATGATAACCGCCAGGATGGCAACCTGGGCGGGTGGTGGAATAATCAGTTTCATTGCTCTGCACCATGAAAAACAAGATAGCTAAAGTGTAACAAAAATACTAGAAGAACAGCATAATACTGGCAATGCCTACACTACTCAGCACAATGGTGTAGGGAATTGCCATGATTAGCATACGCATATAGGAGAGCCTGATAAGTGGCGCCAGGGCGGAAGTCAGCAGGAACAGGAATGCTGCCTGCCCGTTGGGAGTCGCCACGCTAGGTAGATTGGTGCCGGTATTGATGGCGATAGCCAATGTTTCGAAATGCTCGCGGGTGATTTCGCCGTTATTCAGGGCGGTGGCCATTTCATTAATATACACTGTGGCAACAAAAACGTTATCGCTGATCATTGAGAGCACGCCATTGGCAATAAACAGCATCACTGGCTGGGAAGATACTGGCAGGTTGAGGACAGCCTGGGTAATCGGAGAAAACAGGTGTTGTTCATGGATAACTGCAACCACTGCGAAGAAAACCACCAGCAGGGCTGTAAACGGCAATGCTTCTTCAAAGGCATGACCGATTTGATGTTCCTCAACAATGCCTGTGAAAGCCGTTAGTAGAACAATGATCATCAGGCCGACCAGGCCAACGGAAGCCAGGTGAAAAGCCAGTGATAAAATGAGAATAACAGCGACGATGGCCTGTGTGACGATGGCAGCTACCTGTTTGCTGCTGCGCTTGTCTTCTTGTTCTGCCTGAAATTCACTGAGCACAGAACGGACTTCTTCTGGTAGTTTAGCGCCATAGCCGAACCAGCCAAGTTTTTCGATGAGTACACAGGTGGCCAGACCAGCAACCAGGGTTGGCATAGTGACAGGTGCCATGCGCATGAAAAATTCAACAAAATTCCAGCCGGCTTTTTCAGCGATCAATAGATTTTGCGGTTCGCCGACGAGGGTGCAAACGCCGCCCAGAGCTGTGCCAATGGCGCCATGCATGATCAGGCTGCGTAGAAAGGCACGAAACTGATCGAGATCCTGACGCTTGTATTCATGCACGCCTTCATCGCCTGAATGGTCGTGGTCTTCCGAGAATTTTTTCCCCGATGCAACCCGGTGATAAACGGAATAAAAGCCCACGCCGACAGAAATTAACACTGCTGTGACAGTCAATGCGTCGAGGAATGCGGATAAAAATGCGGCAACCAGTGAAAACAGGAAAGACAGCACAATTTTGGAGCGGACGCCGAGTAATATTTTGGTAAACAAATACAACAGCAGGTCGCGCATAAAATGAATGCCAGCAACCATAAAGACAAGCAACAGGATAACTTCGAGGTTGGCTTCAACTTCGTGCATCACTGCTTCCGGCGATGTCATGCCAATAAGGACTGCTTCCAGCGCCAGTAAACCGCCAGGTTGCAATGGATAGCATTTTAGCGCCATCGCCAGGGTGAAAATGAATTCAGCGATCAGAATCCATCCAGAAATAAAATGCAGGCCGGAATACCACAATATCGGATTGATGACGAGAAATGCCAGAATGGTCATTTTATACCAGTCTGGCGTATTGCCGAGGAAATTGTCGTACATGGCGTTAGCTAAATTGGTCTGCATAGTTATCCCTTCTGTCATTGCCCCCATCAGTGGTGGCGCCAGCACTTGTAAGCAAATGATTTTATAAATAAAATCATGAATATACCAGTGTTTATTTTGCTGGCAGTCTGGCCTGGTTTTCGTCGCTAGATTGCAAAGTGGTACAAACACCGAGATACAACATTGTTTTACAAACAGATCTAACGACTTAAAGTAGAAATACTTGATGTCATTCGCTGCTAACCCACTGATGTCTCGGTTGTTGGTGTTTTTGTCGTTGAGCCGGGCAAGCAGTATTGATATTGCAAATATTATTGGGTATCCGATAAGTGCCTTATTCGGCATTTATTTTTTTCTAAACATGTCGTTAATGACACTGTATTCAGCTATAGATTCTGTCGGTAGACGATATTATTTTATAGCGTAAATAATAAATACCCAATAAAAAACAATAAGATAAATGTATTTTTCTATGATTAAAGGCTGTGGTAATACTTTGGCACAGCAGTTGCAATAGTTAGCCGTACCCATGCCACTAATGGTTGAGTGGCCACATAATTTAGGAGTAGAAGTATGAACCGTTTACTAGCATTACTTATTTTGCCACTGAGCTTTAGTCTTCAGGCAGCGCCGGAGCCTGAGAAGGCCAGTATGCGCACCAGAGCTGGCCTGTATCTTGACGCGCGTGAAACACACAAAATGATAAGCAGCCCTGCTGGACGGGAAGTTGTGCTTATTGATGTTCGTGATGCCGTCGAAATAAAGTTTACCGGCTACACTGATATGACCGATATCCATGTTCCCTGGAAGATTATCGACAGCAGCAAATGGGATGCAAAAAAGCAAAGCTATGGAGGTTACATTAATCCCCATTTTAGTGAAGAAGTCTCGGCGCGATTAAAGGCGTTGGGAGTGAGTAAAGATGCGCATGTCATATTTATGTGTCGGTCTGGATCAACCCGTAGCGCACCCGCAGCCGATGAATTATATGCGGCAGGGTATTCCAATGTTTATAGCATGGTGGACGGTTTTCAAGGTGGGAAAATTAAAACCGGTTCGCACAAGGGGGCACGTATTAAGGATGGCTGGAAAAATTCAGATTTGCCCTGGGGCTGGTCATTGGAAAAAGATGTGATGTATGACCTCACTCCATAAGAGCGCTATTATTTTTGGTTTTAGCATGACTATGCTGTTGTTTGCTGGTTGTAAGACAACCGTTGAATCGCTGGAAACAGTTAATGTAGAACCGTCTTTGATCGTCGCTGCGGAGCAGGGTAATCTGACTGAACTTGATCGTCTACTGCAAACACCGGGAATTGTGGATGTTCGTGATTCCTGCCAGTGGACAGCATTGATGAAAGCCTCACTAAATGGACACATCAGTACAGTTGAACATCTTTTGAATAAGGGGGCTTTGGTTGATCTTGAAGATGAAGGCGGATATACCTCGCTGATGCTGGCTGCTTCTAACAATCATGCCAGTATTGTTCGATTATTGCTGGAGTCTGGTGCGAATATTGATCAGATTGAAGTCACCAACGGATGGACAGCCCTGATTTGGGCTGCCATGAGTGGTCATTCAAAATCTGTACAGCAGTTGTTGAATAGCGGTGCAAATACTATGCTACGCGATAATAAAAATTTTACTGCGCTCGACTGGGCGCAGCATAACGGACACGATGAGGTTGCTGATTACCTTGGTTTGAGTGTCGCGGCTGATTGAATCTGGGATTAATAATGAGCATGAAAAAAATTGTCCTGATCATTATTGCAAAAGTCATGGTGTTAATCGCTATTGCTATAGCTGTTGTTCTATACATTTGAGGCAGAAAGTGCACCTCAATCATGTTTATCAGGGTTTCTTCGGCACATAGATATCCGTGCAGCTTCCTTCTGCAACTTCTGTGGCAAAATTGAGAGTTTCCGACAGAGTAGGATGCGGATGAATGGTGAGTGCAATGTCGTCCATTTCAGCGCCCATTTCAACGGCCAGGGCAGCTTCGGCGATCAATTCCCCCGCATTTTTACCGACGATACCCGCACCCAGCATGCGTTTTGTAGTCTTGTCATATAGCACTTTGGTCAGTCCGTTATCAGCACCAACAGAGAGGGCTCGACCACTGGCTGCCCAGGGGAAGGCACCTTTTTCATAGTCGATGCCATCAGCTTTTAATTGCTCTTCAGTTTGTCCACACCAGGCTACTTCCGGTTCGGTATAGGCGACAGATGGAATAGTGCGGGCGTCGAAAAAGCGTTTCATACCACTGATGACTTCAGCGGCGACCTTGGCTTCGTGGGTTGCCTTGTGCGCCAGCATGGGCTGGCCTACGACATCACCAATGGCGAAAATATGTGTAATGTTGGTGCGTTGTTGGTTGTCGACCGGGATGAATCCCTGTTCATTGACGATAACACCGGCCTTGTTGGCATCAATCAGTGCACCATTGGGTGAGCGGCCAATAGCCACCAGTACATTGTCAAAGCTATCTTCCTGCGGAGCCTTTTTGCCATCAAACTTGCAGACGATACCTTTGTCGCTGGCAGTGATTTCAGTGACCTTTGTGTTCAGAAAAATATTTTCGTAGCGTTTTTTCAGTAGCCGCTCAAGGGGGCGGATCAGATCACGATCGGCACCAGGGATAAGCCCGGAGCTTAATTCAACAACGGTGACTTTTGCCCCGAGTGCATGATAGACCGTCGCCATTTCCAGGCCGATGATGCCGCCACCGACAACCAGCAGGCGTTCAGGTATGCGCTGCAGTTCCAGGGCATCAGTAGAATCCCAGATACGTTCATCATCCCAGGGCACGAAGGGCAGTTTGGTGACCGAGGAGCCTGCGGCAACGATGCAATGCTTAAAGGCTATCGTCTGGGTTTTGCCATCGGCGGATTCAACGGTGATGCTGTTGGCAGATGTGAAGCGGCCATAGCCATTAACAACCTGTACCTTGCGTTGTTTGGCAAGTTGTTGCAGGCCACCGGTGAGTTTGCCTACGATACTATTCTTGTGTTTGCGTAAGGCATCCATATCAATAGAGGGTTCGGTAAAGTTGACGCCCAGTTTGGTAAACTCGCGGGATTCATTGATGACTTCTGCAACATGCAACAACGCCTTGGAAGGGATGCAGCCAACATTCAGACAAACACCTCCGAGTACATCATCTTTTTCAATCAGGACGACTTGTTTACCTAAATCTGCAGCCCGGAATGCAGCGGTATAGCCACCCGGTCCGGAACCCAGTACCACGATTTCAGCCTGGATGTTGGCATCGCCTGAAAAGGCTGCAGCCGCAGGCGCTGTTGTTTCGACAGGCGTTTTAATTGTATCAGCGGGCTGTTTGTCATTTGATCGCGCTGATTCTTGCGAGGCGGTATCCATTTCAAGTTCAAGAATGACACTGCCTTCAGCAATGAAATCACCCACGCTCACAGCAACCGATTTAACGGTGCCGGTAGCCGAGGACGGAATTTCCATACTGGCTTTTTCGGATTCAACCGTAATCAGTGAGTCTTCAACCTCAATGTGATCACCTGCTGAAACCAGTACTTCAATAATTTCAACCTTGTCGAAATCGCCAATGTCAGGAACAATTATTTGTTGAGTGGTCATCATTTGGCTCCGTTACATTAACAGTCGGCGTACATCGGATAACAGGCGGCTAAGGTAAGCTGCAAAAGCAGCTCCATCAGCACCATCGACAACACGGTGATCATAGGACAGTGACAAAGGGCACATCAAGCGTGGTTCAAACTCTGAACCATTCCATACTGGCTGCATTTTTGAGCGCGAGACACCCAGGATGGCAACTTCAGGTGCGTTGACGATGGGTGTGAATTGAGTGCCACCAATGCCGCCCAGGCTGGAGATGGTAAAACAGCCACCCTGCATATCGGATGGTTTGAGTTTTTTCTCACGCGCCTTACCGGAAACTTCACGCAGCTCAATTGCCAGATCACTCAGATTTTTCTGATCGACATCGCGGATCACAGGCACGACAAGTCCGTCAGCTGTAGACACGGCAATGCCGATGTGAAAATAGTTTTTTTGAATAAGATTCAGGCCACTGTTATCCAGCGAAGTATTAAAGCGTGGGTATTCTTTTAGCGTGCTTACCACCGCTTTCATAATGAAAGACAGCAGGGTGACCTTGATGCCCTTGTCCGCGTAGTCCTGATTGGCGGTCTTGCGAAACGCTTCAAGATCGGTGATATCTGCTTCATCAAACTGGGTAACATGCGGAATAGAGACCCAGTTGCGGTGCAGGAATTTGCCGGTCAGAACATTGATTTTTGATAGTGGCAGGGATTCCACTTCACCCCACTGACTGAAATCAACATCAGGCATCGCTTCAACACCCAGAGAACCAGCCGCTGCAGGCTGACTTAGTGCCTGCTTGACGAATGTCTGTACATCCTCTTTGAGAATGCGGTGACTGCGCCCGCTGCCGCTCACCCGGTTCAGATCAACACCCAGTTCGCGAGCGAACTTGCGCACAGCCGGTGAGGCATGGGCGTGATTAATGGAAGCCACGGGCAGAGCAGCAGTTGGAGATGATTTGCTGTTATCTTTAATGGCGGCAACTGGCTTTGAAGGTTCTGTGGGTGGCACCGTAACCGCTTCAGGGGCCGGCTCTTTCTGAGTGACTACTGTCTCGTTGGTTTCTTCTTTTGGTGTCGTAGAGGAAGCCGTATCTGCTACCGGTTCAAGACGCAAAATAGTATTACCCTGAGCAACCTTGTCGCCAACATTAATGTTGATCTCGCGTACAATGCCGTTGATCTCACTGGGAATTTCCATGGCGGCCTTGTCGGACTCAACTGTGATCAGAGAGTCTTCTATCTGCACAGTGTCACCTGTAGAAACCATTACCTCAATCACTTCAACCGCATCGAAATCGCCGATGTCTGGAACCTTAATGTCTACCAGTTCAGTCATAAATATGTCTCCGTTACGCTGGATCAGGCATTCGCCGGATTGATTTTTTCGGGGTCGATACCGTATTTCTGGATCGCGTCCTGCACTTTTCCGGCCGGGAATTGACCATCGTCGGCCAGTGCTTTCAGTGCTGCTACGGTAATATAGGCGGCGTTGACTTCAAAATGCTTGCGCAACTGAGCGCGCGTGTCTGAACGTCCAAAACCGTCTGTGCCAAGCACATCGTACTGGCTCGGCACCCATTTGGCGATCTGTGCAGGGTAGGAACGCATATAATCGGTCGCGGCAACGACTGGCCCGCGCCGGTCCTTGAGAGTTTTTTCTACATAAGAAATTTTCGGTGTGGATAACGGGTGCAGCAGATTCCAGCGATCGACATCTTCGGCTTCGCGCTTGAGTTCATTGAAGCTGGTCACACTCCAGACATCGGCATCAACCGACCAGTCTTCGTCCAGCAGTTTCGTTGCCGCGATGACTTCCCGAAGAATAGAGCCGGAACCCATGAGTTGAACTTTACGGCGGCGTTTGCCACCCCCCTGCAACAGGTAAATGCCTTTGATGATACCTTCTTCAACACCTTTGGGCATGGCCGGCTGCGGGTAGTTTTCGTTCATGATAGTGATGTAATAGAACACATTGTCCTGATCCTGATACATCCGCTGCATGCCGTGATGAATGATCACTGTCAGTTCATAGGTGAATGTTGGGTCATAGGAAATACAGTTGGGTATGCTGCTTGCTGTCAGGTGGCTGTGGCCATCCTGATGTTGCAGCCCTTCACCTGCGAGTGTGGTGCGACCGGCGGTGCCGCCAAGCAGGAAGCCGCGCGCCTGCATATCACCAGCCATCCAGGCGAGGTCGCCAATGCGCTGGAAACCGAACATGGAATAATATATATAGAAGGGCATCATGTTGACATGATGTGTGCTGTAAGAGGTTGCAGCAGAGATCCAGGAAGACATAGCACCGGCTTCGTTAATGCCTTCTTCAAGGATCTGGCCGGTTTTGTCCTCTTTGTAGAACATCACCTGCTCCTTGTCCTGCGGGGTATACAACTGACCGACAGAAGAATAGATGCCTAGCTGGCGAAACATACCTTCCATACCAAAGGTGCGGGCCTCGTCAGGAACGATAGGCACTACATATTTACCGATTTTCTTGTCACGGGCGAGTAGCGTCAGCAGGCGTACAAAGGCCATGGTGGTGGATTGTTCGCGCTCACCGGAGCCTTTCAGTAACGATTCAAACATGGATAAATCCGGAATTTCCAGTGGTGCAGCCATGTGTTCACGAATCGGCATTGGTCCACCGAGCGCCTGCCGCATTTTTTTCATGTACTGGATTTCTTCGCTGTCTTCACCAGGATGAAAATATTCTGCTTTGCCCGCCTGTTCCTCGGTGATGGGGATATTGAAGCGGTCTCGATAGGCGATCATTTCTTCTTCATCAAGTTTTTTCTGGGAATGCGTGCGCATCTGGCCTTCGCCTGCAGCACCCATGCCATAACCCTTGACGGTGTGTGCAAGGATGACCGTAGGTTGTCCCTTATGATTGACGGCAGCATGATAGGCAGCATAGACCTTATGCGGATCATGGCCGCCGCGATTCAGGCGCCAGATGTCTTCGTCGGACATATGTGCAACCATTGCCTTGAGTTCTGGGTATTTACCAAAGAAATGTTCGCGTACATAGGCACCATCTTTAGATTTATAGTTCTGGTATTCGCCATCAACAGCTTCCATCATACGGCGTTTTAACAGGCCATCTTTATCCTGTGCGAGTAATTTATCCCAGTAGCTCCCCCAGACAACTTTGATGACGTTCCAGCCAACACCGCGGAATACTGCTTCCAGCTCCTGAATGATTTTGCCGTTGCCGCGAACCGGACCATCCAGTCGCTGTAGATTACAGTTTATAACCCAGGTGAGGTTGTCGAGTTTTTCTCGGGAGGCCAGCGAAATGGCACCGAGAGTTTCAGGTTCGTCAACTTCGCCGTCACCAATAAAGGCCCAGACATGGCGGTCTTTAGTATCTGACAGGCTGCGGTCGTGCATGTATTTCATGAAACGCGCCTGATAGATGGACATAATGGGCCCCAGACCCATAGAGACAGTCGGGAATTGCCAGAAGTCAGGCATTAGCCAGGGGTGTGGATAGGATGACAGGCCGTTGCCATCCACTTCCTGGCGGAAGTTATCCAGTTGTTCAGTCGTCAGGCGGCCTTCAAGATAGGCGCGGGAATACATGCCTGGCGCTGAATGCCCCTGAAACAGAACCAGGTCTCCGCCATGCTGATGCGTGGGTGCCTGCCAGAAGTGATTAAAACCGACATCATAGAGCGTTGCTGCTGATGCAAATGTTGCAATGTGCCCACCCAGCTCGCTTGCTTTGCGATTAGCCCGGACCACCATGGCGGCCGCGTTCCAGCGGATCAGGGCGCGTATGCGTCTTTCAATACTGTTGTCGCCGGGCAACGGTGTCTGCAGGTGAGTCGGTATGGTGTTTACGTAGGCGGTATTGGACGAATGTGGCAGATTAACGCCTGAGCGCCGCACTTTATCGATCATTTTTTCTAGCAGGTAATGGGCGCGTTCCGGGCCTTCTGTTTCCAGCACAGCGCTAAGGGCATCGAGCCATTCCTGAGTTTCCTGCTCGTCTATATCTTGTGTTCTGGAGGGGTCTGCTGACATAAATAATCCTTTGTCGATAAAATGCATCGAACTTGCGGTTAACTATTTATATGCAGTGTAGCGCGGTTCTGGAGAAATGGAAGCGGAATCCCGTCTATTTTTACAACTATAAAATAATAAATATATAAATCAATAAGTTAAAGTCAAAAAATAATTATCGATCTTTGAAGTCGCTCGGCGAGGGCTGAATAAGTCAGGAGATTTCTGGTGCAGTATCTGCGCTTTTTTGAGTGTTTGCACTGTTTATAAGGTGTTTTTCGTAGAGCGAATAACACAGATCAATTTTTTTGCAGACAATATTGACGCCGAAGCCAGCATCCTGATTGATGATGGCTTCCAGCAGAGAGCGGTTGTAATCCAGAAATATTTCCCGGTCTGCGGTATTTTCAGCCATTGTTTCAAATACCTGCTGCTGCGATGCGTAAATGGATGTCATGATAAAGGACAATACCCGATTCCCAGTGGCATCAACGATAGCACGGTGAAATTGCATATCTGACTGGCTGAATAAATCGGCGCTTAACGAGGGTTCTGCCTGACGGATAAGAATTTGACGAATGCTATCAATATTGTCAGCTTTGCGATGGTTGGTAGCCAGCTTGCAGACGATCTGATCAAGTTCGCGCCGTAACTGCTGAATTTCATCCAGACCAATGCTTTCCAGATTGATCAGTAGCCGTGTTGAGGCAGTGAAGGCATCACTGAGTTCATCCAGACTGGGTTTGTTGATAAAACTGCCGCCTCTGGGGCCACGGCGGGTACGTATGAGGTTTTGTGCTGCAAGTTGTTGCAGGGCTTCACGTACCGTGGGACGTGATACCTGATATTGTTTGGCAAGCTGATCTTCTGAGGGCAGGCGATCATTGAATTTCAGGGTTTTATTGATGATTGCCAGGCGTATATCATCGGCAATTTTATTGGACAAGCTGTGCTTCTTGACGCTGCCACCATTTTTTCCTGTCACGAAACGCTCCCTGAATTCACTGCTGAGTAAAACAAATCTAATTGTATCCATTGTGACGTAAAAGTCACTAGAAAGTTAGTTGTTGTCCGGATCAAGGAATATACAGGCAGTTTATTATTGATAATTGATTGAAGTCAACAAGACTCGCTAATTTGATTGTCTTGTTATCGATTTTCTGCTCTTCTTGATTTATTTGTTATTCTGTCGTGAGTATTTGAATACTAAATATTAGAGGCTTGAATGAGTAAGGAAAGAGAGTTTATTCCATTACAGATTGCGATAATGACAGTGTCTGACAGCCGTACTGAAGAAACCGATAAATCCGGGAAGAAGCTGGTGAGTCTACTGCAAGAAGCGGGGCATCATCTGGCTGAGAAAGTGATTGTAGCTGATGATATCTATCAAATACGTGCTGAGTTGTCGCGCTGGATTGTCAGCGATGATGTGCAGGTTGTTATTACGACAGGTGGAACCGGGTTGACAGGTCGGGATGGTACCCCGGAAGCGGTGCGGCCGTTGCTGGATAAAATCATCGAAGGTTTTGGTGAAATGTTCCGCTCGTTGTCCTATGCAGATATTGGTACCTCCACATTGCAGTCACGGGCGCTAGCGGGTGTTGCCAATGGCACTTTCGTGTTTTGTTTGCCGGGTTCAACAGGTGCCTGTAATGATGGCTGGAGCAAGCTGATCTCCATGCAGCTGGATTACCGCACCCGACCCTGTAATCTGGTTGAGATTATGCCCAGATTAATGGAGTCATAAGTGGCAATCCGGGGCTGATTGTTCGACGAGTTTCAGTCTGTCGGCTTCGGTGTTCATGTTATGGAAAGCCTCTGCCTGATCTGAGAAATCCACCTCAGTGAAGCTATTCTGCCTGAGCCATTCACCGACTCGATGGTGGCCTGCCTGCAGGTGTTTTTGCAAATGCTGATGCAGGCGAACAGGAATCAGTGTATGGATATATTGCAAGCTGTTGCCATCAGTGGCGATGGCAATGTCAGCGGGTTTCTGGCAGAGAGCAGTGGCCATACGTTTGAGGTAATCATGTGCGATAACAGGGGCATCGCAGGGCAGGGTTAACAGGTACTCAGAGGAAACCGCTTGCATGGCGGCCGAAATACCGGCAAGTGGACCTGCGTAGTCACGCTCTTCATCCATAATTACTGGCAGGTTATATGCCTGATAGCGCTCAATATTTCTGTTTGCGCTGATAATGATTCGGGGTATTTGCTCGTGTAACTGTTTTAGCAGGTGTTCTATCATCGGTTGCCCTGCAATGGATATCAGTCCTTTATCCCTGCCATCCAAACGGCTACCCCGACCACCGGCAAGAATAACAGCTGAAGTGTTCTTGATGATTTCGTTATACTGCATGCAGCTAGATTATCACGGTAGCGTGCAGTAGCTCGAATCTGAAATACTTGAAAAATGAATACGAAGAAATGAAACCAGAAGCAAAGGAAAAATATGCTCGCCAAATTCGCCTGGATGAAATCGGCGAGGCGGGTCAGAGACGGCTGCTCGATGCGCGTGTGCTGATTGTTGGTCTGGGCGGGCTAGGATCACCCGTTGCGCTCTACCTGTCCGCTGCCGGTATTGGCCATCTGCTGCTGTCAGATTTTGATCAGGTAGATTTATCCAACCTGCAACGCCAGATTATTCATCGACCGAAAACCATCGGCAGACTCAAGGTTGATTCTGCTGCTGCCTGCCTTGCAGATCTGAATCCTGACACCCACTTAACCACGTTTGCCAGAGGGTTGGATGAAGAAGAGTTGATGACGCAGGTTGCACGGGTTGATGTGATTGTTGACTGCTCCGATAATTTCAGCACACGCTTTTTACTCAATCGTATTGCGGTACAAACACAGACTCCGCTGGTATCCGGTGCCGCCATTCGCTGGGAAGGGCAGATTAGTACCTTTGCTTTTGACGAAAACTGCCCGTGCTATCGCTGTTTGTATGAAGATGATGGTAGTGAAGGCGACAATTGTGAAATGGAAGGCGTGATTGCGCCGCTCGTCGGAGTAATCGGCAGCCTGCAGGCTCAGGAAGTGATCAATGTTCTGCTGGGTAAATCCGCGCTGGCAGGCCGATTATTACTCTTTGATGCTCAGCGGATCGAGTGGCGGGAAATGAGGCTGAAGAAAGCAAAGGATTGTCCAGTATGCGGCTAGTTCTGGCTAATAATATGTACGGCTTTATCAGATTCGGTCAGGTTATATGGAGGCTTATCAATTTATTTTATGCGCTGCATAATTCTAATAAGTTGTTGCAGGAATGCTAATAAGCTAAAGTCGCGTTTGCTATAAACATATTCGAGGAGTACAAATTCAAATGTTTACTATAAATCCTTTTACAGAGCTTGCGGCGTCAATACCGTCGTCAGTTATGCAAGCATATGTCGTTTTGATGTTTTTTCTGGTTGTAGGCGGTACTCTGTTAGATACAATACATAAAAAAAGTGCGCGATACTTTTTTGAGAATGCCAAAAAGGCACAGGAAAGCGCATCTCGCTCAGTGAGTAGTGGAGAGAAAGCATCACTTGCCATTCAAACGGTTACCAGCGAAGTGTTGACTTCATCCGAGTTTGCTAACCCCAAGCGTAGAATTTCCCATCTTTTTACTATGTATGGCTTTATTCTGTTTGTTGCTACAACAGCAATCATGATTTTTGGCTATTCTAATGTTGGAGATACTACTCCAGGTATCTGGCCAATTCTCTGGCACCTGGGCGCATTGATGCTTTGTTTTGGTGGTTACTGGTTCTGGTTTGGTATTCGCGTTGATCTTGCTGCTGAAGGCAATCCCTGGTATCGCTTCGTACGCGCAGACATGTTTATACTTTCGCTGCTCGCTACCTGTACATTCGCATTGATTTGGTCAGCAACTCAGGGATCGACTGCAGGATGGTTATTCTTCGCCCTGTTTATCCTTTCTAGCACTATCTTATTTGGTGGTGTGTTATGGTCCAAGTTTGCCCATATGTTCTTTAAACCTGCTGCTGCTTATCAGAAGCGGGTAACCAAAGCAGATGGTTCGAGAGAGAATTTACCTGCTGATTTCGATCTGACAGATTCTGCCGTACAGAAACAGTTTCCAGATATCCCAGAATACATGGGCACCAACCCACCCAATATGGGGCTTGGCATCAAACGTGAATCACCAAATCACTACTAAACAACTTTATTTAACCAATTAATTTAGCGAGAGATTATTATGCCAACTTTTGTATATATGACTCGGTGTGATGGTTGTGGACAGTGTGTTGATATCTGCCCATCTGACATCATGCATATCGATAAAACTCTGCGACGTGCTTACAACATTGAACCTAACATGTGCTGGGAATGTTATTCCTGTGTAAAAGCCTGCCCTCATCATGCAATTGATGTTCGTGGTTATGCTGACTTTGCACCACTTGGTCACTCGGTACGAGTAGTTCGTGATGAAGAAAAAGGCACTATTGCATGGCGCATCAAGTTCCGCAATGGTAAGAAAGACTTCGATTTGCTTGCACCTATTACGACTAAGCCCTGGGGCACAGCTATTCCTCAGCTTAGTAATGAATCTGCACCTGATGATTCTATGCGTAATAGCCATTTGCTTTACAACGAACCTAAATATATTCAACTTGATAAAGACGGTAAGGATAGTCTCCACACTCTCGAGTCGAATAAACTGTCACTGAAAGCTGGGGTGTACTACTAATGGCATATAAAACTATCATAGAAGACAATATCGACGTCTTAGTTGCAGGTGCGGGCCTTGGTGGTACTGGTGCTGCATTCGAAGCTAGATATTGGGGCAAAAACAAGAAGATTGTTATTGCTGAAAAAGCTAACATTGATCGTTCTGGTGCGGTAGCCCAGGGTTTGTACGCGATTAACTGTTATATGGGTACACGCTTTGGCGAAAACAATCCAGAAGATCACGTACGTTATGCACGTATGGATTTGATGGGTATGGTTCGTGAAGATTTAGCCTTCGATATGGCTCGTCATGTTGACTCAGCGGTTCACCAGTTCGAAGAATGGGGCCTGCCAATCATGAAAGATGCCAAGACTGGCGCTTACCTTCGTGAAGGTCGCTGGCAGATTATGATTCATGGTGAGTCTTACAAGCCTATCGTTGCTGAAGCTGCGAAGAATTCTGCTGACAAAGTATTTAACCGTATCTGTGTTACGCACATTCTTATGGACGATGCGAAAGAAAACCGTTGTGCTGGCGCGGTTGGTTTCAATGTTCGTACGGGTAACTACCACGTCTTTAAAGCAAAAACGGTTATCGTTGGTGCGGGTGGTGCATCTAACATCTTTAAACCACGTTCAGTGGGTGAGGGTGCGGGTCGTGTATGGTATGCACCATGGTCATCAGGTTCCGCGTATGGTCTTATGATCGACGCTGGCGCGAAAATGACTCAGATGGAAAATCGTATCGTATTAGCTCGATTTAAAGATGGTTACGGTCCTGTTGGCGCGTACTTCTTACATCTTAAAACTTACACTCAAAACTGTAATGGTGAAGAGTATGAATCCAAGTGGTTCCCCGCTCTAACTGAAATGGTTGGTAAGGAATACCTGGATACAGAGAATCAGCATTTCTCACACAAACCAATCCCGACTTGTTTACGTAACCACGCATTTATTTCTGAAGTGAATGCTGGTCGTGGTCCTATCCATATGGTAACAATGGAAGCTTTCCAGGACCCACATCTTGAGGAAATTGGCTGGCATAATTTCTTAGGTATGACTGTTGGTCAGGCGGTACTTTGGGCGGCTACTGATGTAGATCCTAAATACGAGAATCCTGAACTGACAACGTCTGAGCCATATGTCATGGGCTCACACGCTACGGGTTGTGGTGCATGGTGTTCAGGTCCAGAAGATGTATCTCCTGAAGAATACTACTGGGGCTACAACCGTATGACTACAGTTGAAGGTATGTTTGGTGCGGGTGATGCTGTTGGCGGTACACCACATGCGTTCTCATCAGGTTCTTTCACAGAAGGACGTTTGGCTGCCAAGGCTGCCTGTCAATACATTGATGATGGTAAGGCAGAGGGTATCAGTGTTTCTGACAAGCAAATTGCAGATCTGAAGGAAAAGATCTACAAGCCAATGGAAGTTTACACAGTGGGTCGTAACGAAATCGTTGCTGGTTCTGTTAATCCTAACTATATCAACCCAAGGCAGGGTCTTGATCGTCTGCAAAAGCTGATGGATGAGTACTGCGCTGGATTTGGTGTTAACTACATGACTAACGACAAACTTCTGAAAATTGGCCTTAAGAAAATGGCGGTTTTTGCTGAAGATCTGGAAAAAATTGCTGCTGAAGACATTCACGAGCTATTACGTGCATGGGAATTGAAGCATCGTTTCCTTACTTCAGAAAGTGTGTTCCAGCATACCTTGTTCCGTAAAGAAACTCGCTGGCCTGGTTACTACTACCGTGGTGATGCGATGAAGCTTGATGATGAGAACTGGCACGTACTGACAGTCTCTCGTCGTGATCCTGAAACGGGTGAGTACACTATGGAGAAAGCTCCTTGTTACCACCTTGTGGATGACGAATAAGTTGATTTGTAAGGCTGGTTTTGTAAGGCTGGTCTGCCAAGGCAAGGCAAATAACGGCTAAAAGTTCTAGCCAGCTACAATTTATTTGCGTTAAAAAAGGACCGGCATGTTTTGTTGGTCCTTTTTTTATATACACTTCTATATGACTCCCTCTTCCCTCTGGGAGAGGGTTGGGTATCCTCATCCTAGCCTTCTCCCAGAGCAGAAGGCATTGAAAATGAGATTATTATGAACATTCTTGAAAAAACAGATGAAGAAATCTTAGAGCTGGCTCATCCTATGTGGGAAGATCTAATTAAGTTTTCTAATGAAGAAAATTACGGCGCTTTTACCCGTAATTTTTCTGCAAAAATGATGTTGGGTGCAAACGAGATTGAGATGGGCAAACAGTTTGCCAGAAGCACGCTGACAAAAAACCTGTCTGAAAAATATGACTACCTCGGTATGATTCGCCGCGGTGAACATGTAACGGTACTTTATAAGCAAACCAACAACAAAAAAGAAGGCGAATGGCTAGGCCGATTGGTTTTGGGATATGAAGAAGAAAAAGTGAAAATTTTTGGCGCCACACTCTTTTAAACAAGTCTAATTAAGGCGGGCGACTGTATTTATTATGTCAGAAACAATAGAAAACGAACAATTTGTTGAACTAAATTATAAAGTCATCGATGTGAAAACGGGAGATGTACTCGTTACTATCGACTATCCGCTGGGTTATGTTCATGGTGTAAATGATGTTTTATCTGAGCAGGTGACAAAAGAACTGGCCGGGAAAAAAGTAGGTGATATCATCGAAGTGCCGATCGACACTAAACAGTTATACGGTGAGAGAGATGAATCGCTGGTGTTTACCGATCGTATCGACAATGTACCGGAGGAATATCGGGAAATAGGTATGACCATCACCATGGAAAATGAAAAAGGTGAACCCAAAAACTTTATCGTCACTCGCTTCGATGACGAAACCTTAACCGTCGACGGAAATAACCCACTTTGTGGTAGAGACGTTGTTTTCAAGTTAAAAGTTTTAACTATACGTGATGCGACTGATGAAGAAGTCGACCTGGGTGGTGCTGTTGGTGCCAATCCTGATCTTGATGATATTCTCTCGCAATGAAATTCTCAAATAATTATATTTTTTATCCGAGCAGTAGTGAACTGGTTAAGGCCATTGATCACTATAAAACTGGCTTAAATAATCAGAGCGTTGATCCAGACCATGATAAGACTGCTGGAAAGGGTGCACCTGCTGATACCAGCGTTGCCGTACAGGATAACTTTTTACATACCCGTGGTAATTTCGAACAACGCCATTTTAGTACCAACATTCTTGAGTCGGCGCAGGCAGCGTTTGAGTCAAAACTGACTGAACTGTCCCGCGAGCAGTCTTCTCTGGAGTGGGCTGCTGTGCAGAGCAGTCTGGGCAATGTGCTAGCTGCACTCGGACAACAACGAATGGATGTTGCTTTATATGAAAGTGCCATTGCAGCTTTTAATTACGCACTTGACGTATTTACCCAGGAAGATACACCCTCTGAATGGGCAACAGCGCAGTACAATCTCGGTACCGCGACACAGGCACTGGGCAGACAGCAGAGCGATTCAAAATTGGTGAAAACATCTGTGGATGCTTATACAGATGCTTTGCTGGTATGGACGCGTGAGCAGGTGCCTGAAGAATGGGCAGCCACCATGTTCCAGTTGGGTGCCAGTTTTTATACGCACGGGAAATTATTAAAAGGTAATCGTACTTTTCAAAAATCAGTCGTTGCTTTCAAGAACGCACTGGCAGGTTTCGATGCGGATAACCACGCCCTTGCACTCGCTGCAACACACAATAGTCGTGGCGCAGTACTGCAAAATTTAGCGGAATCGGAAGAAAATGCAGACCGCCTGCAAGAAGCGATAAGAGCTTACGACACCGCATTAACCGTCTGTATGGAACAACAGCAACCGTTTCATCTTGCCGTCTTGTGTCGGGTAAATAAGTCTACAGCACGAGTAGTGTTGGCAGGGCTAACACAAGACGCAGCGCTTGCAGACGAGGTAGCGGATGATTTTGAAGTGATTATCGAATGTTTTCCTCACGCCCTGCAACCATTGTGTTTAAAGCATTGTGAAGAGCAGATGAATAAAGCACGGAAAATGACAGAGTCGTTTGCGACTTAGGAAAATAAGGCATTCGAATGACCTTGTCCTCTCCCAGAGGGGAAGGGAATTAAAGAATCAAATCTGTTCAGTTTTGTAGGTCGAGTTAGCGCTAGCGTAACTCGACAATTACTCGCTAGATAGTGTTTAATTGTCTGTATTGATTAAAAATGGTAAAATTTTTTCATGATGAGCTAACTGTTTTCTGAGTCGATATATTTAAAAGAACCGCAAGTAAAGAACGTTAGCTATACAGCGAGTTCTTTACCCTTTTTTATTTTTGTATAATTTTTTGTATAAAACAGTATCGATTTTTAATAATCAAATTCATTCAGAAAGTTTATATTCGATATTAATAAACGCACCAAGTTCTGCTAATAAACGAATCGTTCTAGCACCGAAACCAATATCCGGATTGCTTGCATTTTTCTCAACGGTTAGCTCCAGCACTACGCCGAATCTAGGCGATACATTATAGTTTTTAATCGCTTCTAGAATTTTATCTGTAACAGGCTCTAACTGTTTCGTAATGATGTCCGTTAAATCATAAAGATCTATATCATCAATAATAATATCTGTCGACAACTCCCATGAACTGATGGCCGGTTTGTCCAAACTACCCCCCATGCCAGAGCCATTAGTCGCAGTGGGTTCTATGCCAATCAGCTGTGTGATGTTATCGGGATTGAAATGGTATCCAGAGAGTCCGAAGTAAGCTCGCGCTTTATTAGATGCCAAGATTTTATCCTCTTTGAGTAATGTGATTTGGCAGGTGATTATAGCCTGTTAGACAAAGAGATGCGGTGTTTCTAGGCGGAACATCTGACAATCATATATTATTTGGAATATTCTTGTAAAAGAACTTATGATGCAGTTCTAAGTCAATATAAAGTAGGTTTTAAGGATGAATATCATGAAAAACAGTGTTTCTATTGTATTACTACTCATTGCGGCCAGTCTTGCCGGATGTGCCTCAAATCTGGCGGGGGATAGTTATAGTCGATCTGAAGCTCGAGCAGTTCAGCAGGTTGAATACGGTATTATTGAGCAGTTGAGACCTGTCAATATAGAGGGGACCAAAACACCCATTGGTAGTGGTGCTGGCACTCTGATTGGTGGGCTTGCCGGTAGTAATGTTAGTGGGCGTACGGCCAGTCATGTGCTGGCTGTTATTGGTGCAGTTGTAGGCGGGTTGGCAGGTGCGGCTATTGAAGAGGGTGTAACACGCACAAGTGGTGTGGAAATCACAGTTTCTATGGAAAATGGACGAACCATAGCCATTGTGCAGGCTTTGTCACCCAATGAAAAATTTGTCGTTGGTGAGCGTGTTCGTATTATTTCTGGTGGTCGTAACACCCGGATTTCACATTAATTACGCCCTTAAGGCAATCTCCTACCAGTGTGCTTTTATTCCTCTCTGTCTGAGTTTTTGCTGGCGTGGTCGGTCACGCTGGGCGTATTACGTAATACCTGTATCAGGCCTGGCTATCGTTAACCGGCTGGTCCGATTTGTCATGTTCGGCAGCGGTCGCTTTTAGTATTGCCAGTCGTTTTTGATTATCTTCAATCGCTCGCCGAATATTTTCCCTGACTTCACCGTCTGACTCTTTGAGTTGTTCTTCCAGTGTTTTTATCGCTGCATGCAATGCCTGCTTTTCTTCTTCAAACTGATCTGCGCGCTCGGCTTTGTCGAACATAATTTCTTCGGCAATTGGTGCTGAGTCAGATGGGGAATGAGTAATCGGTGGCGGGATGATGCGTTGATTTTCGGGGATGCGGCGTTGCGCCATAAAAGCCGGTGATACAATTTCAATTTTATTATCGTGTAGAACATCCAGTACAAAGCGATATAATTTGGAGCGTCCTGTTATCAACGCTTTTACATCTTCCAGAACACCTGAGATCTGATATGTCACCGAATAGTCGCCAAGTTCGATAATGTGTACAAAAGGATCTTCCAGTCCGCTTTGTCTGGCAGCATCAATCATGAGACGTTCTACTTGCAGATGATGAATTTCATAACCCAGTGAGAGCGAAACCGAAACAATCGCACCGGAACGTTGGGTTGTGGCAATGGGGTGGGTAATCAAATAGGTATTCGGAATAGAAATGAGATTGCGTTTCTCAGACTGAATTTCCGTATCAAATAAACCGCGCTCCACGACCCGTCCGAAATGTTCACCGACTCTTATAAAATCACCGATTTCGAATGGCTTGTTAAATCTGATAACCAGGCCAGCGAATAGATTGGCGACAACGGTTGTGGATGAGAATGCGAAAACACCTGACAAAAGCAGGCCGAACAGGCCGATGAGTTGATTACGCGAATTTTCGTTGATGGGTAAATTCAGAACGGTAATTAACAACGCAACCAGGGTAAGCCCCAGCATCATTAATTGCCGGGAAAACAGTTGCTCATTCTCGACAGCACCGTGTTTGGCAATTAACAGCCAATGTACTGCCCAGAGTATGCCAATTAAAGTGGTAGTGATGAACAGGAACGGAATATATGTACTAATCAGTGGGTAAATTGTATCAAACATTCTATTTCACCCATAAGTCCTGGCAACATACCCTTCAACCAGTTGCTGAAACTCTTCAGCAATATGATCACCTTTCAGCGTGACGCCTTTTTTGCCATCAATATAAACCGGTGCGACTGGCCGTTCTCCAGTGCCAGGCAAGCTGATGCCGATGTTAGCATGTTTGCTTTCTCCTGGACCGTTGACGACGCAGCCCATGACGGCAACGGTCATGTTTTCTACACCGGGATATTGTTGGTGCCATTGAGGCATTTGCTCGCGCAGGTAGGCCTGTATGCTTTGCGCCAGTGTCTGGAAGTAGTCACTGGATGTTCTGCCGCAACCGGGGCAGGCGATAACGCTCGGGGTGAAGGCGCGCACGCCGAGGGATTGCAGCAGTTCCTGGGCGACGATAACTTCCTGGGTGCGGCTAGCGCCGGGTTCAGGCGTGAGAGAGAGGCGGATAGTGTCGCCGATGCCGGCCTGCAGCAGTACCGAGAGGGCAGCAGTGGAGGCGATGATGCCACGTGAGCCCATACCTGCTTCGGTCAGGCCGAGGTGCAGTGCATAGTTGCATTCACTGGCGATGCGTTGATAAACGGCGATCAGATCCTGTACGCCGCTCATTTTCAGAGAGAGGATAATTTTGTTAGCTGGCATGCCCAGTTCACGGGCGCGCGCGGCATTTTCCAGTGCTGAGGTGATCATGATGTTATGCATGATAGTTTGTGCTTCTGCCGGTTGGGCGCTGCGGTTGTTTTCATCCATCAGACGGGTCACCAGTTCCTGGTCGAGACTGCCCCAGTTGACGCCGATGCGTACCGGTTTGTCATGTTTGCAGGCGGTTTCGATAAGTGCGGCAAACTGTTCGTCGCGTTTTTTGCCACGACCAACATTTCCGGGGTTGATGCGGTATTTTGCCAGTGCCACCGCACAATCAGGGTGTTTGGTGAGGAGTTTATGGCCGTTGAAATGAAAATCGCCGATCAGTGGAACATGACAGCCCAGGCTGTCGAGTTTTTCGCGGATATGCGGAACCGCAGCAGCGGCTGCTTCACTGTTGACTGTAATTCTGACCAGTTCAGAGCCGGCATTAGTCAACTGCTGTACCTGTGCAACGGTGATATCAATATTTACCGTGTCGGTATTGGTCATGGATTGCACGACGACAGGTGCCTGGCCACCGACGATGATATCGCCCACGGTCACAGCAGTTGTTGAGTGACGTTTGATCGAGCTCATGTGGTGATCTCTATTGTTTACTGGCGTCTGATTTGAAGCCGGCTTTGATCGACTTTATCACATCTTCTTCAAGCTCGCGGATCAGCTTCAGCGCAGGGCTGTTGGCAGCGACGATGGTTGGACGATTAAACAGAATCGTGGTTTTTCCATCGCGTCCGACTACGCTGGCGTGTAGCGGACACAGGCCGAGCATATCCGGGTCGAGGTTGCTGACCTGGTTGGCATACCAGGCGTTGCAGAAGACTATGGATCGCAGGCTGGTGAGTTTATTACGGTTGTAATTTTCGCCCCAGCGTTCGGAAAAATTGGCGAGGTTGTTGCCAATGTTGGGTTCGAAGACGACAAAAAATCGGGCTTCTTCCAGGTGTTTGTAGAGGGTGCCATAGACGGCATCTGCCGGTTGATCGACGACCAGTTTGAACACGGTGTCATGTGCAGTTACCGGGCTTTCTGCCAGCAGTTGAGTGGCAGGCAGCAGTGACAACAGAAGTAGCAGAAAGAATGAGCGGGTTTTCATGGAGCTCCTTTATATCATGGCTACTATTGGTGCAATATCCGGGCTAGGCATGATCAATGACCAGCAGGCTGGTTTTTCCAACCATCAGGTCGAGTGTCATACGTAGGCGTTTGAAGACATTTTCCTGGCGATAGGGCAGACGGTGTTTCTGGCAGATATCTTTTACCAGTGTCTGCATTTTCTGGTAGTGGTTTAGTGGCAGGGAAGGGAACAGGTGATGTTCGATCTGGTAATTGAGCCAGCCGTGCATGAAGTCTATGCGGTTAGTGCCGGTCTGGTAATTGACGGTGCCGATGATTTGGCGTAGATAAAATTCACCGCGGCTTTTGCCGGGTTGTTCAAAACGATAAATGTCATCAGCCGAGTGATTTGGGATAATGACCAGGAATGAATGCAGATTGGTGATGAACTCGGCGAGTAACGATGCCATGAAAACATTGAAAACAGCTTGCGTGCCCAGTGGCAGAAACAACAGGGGTAGTAGGACAAAACGAAAACCTGCATAAGGCAGATAGCCGCGTAGCCAGAGCCGCATGCCATCCTTGCCAAACGGGGTGAGCGCATCCAGGCGCAGAAAGCTTTCATGTTCTTTTTCGCCGCGGCGACGCCGTTCGGTATTGGTGATCATTTTCAAGGTATTCGGGGCGTAGTAGGCGAGCTTCCATATACCGGCAAATACCATGACGATGGCATAGCGTAACCACATAGGCATGCGTGAGTTACGTAGCCATTGCATATTCAGTTCTATGTTATCCGGGTCGGTGTTTTCACCCAGATTGTAGTGATGCATTTTGTTGTGTTCCTGATCCCAGGCAGCAGGCTCAATCCAGTCCAGCCAGTCGATCAAACGACGCCAACCTTTGGCGAAGCCTTTGCTGGTGTAGCGTTTGGGGATGCCAGGCACTTTGTCATAGGCGCCGTGCAAGACCGGGTGGGCAACATTGGCCCAGCGGCTGATGTTGCCAATACTGATAAGGAAGGCACCAAGGATGTTTAACGGAAATATCCAGGCCATAGCGTAGCCGAGAAAAGCCGAAAATCGACCCCAGCGTTCCACTTTTTTCAGGTGCTGGAAGTCTTCGTAGGTTGGGGTACCGATATTGTTGCGAATTTCGTCTATGTCGCTGGCCAGTTGTTGCTGGTTGACCTGTTGGTAATCTATCTGCATAAGGCGGGGATCCATCATAGTCAGACAGGATCTGCATCAGATCCTGTCATCCAGTTAAAAATACTCGCCTATATTATTGCTTGTGTATCGGTTGTGCAATCAGCTTCTGTTAATGATATATAGCCGTATAGCGTCATATAACTGCCAGATTGGCTTCCCTGAGGCGTTTACTGGCTGCCACCATATTGACCAGTGCCGGTGTAACTTCTTCCCATTGGCGGGTTTTCAAGCCGCAATCCGGGTTTACCCAGAGGCGGTTGGCCGGGATATGTTGCGCAGCTTTCTTCATTAACTGAACAATGGCGTCCACGGAAGGAATATTTGGCGAGTGAATATCATAAACACCTGGGCCAATTTCATTGGGGTATTGAAATGCTTCGAAGACATCCAGTAATTCCATGTCTGAGCGCGAGGTTTCAATGGTGATCACATCAGCATCCATATCAGCAATCGCCCTGATGATGTCATTGAATTCGGAATAGCACATATGGGTATGTATCTGGGTGTTATCCCGGACGCCGTTGGCTGTGATCCGGAATGCCCGGATGGCCCAGGCCAGATAGTGCTTCCACTGAGCCTGGCGTAATGGTAAACCTTCGCGCAGGGCGGCCTCATCAATCTGGATGATTTGTACGCCAGCCTTTTCCAGATCCAGGACTTCGTCACGGATTGCCAGTGCCAGTTGCAGACAGGTTTGTGAATGTGGTTGATCGTCACGCACGAACGACCAGTTCAGCAAAGTCACCGGTCCAGTCAGCATGCCTTTGACCGGTTTCGAGGTGAGTGACTGGGCGTAGCTGATCCAGTCGACAGTCATTGGCCTGGGGCGGCTGATATCACCAAAAATAATTGGCGGTTTGACGCAGCGTGAGCCATAGGACTGAACCCAGCCGAATTGGCTAAAGGCATAGCCGTTTAACTGTTCGCCAAAGTATTCCACCATGTCATTGCGTTCCGGTTCACCATGCACCAATACATCCAGGCCCAGTGCTTCCTGTTGTTGAATACAGGCTTTAATTTCGTTGTGCATCGCCTGCTGATAGAGGGTCTTTGAAATCTTGCCGGTGCGGTAGTCTCGCCTGGTATGACGTATTTCCAGTGTTTGTGGGAAGGAACCGATGGTGGTTGTTGGATAGATCGGCAGATTGAGTTGCTGGCATTGCAGGGTTGATCTCGTTGCGTAATTCGATTGACGATTAGCCAGTTGATCTGAAACATTGGCCAGACGTTGCTTTACCTGTTTATTGTGCACCCGTTCTGATTGCTGTCGGCTGTTAATCGCTGCCTGATTGTCGGCCAGCTTTTCTGCGACAGCTTCGCTACCATGATTGAGAGCGGTTGCCAGCGTTGCCAGTTCTTCAATTTTTTGCGTGGCGAAAGCTAACCAGTTGCGGATATCCAGTTTCTGTTCACTGTTGAGATCGACAGGCACATGTAATAACGAACAGGACGGTGCTAGCCATAACCGCTCTTGCAGGCGTTGATGAATTGGTTGAAGCCATGTAAGCGTTGCCTGTAAGTCGGTTTTCCAGATGTTGCGGCCATTAATAACACCTAGCGACAGTACTTTGTGCGCAGGCAACCAGTCGACCAGTTTAGTGACTTCATCATGGGCATTAATCGCATCAATATGCAGTCCATCGACCGGCAGATCACAGGCCAGTTGTAGATTTTCCTGTAAGGCACCGAAATAGGTGGCCAGCAGAATTTTGATTGGTGCTCTTTGCAAATCGTAATAGGTTTTTCTGATGGCGTGCTGCCATTCAGATGAAAGCTCCATGACCAGTACGGGTTCATCTATTTGTACCCAGTCGATGCCGGCTTGCTGAAGTATTTTCAGGAGTTGCGCGTATACCGGAATCAGTTTATCCAGTAAGTCGAGTCGGTTGCTATTATCGCGTGATTTGCCCAGCCACAGCCAGGTGACCGGGCCGATAATGACGGGCTTGATTGCCTGAATACCTGATTGTCTAGCTTCAGTGATCTGCTCCAACAAGCGGTCAGCATTCAATGAAAAAGTCGTCGTGCCTTCAAATTCGGGCACAATATAATGGTAGTTGGTGTCAAACCATTTTGTCATTTCTGCCGCCTGTACCGCATGTTTATCATCGGCTGCAGCGCGGCCCCTTGCAAGGCGAAAGTAGTTGTCCAGCTCGTCGCTCTGTTCAGCGGCAGGTATCTGTCTAATTCGAGCAGGAAGATGGCCGAGCATGAAACTGGTATCCAGCACCTGATCGTAAAGTGAGAAATCTCCCACCGGCACCAGATCCAGGCGGGTTTGTTGCTGCCAGTTTTGTTGCCGCAGATGGGTGGCAGTTTGTTGTAGCTCCCTGCGAGTCAGATTGTTATCCCAGTATTTTTCCAGCGCGAATTTCAGCTCTCGTTGTTTGCCGATTCTTGGAAATCCGAGTGAGTGAGTTGTGATCATTGCAATGCTTCCCTGATTATATAGTGACAAACAAAAAAGTATAAGAACGTTAACTGATGAGGTAAAATGATGATAATTACTTTATTGATGAAATTTATTCATAATATGATTGAGCGTAGTCACCTCACCATCATTCAGGCGCTGGCAATTAACGGTACGCTGACAGAAGCAGCAAACGCGCTTTGCCTGAGTCAGTCAGCCCTGTCTCACCAGATCCGTTATCTGGAAAAGAAGCTCGAAGTAAAACTCTGGGAGCGCCAGGGTCGTAATTTGCGCCTGACCCAGGCGGGTGAATTGCTGTTGCAGACGGCACAACAGATATTGCCGGTGTTGCAGCAGGCTGAGCAGACACTCAAGGCCTATGGAGAAGGGCGCCAGGGCATTCTGCGGATCGGCGTTGAATGTTATCCCTGTTACCGTTGGTTAACGACGGTCATTGGTGTGTTTCTTGAACAGATGCCAGATGTCGATATTGATATCATTAACAAGTTTCAGTTTTCCGGGCTGGAAGGTTTGCGGAACCACCACATTGATATTCTGGTAACGCCAGACAAGGTGGCAATGAAGGGCGTTCATTATGATGAAATTGCCGAGTATGAACTGGTTTTGATGGTGGCAGAGACGCACAGGCTGGCAACACGGAAGCATCTGCTCGCCAAAGATCTTGCTGATGAAACCCTGCTGGTATTTCCGGTAGCCCCTGATCGACTCGATGTATTGACACATTTTTTGAATCCGGCAGGTATCAGGCCGGATTGTATTCGAAACATAGAGTCAGTTGAATTGATGGCACAAATGGTAGCGTTACAGAGAGGTGTTTGTGTTTTTCCGGAATGGCTGGCAGACAGTTATGCGGAAACATTGAGCGTGAAAAATATCCGCCTCGGTCGAGGTGGAATGCACAGAAATCTGTATGTGGCATTGCGTAATAGTGATGAGACTATTCCTTATATTACGCAGTTTCGTAGTATTGCAGCGGCTATTTCACAATAATCACTGCGTTCATTTCGTCCATGTCTATCGTATCGAGTCCTGGCCGGGTTATGCTGAGTTGCCTATCATGGATTTTTAACGCCAGGTAGTAATCTTTGCAGAGAGAGGGTTTAAGAAATTTGACCCGCTGACAAATAGATTCGGATCAGCTTTCACATCTGTGCGCATTTCATAGCTGGAACATAAAAATTACGTTTGGTGAGGTTTTATTAGGTATTTCCAATTTATTTAATCGTAATAACTCCCGTCATTCCAGCTTCAGTATGACCTTTAATAGAGCAGTGCAATGGACTATTGTTAAGCATTTTTACTGGAACAAACCACCATTCCGCTATTCCCTCTGGGTAAACCTCAATTTCATTGATGATACCTTTCACTTCAACCATTGTGGCATTGCTTGCATTAACGATTTGAACCTTGCGTGTAAAAACCGAATGAGAGAGTCCTACTGCACTAAAGTAGTGTTTTTGTTTACTGGGATTCTTAATAACCAATTTATACAGCTTACCAGTTTCAAACTTTAATGCCGAGGGATAGAAACGAAGTTTATTGCTTTTGTCGCCAAGGTTAACAGTGACTTCAATAGGATATTGAGCAGTCATATCTCCTTCTGCAAAAGCAGAGGCTGACAGTAATTGGGATAGTAATAATATTTTTTTAAAAATAGTGAGTGTTTTTATCATCATCAGTTTCCTGTTTTCTTTACAATCAAAGATTGCTGATATAAATAGCTAGAGCCTCAATTTCTTTATCACTAAGTTTTGACGCCACATTTCTCATGAGTTTATCTTTATCATTTTTGCGTTTTCCGTCTCGGAAGTCTTTTAGAGTCTTAGCGATATACTCCTCATGCTGGGAAGCGAGGGAAGGGTATGCAGTCTCTTTGTTTCCTAAACCTTTGCTCCCATGGCAGCTTGAGCAGGCTGGCACAGATTTATTTTTGATGCCAGAAATGAAGATGCTTTTACCCGAATTTATTTCATGATTTTTACTCTTTTCGGGACGTTTTCTGATTGGCTGGCTTGAAAAATAGGCAATAATGTCTTCAAAATCTGATTCTTCAACGGCTAAGACCATCGACGTCATGTGGTCATCGACCCTGGCCCCTGATTTAAAGTCTTTCAGCTGTTTAAGTAAGTAAGATTCTACTTGCCCTGCTAACACTGGATATTCTGCATTAGAGTTATTACCGTCTGCCCCATGACAAGCGGTACAAATTAGTGCTTTATCTTTTCCAGCCGTCGCGACTCCGCCAGCGAAAGCTAAACTACTGCATATCAGTAAGAATAATATTATTAAATGTTGATTCATAAATGGCTCTTTAATTTTGTCTCCGCTATACTTCTAATACATTCACCCAAGTGTCATGTTTATTACAAACGCTTAATGCATAAATAACGCCTGTTTGATTGGTAAGTTCAAACTCAGATCTTGCGGCTTTATCTTTTGCAGGGTCAAAGATATTTTCAGCAATGAATTTAAAATCACTATCCAGTAATACATGCTTTATAATCCAGTGATCGCCTTCATTCATGGGGTGTCCTGTCAATACACTGACACCAGAATCAGTTTTACTGAGAATGGGGGAATGAGAACCCGATTTTTTCTCCCAGCGACCTGGGGAATCTTTGGTGTAATACAGACCTCCTGCCATAATAGGGCTATTGATAGTTTCAAGAGATTGACTCATTTTTTCTTTGTATGAGGATTTGCTAAGAACCATTTGAGGGAGAAAAACACTGCTTGCTACACCCGCGATACTTAAACGAAAAAATGAACGTCTATTCATGATAAATCTCCTTATCTAAGATACTAATCTTGTCCTGACATTCCAACGAAGACAGGTTTGTACACTGTGTACTATCAGAAGAACTTAAATTAGATGAGATTTATTCCCGCAGGAAAAAATAATTGTCTACAAAGGAATAAAAAGCGCAAACGGAGAGTTAACAGATATGAAGGTGAATTCCAGTGATGAGTCGGAGAGATAGGATTGTTTGGTAATGGTCGGCGAAAACAGTTTGAAAAGCTGTTTCAGCCACACCTCAACGCAGCATATAACCTTGCCAGATACCTGTGTGGAAATGCTTTTGATGCTGAAGACATTGTCCAGGAAGCGTATTTGAGAGCTTATCGTGCTTTTGCAAACTACAATGATGAAAATAGTCGGGCCTGGATACTGACTATTACACGGAATACCTGTTATTCGTGGATGCGGAAGTACCACATGAATATTGAAATGTCATTTAATGAAGAACTGGACAGTACTGAAATTGAAGGCATGCCAGCCTGTTCGATTCCACAATCCCCAGAGCAGCTTGCTGAAAGTGCCTGTTGCCAGAGGCAGGTCAGGGAGGCGATTAAATTATTACCCATTGCATTCCGGGAGGTTATCATATTGCGAGAGCTTGAGGGTTTGAGCTACCGAGAGATAGCAGCGGTGACAGGAAATCCACAGGGTACTGTTATGTCGCGTCTTTCAAGAGCCCGACAACAGTTGCGCCAATTATTGGGGGATTATCAGTCATGAAATGCAATGAAGTTACTGCCTTGTTGAATGCATTTGTTGATGATGAATTGTCAGAATATGAGGTGAATAACATGCATCTGCATATCCAGCACTGTGAAAAATGTCATCAGGAGTACATGGCTTTGAAACAGTTATCAGGAGATCTCCAGGCAGAGATTGGCCATGATTCTGCGCCTCAATATTTACATAAACGGATAAAGAATAGCCTTATCAAAGAAGACTCGCAGGATAAGTTTTTGCCATTTCGAGACTTACAGTCCTCACTTATATACAGCTTGCCAGCATTGCTGCTAGGCGTATCGATTGGTTGGGGGCTTCTTTCCTTTCAGAATAATCGACAAGTGCAGAATGGATGGCAACAGTCACTGGTTTCTGCGCATGTTGGTTCGCTGATGGCCAATCATCTTACAGATATTGCCTCATCAGATTCGCATACAGTTAAACCCTGGTTTCATGGCCGCCTGGATTTTTCACCACCTGTTTATGATCTGACCGGAAAGGGCTATCCACTGGTGGGTGGCAGGCTGGATTATATTGCTGGCGGAAAAGTTGCTGCACTTGTGTATCGCCACCGCCAACATACGATTAATTTGTTTGTTTCAGCAAGTCTCGCGAGGCCTGAAAAGACAAAACAGGCTAGTTATAGCGGTTATAATGTCATCAGCTGGCGAACCAATAGATTAGACTATTCGCTGGTATCCGATTTGAATATTGCTGACCTTGAGTCTTTCAGAAAGTTGTTCGATGAGCCGTTGTAGAGAGTAGTTCAGTTATGCTTATCAGCTTCTGTAAAGAACTAAACCCTGAAGGTTGATGATTCTCATGCTTGCATGGTGGGTATAAGTTATTATGCAAGAAAACTGGGTACCCTTAAACCCTTTCTTCTGCATCCAGAAGAAATTGCCGTATACGCAGATCTAACCAGTAAATAGGATCTGGCAATTTATGACTACTGATGAATCCAACATGACCGCCATGCTTGCTTATCTCCAGTGTCACACTTTCGCTTAGCTCGCTATTCTTTGGTATAACACTGGTGTTCATGAATGGGTCATCTTCTGCATGGATGATCAGGGTAGGTGTTCTTATGTGGGTTAAAAACTGGCGAGAACTACATTGACTGTAATAATCCTCCGCACTGCTAAAACCATTCAGAGGTGCGGTAACAGTATTATCAAATGCGCGCAGTGTTGTTAGCTTTCTCAAATCCTGCGCGTCTATCGGAAGGTCCATTATTTTCATTTTCGTTTGCACAGAACGCAGTAGTCTATTCAACAGGTAGCGCTGGTATAAGCGTGACGCTCCCTGTTCAAGGACATCAGCTGCAGTACTTAATTCAAATGGAACGGAGATAGCGACTGCGCGTTGTATGTTTGCATTCACTGCTTGTTCACCAAGCCATTTGAGCAATACATTGCCTCCCAGAGAAAAGCCAATAATTGAAATCTCTCTTGTCGGGTAATCATTTCGCAGTGTGCGAACAACAAACTTCAGGTCACTGGTTTCACCTGAATGGTAACTGCGTGTCAGACGGTTAGGCTCACCACTACAACCCCGAAAATGCATAAAAACAATGGTCATAGATGCTTTATATAACGTAGATAAAACGCCGGCGGCGTAATGTGACTGGATATTACCTTCCAGTCCATGCAGGATAAGTACCAGAGGCCCTGATGTATCCGGTGTCCAGTCAAGATCAACGAAATCTCCATCGGGTAATTCAAGGCGTTTGCGTTGCAATGCAGGTAGGCGAGTCTTTCTGAATAAGCTCGGATAGATGGTCTGAGCATGGGGGCTTGCTAACCACCAGGCGGGTTTGAATTTACTCTTGATGATCATTATTGTAACGGTAATCCTGTTGTTTACTACTCAGCTACGTATTAAGCTGGTTACACCAGATAATCGGAATTCGAGATTGCCTTTTATTTTTTAATGTCATTCTTATTGCCTGTAGCGATTGAATAAATCTTTAATACATCGGCTTCGGTTACATCAATGAAGGAATCAATTTGACTGAGCGCATAGACAAAGTCTTCGTGCTTGATAGCCTGATAACCTTCCTTTTTTATACGATCTTTTGCCGATAATTGTTTGTAAAGGTAGGCAGGATAGCGTCTCCAGTTAAATAACCCATTAAAGAGTATTGCGATGACAAGTATTGTGATGGTATTTAATAACACGGGGTAGAGGATGTAGAGATAGCCAAGGTTATGCAATTTGGCACTCCCGATCACTGCAGCCAGGGCCGTTGCGCCGCCAGGCGGGTGAATACAACGGGTATAGTACATGACGGTTACCGCAATACCGACGGCGGCCGAGGCAGCAATGATTGTATTTGGAATCCATAAGGTACAACTAACACCTATCACGGCTGAAATCAGATGACCTCCAAAAACATTCCAGGGTTGTGAGAAGGGCACATGGGGTGCTGCAAACAGTAAAACAGCGCTAGCTCCCATGGATGGGATGATGTAGACCGCTGTAGTTTTGTCAAGAAACTGAATACTGATTAAATAAATACTCAGTATGCCAAGGAATGCGCCGATGCCTGATAGTAACTTTTCTTTATGACTACTGATTTGCTGGGTAACTCCCAGATAATTGAAGAGTTCTCTCCTGTTAGATGGGTAATTCACGGTTAATAGCCTCACTATTCAACATTCTTGTTAATAAAATCCATCACATTTTTCACGATAATATCGCAATGATCACCACCAAACTCGTAGATTGTTATACCCGCCGTATCAAGGTACGTTTGAATCTGGCCACGCAGTAATTTTCTGGCCCTGAAATAACGGGTTTTAACGGTTGCCTGATTGATGTTAAGTATTTCTGCTGTTTCTTTAACACTAAATTGCTCTATGGCTCGTAATATAAAAACTGTGCGAAAACCCTCTGGTAACGTATCAATATTCTGATCTATCAATTTCTGTAATTGTTTATTTTCCAGATGTGCATCAGGATGGTCTTCATTTTCAAGGGATGTTTTTTCTTTTCGTGATCGCTCAAAAGTTTCTATTTCATCATCTGACATAGACACCTCTCTTTTATGCTTACGCAAATACATCAAGGCCTCATTGCGGGTAATGCTGGCTAACCAGGCTATGAAACTGCTGCTGCCCTGAAAACTTTCAAGTCTCGTATAGGCTTTTATATGGGCTTCCTGTACAACATCCATAGCTGCATCATTGTCAGTTACTATGCTGCGGGCAATGCGGTATATACGGTGGTTATAGCGTCGCATAATACCGCCATAGGCATTACCATCGCCTTTTTTTATGCGCTTAATGATGTCCTCGTCTGAGACCTCGGCAGGAGGGGCAACGATATCCTTAATATTCATAGTGCGATGGTCTCTTTGTTTGACCGAGTCTGGAAGATTCGCTTAAGGATGCTCTGTTCAAGTCCAATTATTCCTGCACCTGAATTTAATTAACTTAATCGGAGTATCCATAAGGATACCTATAGTAACAGTTATAAAAGGTTATTATTAAAGCCTGAATACTTTACCCCTGATAAATATGCCATATCACGGCACCAGCTTGCCGGGCCATGCTTCAAACACAAGATGCATGGAACAGCAGAAAGGTTCCTGTTTTTGATTATTTTAATAATTATAGGCCGCTGATTAATGTTGACCCGAAGCAAGATTGTTCTGAGGTTATGGCAGCACCAGTTTTTGCAACAGGATTAAATCCTGAGTATTGATGATTCCATCACGAGCACCTGCAGGATATAAATCACCATGAGCCAGTTGTTGGCTAGTTGCAGATAAACTGCCCAGAGTGATGCGAGTACCAATGAGTAGGTCAGCAGCGTTAATGATGCCATCGGGTGAACCAAGTGGAGCAAGGTCGCCATCGGCAATGTTGACGATCAGTGGGATCGGATCGCTGCCATCAAGCAAACCATCTCCATCGCTATCCTGTAGCAGTGGATTGGTGTCCTGACCAGGTGTGTAGGTATTAATATCACCATCAAAACCCACTTCAGCATCATCATTCAACCCATCATTATCGCTGTCGGCCAGTAACGAATTTGTGCCAATACTGATTTCGAACAGATCAGACAGGTTATCGTTATCATCGTCTGCATCACAGGCATCACCCTGACCGTCAGAATCAGTGTCTGTCTGGTCGGTGATATTAAGAGCAGGGCAGTTATCATTGCCATCGAGAAAACTGTCTTCATCTTGTTGATTCCCATACGCTCGGCACTGCCAGGTGGAACAGCAGTATAGGTTAGATGCTGGCCAGGTACCTGAGCCAGTGCTCTAAGTTGGCTGTCATTCAATGTTGTTTCCGCAGTCTTGTCACTTTTGAAGCTGCCATTGGAAAGGCGGTGCCAGCCACGTGCTTCTCCTGCAATAGTCCCTTTGATTATTAGGTCACAGTTACCAACGGCAGCCTGGTCAATGAGCAGTTGAATACGTGCGCTGACAATGGCGTTGTTGGTATCAGTTAGCGTAAGTTGCTGGCAACAATTGGTTTCAGTGTCGAATCGAATGCGAGGATAAACTGTTCCATTTCTTTGCGTTGTGTATCACTGCCAAAATTGAATGCTGTAGCGTTAAAGAAACGTAACAGGCTATCTGATGCTGTCATCATGTAGAAAACCAAAGCCTCTGATCTGGTTTCCTTTATGGACATTATCACCGCTGTTGAAAAAAGACACCGCAGGCATTCCAGAACATACCTACCTTGGTGTACATGTTGCGTAATTGCGGGATTTTCATGTGTTGCGCTTCCAGCTCAAAACTGGCGCGACCATCAGTGCCAAAAAAATCCTGTTCTGGATTCAGAACATGACAGCTATCACAGATTTGTCCATCAGTTGGAATATTGAAATAGGTTGTATGTCCGGCAGTCTGTCTGGATGTTAGAGAGCAATCAAGATTGCGAATCGGGTTTGGTGGCATTGTGACCTGCAGGATAAAATCGGCGAAAGCCTGCATTTCAGGTTCTGTTCCAGGTATCGACCTGCCCAATAGTCCTTCAAAAGCTATCTACTTCGTTATAGATTCCAGAGTCAGGCTGGGCATTGGGTATGCCTGTTCCTCCTCCTGTTCGATCACCACGCCAGTGCATAGAGCCCTGTCCAGCCATTCCTCGTAGTGTCTGGGTTGCCATCGGACCTTTAATAGGATGGAAATCTGGATTACCCAAAGGACCAACTGTGAACCCCAACGGGTTAAACAGAACCGAGCCAGTAGGGTCGCCCAGATCCCATGCCAGACTGTCAAAATCACCATCGACATGACACTGCCACAGGCAGCTTCGCCATTGCTTGAAGTCATGTTGGCGTCATATAAGAAACGTCTGCCAACGAGTATGTCGGCAGGCTCGGGGTTTGCCAGTTGAATATGATCTGTTTCAGAGCGTGTGATGGTGTTGATAATCGATAGACCGTTATCGAAGCGCGAGGTGACGTACAAGCGGTTATGTGTTTCATCTAATAACAATCCGGCCGGGCCACCACCGCTAATATGCACATGATCAGCGCTGTCTGGAACAAAGCTATTGTTCTCCAGTTCGGTGACAGTAAAAATCCCTACTTTGTCTGATCCTTTCGCTGCAATATACAGAGTATTTCCATCGCCGGAGATAACCAATTGTCTGGGCAGAGCAAGACTCTTTTCGGCGGTTCCCGCAGGTGACTTCACATCACAAGTTAATAACCAGGTACGAATAGAGCATAACGCTTGTCTATGAGCGTTCAAGCGTTAAGAGAATTATCTGGATAAAGACCGGATATAATTAACTGGATCATTGTTTCTGATTACTTATCAAACAGTACATTAGCTAATACAGGCGGATCAAGAATATCTTATCCTGGCCGACAGATTAGAGTAATGATAACCGGTATTAAACAGGATGATTTAGATATGATCGCGATCATAAGGAGCCTCAAGTATGTCTAATATCACTCCTGCCAGAAAAACAATTCTGGTTGTCGATGACAGCAAAGCCATTTCTTATTTATTGAAAGGCCAGATTGAGCAGGAAATGGATGTTAATGTCCTATTGGCTGATTCAATAAAAAGTGCCAGAGAAAAGGTTTGTAATTATGCGGGGGATATTGATCTCGCCTTGCTTGATCTTAATCTGCCTGATGGTCCAAAGGGCGAAATTGTCGATGTCATTAGTTCCGAATACGGTATTCCATCCATAGTTTTAACAGGCAGTATGTCGAATGAGTTGCGCGAAATTGTTGTAAAAAACGATATCGTGGACTATGTCATCAAACGAAACGCCAGTGAAATTGACTACGTAGTCAACCTTGCAAGACGCATTGTTACCAATGCAGATTTTAAAGTGTTGGTTGTTGACGATAAAGCATCATTTCGGGTTTATCTGCGCCAGTTACTGAAGATTCATCAATACCATGTGCTGGAGGCTGAGGGTGGGGCAGAGGCTCTCGATATTTTGCAACAAAATCCGGATATTCGTCTGGTTATCACGGATTATATTATGCCGGATATTGATGGGCTTGAATTAATCTACCAGATTCGAGCAACAAGGTCACGAAGTGAACTGGCGATCATTGCAGTTACCAGTGCCTCGGATGGCGAGCTGAATGCAAAAATGTTGAAAGCTGGAGCCAATGATATTCTGGGCAAACCTTTTGAGGTGGAAGAATTTTATTGCCGCGTAACCCAGAATGCGGATACGGTTGAATATATCGAACGCATTCGGGAGTCTGCTACAAGAGATCAATTGACGCAGTTGCATAATCGCTATTATTTGTTTGAAATGGGTAATAAACTGTTTGGTAGTGCGCGACGAGGACACTTGCAGATTACTACAGCAATGCTGGATCTTGATAATTTCAAGCAGATTAATGATAAGTACGGTCATCTGGTAGGTGACCGGGTATTAAAGCAAGTTGCAGCAGTACTCGCTGACAATCTCCGCGATACGGATCTACTGGTACGCTTTGGTGGTGAGGAGTTTTGTGTTGTGGCCGTGAATATGGACGGCCCCATGATTGTTTTTGAGCGCATCAGAGAGGCAATTGAAGAGGGGGTTTTTCAGATTGATGATACGCGGGTCAATGTATCTCTCAGTATTGGTATTTGTAATGTTATGAAAAATACGCTCGAAGAAATGATCAACTGTGCGGATATTGCTCTGTATTCTGCGAAAACCGCTGGCCGGAATACGGTGGTCCTGTATTCCGATGAGCATGACAATACAGTCAGTATCGAGAGTCAGTTATTAGAACCAGCGCTTTAACAGGCTGTTGAAAAACCCTCTTGCGGCACAATCCTGCGTTAAAAATCGGCTCAAAAGGCTCATGTACTGCGTGTACACTGCGCTTTTTCGCCGATTTTTGCCTTGTCTTGCGCTTGCCTGAGACTTTTTCAACAGCCTGTTAAGGTTATCGCTGACGTGAGAGGCTTCTGCTTTTATTCAAGACCAGATTGACTGGCGCGCCCGGTGGCAGCAGTTCAAGTGCAGCATGTATGGATTTTTCTGTTGTTGCATTGGCCTCAATGACAAAAACAATCTGACCTGCAATCTCGGTAAATACCTGAGTGCCCGTAAAGGTTAATACTGCCGGTGTATCGATAATGATAATGCTGTCCTGGAATAGATGGCTGAGATCGGTAAGAAATTTGTCCATATTGAGGCTGCATAATGCCTGTATTCCCCGTTCAGTCATTGAGCCAACCGGTAATATATAGAGCTCAGGAATATCCGATTTGATCAGTGCGCCCTGAATGGTCGTTTCTGATGATTCGATGATATCAATAAAGCCAGGAAAGCCCTCAAGATTTAATAGACGGGTCATGCCTCGATCCAGAATATCACCATCAATCAGGATGACAGACTGTTCTTGTTCAGCAGCGATGGCGAGTGCCAGATTCAGTGAAATGTAGGTTTTTCCTTCATCCTTCCGTGTGCTTGTGACTACAATCAGGTGGCCATTATCGACAAGCGAAGCAGTATCACCACAGGCATTCGCTATCACCGGTTTTTTGATGGTCTCGAATTGCTGCATGATTTTTCTGTTCATGTCGGTGTTTTCGACCAGCAGGGTATGTTCCAGCAATCGCCGATAAATCGGGATGGTTGGTCTTGCCCATTGCTGGCTTCCCGGATCATTGTTCATGTGGCGAACACCAGGCTCAGTAAAAAATGGGAAACACTATTGTGATAGAGAATACTGAATGACATGTAGTTGCAGAGGATGAACAGGCTAAGGAGAAACAGGGCGGTCTGTTTTCGTCGATTAATAATATATGCCTGATCATGTTGTTGTGCGATAACGCCAAGTATGGGACGATGAATTCTTTTTCTCAGCTGTCTATGGTCACTGATAAAAGGGCTGTTCCGATAGCGATACAAGGTTAGCAATATTCCTGCCATACTGGAAACTATATACGATAGTTTCAGTAGAAATGCTCTGTTTGGTAAATGAGGCAGGCCCGGTTTTTGCGGATATTCAATGATTCGTATACCTGCAGGAGAAACTGGCGTCATCTTGCTGTCGGCGAGCGACTCGGCAATCAGATTTTCAATCAGTGAATTGATTATTCTGAAACCACGTTCGGTCGATTTTGACAGGTAACTGATTTTGACGATGGCATTTTCCGGGTTGATGCTAGTGGTCAGCCGCAGGTTTTTTCGCAGTTTTTTGACCTGTTGTTCGCTGATGGGAGGTGAATTTTCTGGAGCCACCTTTTGCAGTGCGGTTGCCAGAGTGATGCTGTTCAGTATGGTGTGTTTTATAGCAGGATTATTGGAATAAACTGTGGCCTGTGTCAGATAAATATTGGGCAGTAAACTGATGGTCAGGCAGCTAGCAATGGCTAACACAACTATTATGCTCAGGCAGAATCGACGGTTTTGCCAGATACCCAGCGCGTAGGCGGATAGCCGCTGAATGAGTTTATCCATGAATGGTTCAGTGCATCCTAATAGGGTATTCGTTCGCCATCCCAGGCAATAAAAGCACCGGGTGAATACTGGTCGATAGTGTCAATAACGGTGGCCAGTCCATTGGCCGAAGTATCGGCATCGATTTCGCCGCTGTGATGGGTCATATCGGTCTGTACCCAGCCTGGGTGCAGGGTGATGACCCTGACGCCCAGTTTGCCAAGATCAACCGCCATGGATTTTGAAACGATGATCATAGCGGCTTTTGCAGCACGGTACGCATAGCAGCCACCACTGGTGTTATCGTCAGATGAGCCCATTTTTGAACTGATATTGGCGATTATTCCCTGTGCTGAAATGATTTTGTCCTGCAGGCTTTGTACTACCCGCAGAGCGCCTACACAATCGACATCGAAAACCTGCAGCATGTCTTCAGCAGTGATAGTTTCTAGTGTTTGCCCGTCGTAGGGACCATAGATACCCGCATTGTTGAATAACAGATCAACTCTATCGGGTATCTGTTGCAGTGTGTTCGTTGAAACAGTTTGACTGATATCCCACTGCAGTTGTACCAGGCGATCTGAAGTGATTGCTGACAAGCCTCCCAGGTCATTGCGATAGCATGCCCACACGCTATCACCACGATCCAGGTATAACTTTGTCAACGCGAGCCCAATGCCTCGGTTGGCACCTGTAATGACAATATTCATATGTCTCTATGTTAACCTTGTATATATGTAATGGGTTGTTTGTAACAACCGGACAGGCAGGAAATAAACATGCGTATAGCCGATATTATGACCCAACGAATTGTAACCGTAGATATGGATGATACGGTAAAAGTTATTCATGATATTTTCAAGCAGGTTAAGTTCCATCATATTCTCGTGATAAATAAAAACAAACACTTGCAGGGGGTTATTTCTGACCGGGATATTCTCAAGTCTCTGAGTCCTTATCTGGATACACCATCAGAACTGCCGCGAGATGCGGCAACGTTACGCAAGCATGCCCATCAGGTAATGACACGGCACCCGGTTACTATTTATGATGATGAAACTGTTATGCAGGGTATTCATCGCTTTCTGGAACAGTCAGTATCCTGTTTGCCGGTACTTAATCGAGATGAAGAAGTCCAGGGTATATTAAGCTGGCGGGATGTTTTCAGGGCGATTGCCCATCAGTCAGATACAAAGGAATAGTCGTTGGAAAAATCGGAGTTTGACTTGATTCATCAATACTTTATGCGCGGTATTGACAGGCAGGATGTGGTGCTGGGTGTTGGCGATGATGCTGCCATACTGAAAGTGCCTGACGGTAAGCAACTGGTCATGTCGGTAGATACCCTGATTGAGGGAGTGCATTTTTTTCCGGTGACTGATCCCGAACTTATCGGTTACAAGGCTCTGGCCGTCAACCTTAGTGATCTGGCGGCCATGGGTGCCGAGCCTGCCTGGTTTACCCTGGCGCTGACATTACCGCAAGTAGATGAGGACTGGCTACTGAAATTCAGCCAGGGGTTGTATGCTCTGGCTGACAGTTACCAGGTTGCACTGGTCGGTGGTGATACCACCCGGGGACCCTTGTCAATAACGATTCAGATATCAGGATTTTGTGACACAGCATTGCGTCGGAATGGTGCCCGAACGGGACAATTGATCATGGTTTCGGGGACTTTTGGGAATGCTGCCGCTGCTGTTGCGGGGATCAAGGCCGGTAAAATAGTTGCTGATGAACTGTTACAGTATTTGCATAAACCGCAGCCACGAATAGGAATTGGGGCTTTGCTGGCGGGCAGAGCGACTGCCTGCATTGATATTTCGGATGGTTTGCTTGCTGATCTTGGCCATCTGTTAGAGGCCAGTCAGTGCGGTGCTCGGATTCAACGGGATGCTATTCCACAATCGGCGGTTTTCCGGGCGCAGTCATACCCGGATCCCTGGATATACATATTGAATGGTGGTGATGATTACGAGTTATGTTTTACTCTGGATCCTGATCTGGAGAAAGAACTCATCAACGAAGCTGCCGCAGTGGGTGTGATATTAACCACCATCGGCGTTGTGCGGGAAGGGCAGGGTATCGATATCCTCACTGCGGATGGACACAGTTATCAGCTAGAAGGGACGGGATATGACCACTTCGGATAAACATCGGAATACACCTTCTCTGCAAGCATTGATTCAGCAGCCCATCGTCTTCATTGCCTTTGGTTTTGGCAGTGGCCTTGCGCCAAAAGCGCCGGGCACATGGGGTACACTGGTGGGTGTATTGTTGTTCCTATTGTTGCAACCTTTACCTCAGATGTTTTACCTGCTAGTCGTGGTTATGGTCTCTATTGTCGGTATCTGGATTTGCGGACATGCAGCAACCGTGTTGGGCGTGCATGATCATTCAGGTATTGTCTGGGATGAAATTGCCGGTTATCTCATTACCATGGCATTCTTGCCTTCGGAATGGATCTGGATGGCTGCCGGATTTGCCGCTTTTCGATTGTTCGATATTCTCAAGCCCTGGCCGATATGTGTGCTGGATCGTCGTCTGGGTGGGGGTTTGGGGATTATGCTGGATGATGTTGTCGCCGGTCTGCTGGCTGGCGGTGGTTTGTGGTTGCTTTTTATCGGCTCTCTGGATTAGTCCTCTTCATTAGTCTTCTGCGGATTGGCCTTCTTTGATCCTGGGCAAGGAATCGTTCTGTCATCCGGGGGTAACATAGAAAAAGCTTTTCCGATTTCAGGAGTTACCGAATGTTACCCTTCGAACGCCATCTTACTCTCGTTCTGTTATTACTCGTTATTGCCCTGATTGGCTGGATAGCGGTGGTCGTTATGGAGATTCCTCTGCCTTTTCTGGAGGCAATTGAGCTGTGATTGATTACACCGGATCTACTCTCTTGTCCCGCTGAATAAGGGCATAGGCTGAATGGTTATGAATGGATTCAAAGTTTTCGGCTTCAACCGTATAGGCGGTTATCCGGCTGTCCCTGTTGAGCTGAGCTGCGACATCCCGGACAACATCTTCAACAAATTTTGGATTGTCATAGGCGCGTTCAGTGACATATTTTTCATCGGGCCGTTTCAGTAATCCATAGAGTTCGCAGGAAGCCTCGGCTTCAACCATTTCAACCAGCTCTTCTATCCAGACAAAATCATTGGTGGATGCGGTAACAGTGAGGTGCGAACGCTGATTATGCGCACCACGATCCGAGATTTTTTTCGAGCAGGGGCAAAGGCTGGTAACCGGAACAACGACCCGTGTCTGTAGCGAGGTTTTGTCGCCCGAGATTTCGCCAATCAGGCAGACTTCGTAATCCATCAGGCTTTCTACGCCGGAGACAGGTGCTTTTTTATTGATAAAAAACGGAAAGGTCATTTCTATATGACCTGCTTCAGCTTCCAGTCGCTCACGCATTTCCAGCAGCATGTCGGCAAAGGATTCGATACTGATTTCCCGTTCATGCAAATTGAGAATTTCAATAAAGCGCGACATATGCGTGCCCTTGAAATTGTGTGGCAGATTGACATACATATTAAAGTTGGCAATAGTATGTTGTTCACCTTCGGAACGATCCTTTACACGTACCGGATGGCGAATGTCCTTGATGCCTACCTTGTTGATGGCAAGCTGGCGAGTGTCGGTTTCTCCCTGAACATCTTCAATGACCTGTTTGCTGGTTGTACTCATTATCTATCTCTCTGCATAACGCACACAGGCGCGTTCAGTTTCCCATAACGTGACTGAATCTACCCGGATGGTTGAGGAATTCAGTTGTCTGGATAGTGACCGGTAAAAGTATGCTGCAATATTTTCCGCTGTCGGGTTGACTGATTTAAAAGGTTCAAGATCGTTCAAATAACGGTGATCAAGTTGTTTGGCAAGGTCGCGAGTAGCCCGTTTAATGACTTTGAAGTCGATGCCCATGCCCACATTGTCCAGTTCTGTTGCCTCGACTTCGACCTCGACTTTCCAGTTATGGCCGTGCATTTGCGAACAGGCGCCAGGATAATTGCTGAGCGTATGCGCAGAAGCAAAATCCGTGATAATTTTAAGGGTATAGATGGAAGCCACAGTATTTCCAGAGCGAAAACAGTAAATACTAATCGACTACCTTGAGTTTGGCAATCCGACTCTTTTTTGCCTGCTGAATTTGTCGGCGGATACCTTCGCTGTCAAGACCACATTCTGCCAGCTGTTGTTCGCGGCTGGCATGTTCCAGATATCGGTCAGGAATGCCCATTTGTATTAGCTGAACAGAAATATTGTTTTTAGCCAGCAGGTTACCTACCAGGCTGCCAGCGCCACCGGCAATGGCATTGTCCTCGAGTGTCAGAAGGAGGGAATGTGAGCGTGCTGTTTCAAGGATTGCGGCTTCATCCAAGGGTTTCACAAAACGCATATTGATGACTGTTGCATTCATTTCCTCAGCAATCTGAAGGGCATTATGCAACAAACTGCCAAATACCAGCAGGGCGATATCCTTACCCTGCCTACGGGTTTCGGCCTTACCCAGTGGCAGCGCCTGCATTTCCTGAAGAACGCTGACACCCGGCCCCTGGCCACGTGGGTAGCGAACTGCACAGGGGCCGTCAACCAGCATGGCGGTGTAGAGCATCTGTCGACATTCGTTTTCATCGGCAGGCACCATGACAGTCATGTTTGGAATGCAGCTCAGATAGCTGATGTCGTAGTTGCCAGAGTGAGTAGGGCCATCAGCACCGACCAGGCCACCGCGGTCAATGGCGAACACAACCGGCAGGTTCTGTATGGCGATATCATGAATAAGCTGGTCGTAGGCACGTTGTAGAAACGTAGAGTAAATGGCAACAACCGGTTTGAGTCCGTCACAGGCCATGCCTGCAGCCAGTGTCAGGCTATGTTGCTCAGCAATGGCGACATCAAAATAGCGGTTGGGGAATTGCTCGGAGAATTTCACCAGCCCCGAACCTTCACGCATGGCAGGTGTAATAGCGACCAGGCGGGGTTCTTTGTTGGCCATGTCACAAATCCAGTCGCTAAAGACCTGAGTGTAGGTTGGTCCACCAGATGTCGTGTTAACCGATTTTCCCGAGGTTTTTTCAAAGGGGCCAACACCGTGGTAGCCGCAGGGATCTGATTCAGCCGGCAGATAGCCTTTGCCCTTACGAGTAATGACATGCAATAACTGCGGTCCATGTTGTGACAGCTGATTGCGGAAGGTGCGAATCAGGGTATGGATATCGTGGCCATCGATGGGACCAATGTAGTTAAAACCTAACTCTTCAAACAGGGTGCCAGGGACGATCATTCCTTTGACGTGTTCTTCAGTGCGTTTGGCGAGTTCCCAGACAGGCGGGATGTTTTGCAATACCCTTTTACTGCCTTCGCGGACAGTTGCGTAGGTGCGGCCAGAGAGTAAACGGCCAAGGTATTTAGACAGCCCACCGACGTTAGGGGAAATCGACATGTCATTGTCATTGAGGATGACAAGCAGGTTAGCATCCAGTGAGCCTGCATGATTCAGTGCTTCGAAAGCCTGACCTGCGGACATGGCACCATCACCGATAACGGCAATCGCACGGCGGTTAATGTTTTGTTGCGTCGCGGCAATTGCCATACCCAGAGCGGCACTGATCGAGGTGCTTGAGTGTCCGACGCCGAAGGCATCGTAAGCGCTTTCGCTACGATTGGGAAAACCGGCCAGCCCATCTTTCTTACGCAGGGATGGCATACGGTGTTTTCTTCCGGTGATGATTTTGTGCAAATAGCTTTGGTGGCCAACATCCCAGACCAGGCGGTCGTTGGGCGTATTGAAAACATAATGGATAGCCAGAGTGAGTTCGATCACGCCAAGATTGGCTGCCAGGTGTCCGCCGGTTTTTGCCACGCTCTCGATCAGAAAACGCCTCGCTTCAATGGCCAGCGGTAATAATTGCGACACCGGCAGAGCACGCAAGTCTGCAGGGTTTTCTATGCTGTCGAGAATGGGTGTTGTCGTCAGTTCAGTCATGGGCGGGGTGGTGGCTCTGATTAAACCCGATTATCCGTGCCTGACCGCAGGCATGCAACTGGAATTCATGTCCGTGAGGTAAACGATTATCTACGCCGGGTGACAATTTGTGCGGATAGCCAGCGCAGCGGATCAGCCTGTTGGCCCAGATTTTTCAGGCTATCCAGAGCGGATTCATGTAGTTCAGTGACACGCCGCCTGGCTTCCGACAAGCCTAATAAAGAAACATAAGTAGGTTTGTTAAGTGCTTGATCTGCGCCGGTATTCTTGCCTGTTTCAGCCGTGTCTCCGGTGACGTCGAGGATGTCATCCTGAACCTGGAATGCGAGGCCGATAAATTGTGCATAATGGTCCAGTGCCTGTTGATCCTGGGAGGAGATCTTTGCGCTACAAATGACCGCTCCGAGTACAGACGCTCGAATCAATGCACCGGTTTTATGCACGTGCATGTCTTCAAGTTCGGCGATGTCGAGTTGTTTGTTGATGGATGCAAGATCAATTGACTGACCACCAACCATGCCACGGGAACCGCTGGCTTCAGCGAGGAGTTTAATGGCTTCAAGGCGTTGTTCGGCAGAGCAGCCTGCCATGGATGAATGGGCCAATGAGCGAAAAGCCAGTGCCTGTAATGCATCACCAGCCAGGATAGCCTCCGCTTCTCCAAACTTGATATGACAGGTAGGTCGGCCGCGGCGCAGCGCGTCATTATCCATAGCAGGCAGGTCATCATGAATCAATGAATAGGCATGAATCATTTCGACGGCTGCGGCAAATATATTCAGAGCCTCTACAGGTGTCTGACAGGCCTGGCCTGCGGCGTAGACAAGCAAAGGTCGAATGCGTTTGCCGCCATTGAGAACGCTGTAGCGCATGGCCTGGTGCAATGAGGCAGGAAGGATGTTTTCCGGTGGTAGCAAATCATTGAGAGTGGTATCTACTCGCGCCAGATTCTCATCAGCAAAGCGCTTCAGTGCTGGATTATTCTGCCTGGTCATCGAATGGCTGCAACTCATCGTCAGCATCCTTGTGCATCAAAATTTCGACCTTTTGTTCGGCTGTTTTCAATGCTTGCTGGCAGGTTCGGGTGAGTTTAATGCCCTGTTCGAACTGTTTCAGGGATTCATCCAGGCTGAGATCGCCTTTTTCCATATTCTCGACAATACTTTCCAGTTCTTTGAGCTGACCCTCAAAGTCGGGTGTTTTTACTGCACGCTTTGCCATTATCAGGGATCCTTTCACTCGGGCGTATATCCTGCCAAATCTGGACGGTAATTGCATTAATAAACGTGAATTATGTGGGTAATAGTTATTAACAATATAAAATATCGTGAAATCTAATGGATTACAGCATTGACAGATTAAAAGTCCTGAGCTAGATTTGCTCCTACACAACCTCGCATTAATTCGGAGAAAAAAATGGACCTGAAAGGCAGTAAAACTGAACAGAATTTAAAAGACGCGTTTGCCGGTGAGTCACAGGCGAACCGTCGTTACCTTTATTTCGCATCAAAGGCGGATGTTGAAGGCTACAATGATGTAGCTGCCGTTTTTCGTTCAACAGCTGAAGGCGAAACTGGCCATGCGCACGGGCACCTTGAATATCTGGAAATTGTTGGTGATCCAGCAACCGGCCTGCCAATTGGTGCGACTTCGGATAATCTGAAAGCCGCTATTGCTGGCGAAACACATGAATACACAGACATGTATCCAGGTATGGCAAAAGCCGCTCGTGAAGAAGAGTTCGATGAGATTGCTGACTGGTTTGAAACGCTGGCCAAGGCTGAAAGATCACATGCCAACCGTTTCCAGAAGGCTCTGGATACATTGGATGCCTGAGATGCCTTATATGGGCCCCTCTATTAATTGTCTTTTCGCCCGATTTCTGCGTTGGATGAATTTTTGCGATCCTCATGTATGCTTTATACACTGCGGTTCTCAAAATTTATCCGCCTTGAACTCAGACGAAAATCCTGATTAATAGAGGTACCCATATCTCTGATTGATTTGTTTTACCGTAAGGGGTAGCCAGTCTACCCCTTATTTAATGGAGCAAGAAAATGTCAGTAACTGAAGGCAGTCTGGAAGCCCCTACACGCCATCCTCTTGACTGGCAGAATCCTGATTTTTATAACGAAGCCAATCTCTTTGATGAGCTGGAGAGGGTTTACGATATTTGTCATGGTTGTCGACGTTGTTTTAATCTCTGCAAGGCATTTCCAACCTTGTTTGATGCGATAGATGATTCCGAAACAATGGAACTGGATAGCGTTAGCAAACGGGTGTACTGGGAGGTCGTCGACCATTGCTATTTGTGTGACATGTGTTACATGTCGAAATGTCCCTATGTGCCTCCACATGAATGGAATATCGATTTTCCGCATCTGATGCTCAGGGCCAAGGCAGTAAAATTCAAAAAGGGGAACACATCTGTCCGTGACAAAATCCTGACGTCTACAGACCGGGTAGGGCAACTGGCAGGTATTCCGATTGTTTCATCGGTTGTTAATGCCGTGAATCGAAATCGGGCAGGGCGGAGAATTCTGGAAGAATTGATGGAAGTTCATCCCCACGCCATGTTACCTGAATATCATTCGAGTACGCTGCGCAAGCGGCTGAAGCCGCTATTACATGCCAGTGAAGAGCAATTTTCATCTGCGACTGATAGCGTAAAAGGTAAGGTGGCATTATTTGCAACCTGCTATTGTAATTATAATGAACCTGACATTGGCGAAGATCTGGTGGCTGTCTTCCAGCATAACGGGATCCCGGTGCGTCTGACAGAAAAGGAAAAATGCTGTGGCATGCCGAAGCTGGAACTGGGTGATCTTGATGCAGTGGAGCGTGCTAAATCCTATAATATTCCTGAACTGGTACGCCTGATTGATAATGGCTGGGATATTGTTGGGCCTGTGCCATCCTGTGTGTTGATGTTTAAACAGGAGCTGCCACTGATGTTTCCAGATGATGCGGATGTGGCAAAGGTGCGTGACCATATATATGATCCCTTTGAATATCTTGCTGCCTGGCATAAACATGGTCGCATGAATACGGATTTCAAGCAGGGGTTAGGCAAAGTGGCTTATCATGTAGCCTGCCATTTACGGGTGCAGAATATTGGTCTGAAAACGCGGGATGTTTTGCAACTGATCCAGGATACTGAAATTGAAACCATTGAGCGTTGTTCCGGCCACGATGGCACTTATGCTGTGAAAAATGAATTTCACGATGCATCGATGGAAATCTGTAAACCGGTTGTGAAGCGTGTTGAGAAATCCTCGCCGGATTATTACAGCAGTGATTGTCCGATGGCGGGTCATCAAATTGAGAATGGGCTGAATAATGGATCACGCCCTGATCATCCGATGAAACTGTTACGCAAGGCGTATGGGCTATAGGTCTGGGAGTTATGATGAAAAAAATACAACGATCTGATTTATTTTCACTGGAAGAATATGCTGAACACCGAGCTGCATTTCGGACGCGTGTGATAGAGCACAAAAAAAACAGGCGGGTTCCGCTTGGCCAGTTTACGGCGCTCTATTTTGAAGACCGTCTGACGATGCAATACCAGATTCAGGAGATGTTACGCATTGAACGGATATTTGAGGCGGCTGCAATACAGGAAGAACTTAATGCCTATAATCCGCTGATTCCGGATAATAACAACTGGCAGGCTACTTTCATGATTGAAGTGACGGATGAGAACGAACGCCGCAAACTGCTCACTGAGCTGGTGGGTATTGAAGATCAGGTATGGATGCGTGTCGATGGTTTTGAGCCGGTGTTTGCTATTGCTGATGAGGACATGGATCGATCGGATGAAGATAAAACCTCTGCAGTACACTTTATGCGTTTCCCGCTGAGCACGGAAATGGTGGCTGCGATAAAAGACAATGCGTCGGTTGGCGCTGGTATTAGCCACCAGAACTATACTCAGCAGCTGGAACCTTTGCCGGAAAATATTCGTCTCGCCCTGGCATTAGATTTTAGTTCCTGACGATGTTTTAGAAGACTTCATTTATTTTTATGTCAGTAAGTTATCCTCTCGTTCAATGCCTGGCAGATGGGGAGTTTCACTCGGGTGAAGTGCTGGGCGAAAACCTGGGTGTGACGCGAGCCGCTATCTGGAAACAGGTTCAGGCTTTGAAAGTATCCGGGCTTGATGTGTTTTCTGTGCCAGGAAAGGGTTATTGCCTGAGTCAGCCACTAGAGCTTCTTGAAAAATCCCTGATCTGCGAAAGGCTGAGTCAGATTGCCCCGCCTTTCGATGGTGTGATTGATATTCTCAATGTGGTTGATTCAACCAGTAATTATTTGCGCCGCATATGTGCACACAAAAGTACCGAGTGTTTTCATGTTTGTTTTGCCGAATACCAGACTAGCGGTCGGGGGCGGCGTGGGCGAATCTGGGTGTCACCTTATGGCAGTAATTTGTGTTTTTCCCTGCACCATAAAATGAACCGTTCACCGGACAGTCTTGGCGGTCTCAGCCTGGCTGTCGGTGTTGCGATACTGCGCGTGCTGCAGTCGGCGAAAATACCCGATCTGGGGTTGAAGTGGCCCAATGATATTTATCACAAAGGGGAAAAGCTGGCAGGTGCTCTGATTGAGTTAACAGGGGAGATGGATGGCAGCACTGAAATGATTATCGGTATCGGTTTGAACTTGTGTATGTCTGATTCTGCCGCAGACAGCATTGACCAGCCCTGGACAGATTTGTCTGCCTGTAGAGAGCGGCCTGGGCGTAATCGTCTGGCAAGCGATCTGATAGAATCTATTGTCAGTGTTCTGACCTGTTACGAACAGGATGGTCTGGCACCGTTTGTTCAGGAATGGGAGGAAAATGATATATACTCTGGCCTGAGTGTTTGCCTACAATTGCATGATCAATCAGTGACAGGTATTGCCTGCGGGATTGACCAGTATGGAGCGATAAAATTGAATATAGATGGAAAGCTGAATCATTACCATGTGGGTGATATCAGTTTGCGAGCGGTTCAATGAATCTATTACTGGATATAGGTAATAGCCGCATCAAGTGGGCTTTGCAGCGTGATGAAGGTTTAGAGGTAAAAGAACCCCTGTTACGCAATGACAAGGCTTTCAAAGACATTGCCCGGCCTGCCTGGAAAGACCTGGAATCCCCTGTACGTGTCATTATATCGAGTGTAGCGGGTGAGACATTTGATAAATCGATTCGCACCTGGATCAAGCGACGCTGGAAAATGTACCCTGACTTTCTGCGTTCAGAATCAGATTGCTGTGGTGTGAGCAATGCCTATCAGGAACCCGAATATCTGGGTTCTGATCGCTGGGCAGCATTGATTGCCACACATTCTCTGTACCATTCTCCAGCGATTATTATTGATTGTGGTACCGCATTGACGATTGATGCTATTGATGCAGAAGGGCAGCATAAAGGAGGTCTGATTATCCCAGGGCTGGATATGATGGTCAATGCTTTGAAGACAGGTGCGGCTGATCTGAGTTCGGATGTTAATACTGTTGATGAAATATCTCTGCTGGCTCGGGATACAGTATCCGCAATCAAGGCGGGCACTCTGTATACGATGGCAGCCGCCATTGATACCATCTGTCAGGATTTATCGTACGAGATGGGAGACCAGACAGTCGCCGTGCTGACCGGTGGAGATATCCAGCGGGTGTTGCCATTACTGGCTTGTGAGCCAAAAATTCATGATGATCTCGTTTTGCAGGGAATAGCCATTTTTGCTGATCAGACGAAATCTGTAGATACTGCCGATTCGGATGTGTCTGCTACAACGGTTTGAATCCCTGATAAATCTCGAATTTGGTTGCCTTTGGAGCCCAGCTTGCTTACAATCTGCGCTCTGGTAAATCCAGCGCCGGTGTAGCTCAGTTGGTAGAGCGCTTCACTTGTAATGAAGATGTCGAGGGTTCAACTCCTTTCACCGGCTCCATATTTAAAGTAATAAAAAAGCCAGCCTTCTGATAAGGCTGGCTTTTTTTGTATCGCGGGTAGCCGCTTAGCCGAGTTCACCTGGATAATCGGCTATTCCAGGATTGTCACTCACACCCACTAATTTCGGATGATTGATCTTGTTCAGCTTGAGGATATCATCATCCCCCTTGTTCTTCAGAATATAGTCACGAGTGACATCCCACATCAGGCGACCTTCCGGTGTCCGGTTGACCACTGCCCAGCCAGCAACCTTGTAGGTTTTTTCTGGTTCAATTGGATCACCATTGTCCAGACGGGCATCAGTGATACGCTCAAACAGCTTCTTGCTCGGGTCGATAGTGTAGTCCATGCCACCAACGCGGACCATATCACCACCTGATTGCAGGTAGGGATCCGGGTCTAGCAGGTTGTCAGCGACCTGTTCGAGAACAGATAGCAACTGTTTTCCGGTCATTTCGTTGACGTAGGTTTCGCCGTAGGTGATGGAGCACTGTGTCATGACATCTTCCATCGTGATCCAGTGGCCTTCTGGAGTCGTGGTTCCCCAGCGAACGCCAGCAGACATAGCAACGTCGGCATCGTACTCTTCTCGTAGGGCGTTACACAATACCTGGTCCCAGGTACCCATGAAATTACCACGGCGATACAGAGTTCGATCAGCAATGGCAAGTTTTTCACTGAGAATATCTTCGAAGGATTTGCCGAGTCGATCCGGGTTATAGAAACGGTCTTTGGCGCGGCTTTCTACAATATCTTCATCGTAGGTTTTGCTACGCATTTGTGTGATGTAGGCTTCCATTTCCTTGTCGGCAGGGAGCTTGTCTTCAAATACAGGCAACATCTGGTAGTGTTTGTTTTTAACCACACCCTCCTGAATATCGAAATCCATCACGCCAACATACTTTCCGTTTGAGCCAGCGTTTGTAACCAGACAACTGCCGCCGTCGATGTCTTTGACTTCAACCGGGCGTGGCATACCGTCATGAGTATGGCCACCAAAGACAGCGTCTAAACCTGGCACACGTTCTGCCATTTTGATATCCACATCCATGCCGTTGTGCGAGACCAGAATCACAGCATCCGGCTTGTCTTCTGCGCGGATTTTTTTGACAAGGGCTTTCATGTCATCTTCACGTAAACCGAATGACCAGTCCGGGAAGAACTCAGGGGGGTTGGCATTGGCTGTTCTTGGGAATGCCTGACCAACAACAGCGATGCGTTTGCCACCGACATTTTTGATGACATAAGGCTGGAAAGCATGACCACTATCTTCATCGTAAAGACCCCGGCCATCATACTGCTCTACCATCGCTGCATAGTCATCACTGAACAGGGCTTCTTCCTTAACTCGGATATTTTGTCCAATGAAGTCGCCCTTGAACAGAGCAACATTGCTTAATACTTCATTTTCTTTGTAAGTGAATTCCCAGTGTCCAACCATGACGTCAACACCCAGAATATTAGAGGCTTCGACCATATCAATGCCGCGTGTCCAAAGCGAAGTCCCGGATCCCTGCCATAAATCTCCACCATCAACGGTGAGTGTATTATCGATACCACCAGCACCCGCTCGCAATCTGTCAAGCAGGGTTTTGATGTGGGCAAAACCACCCATCCGACCGAACTGTTTGGCATATGCTTCAAAATTGAGGTAGGTATAAGCGTATGCATCCAGGCCTTCTGCAGGCAAGCTCATCTTTTCCAGCAGGCGTTTGCCAACAATATGAGGAGGAACGCCATAAGCGCTGCCTACTCCCAGATTGACATTGGGTTCCCTGAAATAAACGGGCTTTAATTGTCCATGAACATCAGTGGTATGAAGAATTCGGGCGTTACCCTGTTTGGGTATATGATAAATGTCGCTGCTGTCTTTGCCGGCACTCGACTCCAGTGCCGATTTGATAGCATCTCCCGTCTGTTGCTCCTGCTGAGAGCAGGCCAGCATGGCAAGAGATGTGGCGCTGAGACCACCCATGCTAAGTAATTTGAGAAAGGTTCTGCGGTCGATACGGTTCATAATCAGCCTCTGGAGTGTACGCCTCAATCAGTTGAGGGCTTTCGAATGGAAGCAACGGTAAACTTGTAAAAATTATACAACAATAGCCATGAAAATTCTGCCAGTGTGGTTGTTGTATTCAATTTCTAAAAACATAAAAAAGCCCGGTAAAAACCGGGCTTTGTCTACAAAGTAAATGGATTCACAATTATTTGCGAGCGCCAGGACCATTCATTTCCAGACCATTACTCATATAAGTATGGAAGTACTCAAGATTGGTGTACTCATCACTCTGCGCCTTGTGTGGCTTGGCACGAACCTGTTTGTTACAGCCACCATAACGGCGGTGCATAGTACCCAGTCCACCCCATTTTGAACGGTAAACCGGGAAGTGAGTCGCATGACCTAATGCAGGGCTGAGGATATCAGCACGGATTTTATTACCTGCACTGTGATAATGGCAGTCTGCACAGGACATGTTTAACTGCCCACGTTTCTGGTAAAAGTGGTTTTTGCCGCTTTCATAGGCTGCTATGGCACGAGGGTCATCTGGAATGACAACCTTGACCTTGTTGCCGCGAGATGTGTACGCCATGTATGCACTGACATCTGCAAGCGCACCTTTTTTCCATTTTAGGGGTTTTTCTCCATTGCTTTCGCGACAGGCATTGATGGCACGTTCCAGAGTGATAACCTGTCCGGATGCTGGATCGAAGAAAGGATAATTCTGTTTAACACCCTTGCCACCATTATTGAAACAGTCGCTGTAGCCTTTGCCATTAGCAAAGGCTGTGTTGAACAGAGCTTCGCCTTTTTCAACATTTAGCTCGTAAGGCGGAAACTCTTCAATGGATTCCCACTGTTCCCGAGAAGGTTTGTCAATGGCATAAACACCATTGCCAAAGTCCTGGAAAGTAACGTTTGGAAAACGTTTGGTAAAGTGCGAACGAAATTTCTCAAGATCATCTTTAGGATTTGCCATTGCGGTGGAAAATCCGGAAGCAAGAACCAGTGCGGCCGTGCAGATACTGAGGAGCTTTTTCATTTGTTACAACCTCCAATTGATGGTTATATCGATTATTTAACCTGGGTTTCTTTAGTGTCTGTGTTGCCCTGGTTATCTGTCCAGGTCAGTTTTACGGTATCACCAGCAGCAGCACCCTTGAATTTGAAAGACAGGTAAGGGTCTTTTGAAATCGCAATACCCCATAATGCAGTCATAACATTTTTGCCGTTATGTTCACAATTAATTTCCTGAATGAAGTGGGCGGGTTTCATTTTACCGGTTTTTTTGTCCTTGCGCAGGCCGGTTTCCATCGGGTGTCGGATGATTGCTTTAACGGTGGTTGTGCCATCGCTGTTTTTTGCTCTAATTTTAATAGAAGCCATAGTGGAAAATCCTCAAATAAATTCAAATAATAATCTAGACAGTCTGCGGTGTTATTAGCCGCCACAACCGCCGATAGTGACCTTGACTTCCTTAGTTGCGCTGTACAGTTTGCCATTGGCTTTGACTGCAACAATCACATTGGATGTTTTGCCCATCTTGATACGTGTTGCGGCGTAGCCTTCAGCGCCTTCGCCAAGAACGAATGTAGCAATCAATGGTGTTGCATTCTTTTCTGCAAGAATACTGATGGATTCAACACCGTCGAGTGTGGTGGAAACGGTAACAGGAACAACGGCACCGTTTTCAGCAATATCAGGTGCTTTGATCTTAACTTTGTCGCTCTCAGTTGAACTGCCTGTACCAACAGATGCAGTTAATGCAGCATCAATACCTTTGGCTTCGAAAGCTGAGGCAGGCCATTTGGCCAGTACCTGACCAGGAATAAGAAGCCCGGCACCTGCAGCAATAGATGCTTTCAATAATGTTCTACGTTTCATACTAATCACGTTGATCTCCTAAAATTTAGATAATGTACAAAATGGTTTATAGTGAGTAAATAAATTCAACCACTTTGTCAATTTCACCTTCACTCAGTATTTTATGACGACCGAATGGAGGCATTATGGTGTTAGGGTTAGCTTTTGTAGCATCCCATATTTGAGCACGCAATTTTGCTTTGTCGGGAAAGCGAGCCTGCATTGCTATTAATGGTGGACCAATGTTTCCGGGAAGGGTTCCGCCTTCGATGGCATGGCATGCCAGGCAATTTCCCATTTTTCGATCAAATGACAGCGCCTTGCCTTCTTCAAGGACTGATGTGGCGCCATCGGCAGCCTGTGCAGTAACAGGCAAAAGAGACAGACTGCCAGCGATAGCCAGTATAGAGCTCGCCATGGTTAACCTGCTGGAAAATTTCCGCATTATTTCCTCCTAAAAATGAAGCTTTATGGTGGTCGTTAATCTATAGATTTATGCCTATAGTTTCTTATGAA
>JAZGGH010000036.1:0-23614 GCA_036480335.1 Gammaproteobacteria bacterium | reverse complement strand
CATCACGCCGTCATCCTGTTCTACCCGCACCGCCACTTCACCCTCTGACACACTCAGGTCAACACCCGATACATGCCAGGGACTCTTGATACCCAGTATCTGGGCGTATAAGTCTTTGTCTCTCATTCTATTTACAGTAAACTACCCACTCGATTTGGGGAAGAGCCAATTCTTTAAAGAATATTCAGGAACCATTTTTGTGTGCATTGCATCTTTTTAAGTACCAGTAAATTAATCGTAGGAGATGTGATGATGAAAATATTGAGTGTAATGTTAATGAGTGCACTGTTACTTAGCACAAATGTTTATGCCGATACCGTGGTTGAGGAAATTCCTGATACGCTTCCCGGTAAGGGGTTTGGAGGGCTTGCAGGTATCATGGCTGGTGCAGCAATAGGCGGGCCGATAGGCGCAGTGGGTGCTGGTCTCGTCAGTGCCTGGTTAGGCGGTGAGGTTCAGGAAATTACTGGCCTTCATGGACAGGCATATCGAATAGAATCATTAGATGGAGATACCAATACCGTTCGTTCACCACGCCAGAAATGGTCTATTGGAGATAAAGTGCAAATTGTTGATGGTCGCCTGGTTGATTTGCAATAGTGATGCAATTGTTATTGTAAGCGTGTAAACGAAGTCAGGGTCTTTACTTTGTTCTACAAAATGATAGAATGAATCTGTTGTCGATGTTATGACAACGGATATGGGAAGGATTCCCAATCTTAAATAACAGGAGGTTAGTATGATGTACTTTCGCAAGATTCTTTTTTCATTCCTTTTGCTGTTGCCCATTGCGGCTTTTGCTTCGCCTGAAGTAGATATCAATTCTGCTGATTCAGAAACACTGGTCGATTTGCTGGATGGTATTGGTCCGCAGAAAGCCATGGCCATTGTTCGTTATCGACAGGAAAATGGAATGTTCAGTTCTGTTGAAGAATTAACGGAAGTGAAAGGGATTGGTGAAAAAACACTTGAGCTGAACCGTGAACGCATCAAGGAGATTATGCCAAAAACTGCAACCAAGTAGCTTGCCGTTATAATGGCTTACAACTCTGTCATTCATTTTTTCTGGATGACAGAGTTGCAGTTGTTGGAATGTTGATTATTTGCCAAAAATAATTGCGGCGACTTCATCGTATATCTCAACAAAATCTGCTGTGATACCTTCACGGATATAGTCGGGTACTTCTTCAAAATCACCACGGTTTGCAGCCGGCAATATCAGGTGTTTGATTTTCACGCGTCTGGCTGCAATGACTTTTTCCCGAATGCCCCCAACTGGAAGAACATGTCCGGTTAAGGTGAGTTCTCCGGTCATGGCCATTTTCCCTTTGATCTTGCGACCACTTGCTAGCGAAAGGAGGGCGCTTGCCATAGTGATGCCAGCGCTTGGGCCATCTTTGGGTGTGGCACCCGCCGGTACATGTAGATGAATAAATGCATTATCGAAGTAGTCTTGTTTGCCGCCCCAACGTTCGTAGTTTGCCATTATATAACTGTAGGCAATTTCAGCAGATTCTTTCATGACATTGCCAAGCTGGCCGGTTAGTTTCAAACCGCGTGACAACGTATGTACGCGAGTGGCTTCTATACTCAACGTTGCACCACCCATAGAAGTCCATGCTAGTCCGGTAATAACGCCAATGCCACTCATGGGTTTTTCTTTCTGGAAAATAGCCTTGCCAAGGTATTCTTCAATATCGCCTGCACGCACATGAATCGGAGCCTTTGTTCCATCAAGCAGTTTAATGACGGCTTTTCGTGCAATGGTACCGAGGTATTTCTCCAGGCGACGGACGCCAGCTTCTCTTGCATACTGTTCAACAATGACACGCAATGCTGCTTTATCAATGCGTAGTTGGCCGCGTTTTTTCAGGCCCGATTTTTCCAGTTGTCTGGGAATCAAATGATTACGTGCGATTAGCATTTTTTCACTGGCCAGGTAGCCTGAGAGTTGAATGACTTCCATTCGGTCAAGCAGGGGTCCGGGAATGGTGTCAAGCTGATTGGCGGTACAGATAAACAGGACACTGGAAAGGTCAAAAGGAACATCCAGATAATGATCAAGAAAGTCGGAATTTTGCTCTGGGTCCAGTACTTCAAGTAATGCAGATGCAGGGTCGCCCTGGTAGGAAGCGCCAATTTTATCGATTTCATCGAGCATGATAATAGGGTTGGATGATTGTGTATCCTTGATGGCCTGAATGAATTTTCCGGGCATGGCGCCTATATAGGTCCGACGGTGGCCTTTGATTTCAGCCTCATCGCGCATACCGCCAAGAGAGAAGCGAAAAAACTTTCGATGCAAGGCGCGTGCGATAGATCGACCTAACGAGGTTTTACCCACGCCGGGAGGGCCGACAAAAAGGATAATTGAGCCGGCAACTTCACCCTTCATAATGCCAACGCCGATGAATTCCAGAATGCGTTGTTTGACATCTTCCAGTCCATCATGATCGGCGTCCAGAATTTCTGCTGCCTCTGCGATGTCGAGCTGATCTTGCGTTGTTTTCCTCCAGGGCAAGACTGTTAACCAGTCCAGGTAGTTTCTGGTTGTAGCGTATTCTGGGGAGCCGGTTTCCAGTACCGAAAATTTTTGCATCTCTTCTTCTATGCGTTTTTCAGCGACTTCTGGCAGGGTGATGCCTTCTAGTCGTTGTCTGAACTTGTCCAGCTCGGCGGTTCGGTCATCCTTGGAGATACCGAGTTCGTTTTGAATCACCCTTAACTGTTCCCTCAGGATGATTTCGCGCTGGTGTTCGGACATGTCCTTTTCAACCTGCTTGCGAATATCTGATTGTGCTTTGGCGACTTCGAGTTCCTGCATAATCAGAACATGCACGCGCTGCAGTCTGGTTAGCAGGTCAATGGATTCCAGAACTTCCTGTTGTTCTTCCCTGGCCGAGGTGGTCAGGCTGGCGGCAAAATCTGCCAGGTGGGAAGGATCATTGGGGTGAAAATGATCAAGAAACAGTTTGAATTCTTCTCCGTAGAGTGGGTTAAGCGGAATTAACTCCTTGATCGTATTGATAATGGCAATGGCGTATGCCTTGATTTCCGGAATTTCATCGTATTGATCTTCAGGATAATATTTCACACTGGCGGTAAAAGGGACTTCCTTTTTGAGCCATTTGACGATTTTGAAGCGCTGAACTCCCTCCAGTAAGATCTGGGTGCGTCCATCTGTGTTGCCGACGCGATGGATTCGGCAGGCTGTGCCCATGCTGTAAAAGTCACGCGTGGTGGTGTTTTCTGCTTGTTTGCTGTGTGTCAGCAACAGGCCGATGATGTTATTGGTTGAGTTGACGGCGGCTTCAATAGTGGATTCCCATTTTTCGGGGTCTACGAGCAGCGGGATCGCCTGGCCAGGGAAAAATGGGCGCTCTGTCTGTGGCAAGATGGGAATGGCAGTGGGTAAAATATCGTTCGCGCGAACAAGCTCGGCAGTTTGAGCAATTGATTCGTTGGATTCGATGACCATGATTTATGTATCCTTCCAGTGATTGGATTCAGAGGGCTATCATACCAATTTGACCAATCTCCCAGTAATAATAAATCTCCATGATGTTTCATCCGGAATATTGAAAGAATCAGGGCTAAAGTTATGCACAAAAGCTGTGGATAAGTCTGTTGATGAATTGAGGTGAAACGCGTGAAACCAGCAGAAATACTGGCTATTCTTTAAATTGGCTACTTTACGATCAATTTATATAAGTATATAGATATCAATAAGTTATAGGTTATTCATGTGACGTTATATCAATTTGTTGTGATTTCACAGCTATTTTTTCGAAGGATCTAAAAACCTGTGTATAAGCATCAGTCATGGATGAAATGTGCCAGACGAAAAGTCAAGCGGAAAAATGCATATTATTCATCCAGAAATCTTCCATGAAATCGATTCGAATGAGGTTTTTGCTGCCGGAATTAGTTCATGATGAGGCTGATTCAGCTGCTAACCAGGATCTGTTATTGAAGTTACCCAGAATTGATAGCAAATGACTGGCAGTATCCGCACTTTCTGAAGCGCGGTCAGAAGTCGTTGCGGTATAATCAGAACTGATTAAAGCCAGGTCATACTGGCGCAATGCCATGGCGATATTGGCTTCCTGAAGACTGCGAGCCCTGAAAACCTCTGTGGTTGTTCCGAGTGTATTTTGTACCAGTGAAGCTGTTTCATCATTCATTTCAAGATGTAATATTTGTGCGGATCTGGTTTTCTGGTTGAGGCTGGCATGCCTGAGCGAAAACTCAAGTTGAGTGTGTACTCTGTTGCGTGTTAGCCAGTCGCTTTGTGAAGCGCCGGTTTCCAGCTGATCCGTTGTCATCACAATAACGGGTAACCAGGGCAGGTCTTCCTTTAATTGCAGGGCAAAACTGATACCGTCGCAATCGTTCATCATGAGGTCCACGACAACAGCGATAATGGGTTGTTCTTCCAGTAGATTTATTGCCTGGCTGGTGGTGTAGGCGATGCTGCTTCCAGCCGCTGCTTTACGAAATTTTTCACTCAGATGTTGGCCTTTGATCTCGGATGATGTGCAAATCAGTATTTGATTTTCGATTCCAGCTGATGTCATTCGGGTATTCCTGCTTTGTGTTGAATTCCCTAACGGCAGTGCTGGCTAACGGTGCATCGGTGGAGTGCATAACTGTGAACCAGGCACGTTTTTGAGTCAATTCCCCACATGCAGATGGGTTGCTTTGCCATGAAATCAGGAAAACTTTTACTGTAAGATAGTGAGTTGCCGGAATTTATCCACATATCCTAGACAATACTAAGGAGGGGCAATGCGCCCAGCTCAGCTTTTTACCATTCTTGAAAAAGAGTTCCAGAGTGCTCAGGAAAAACAGCATACACCCGTGATGTTATGGGGGCCGCCAGGGGTGGGTAAGTCACAGATTATTTCGCAGGTTGCGGAACGCCATCAGGCTGAAGTGATTGATATCCGGCTTTCGCAGATGGAGCCCAGTGATTTACGCGGTATTCCTTTTCGTGCTGGAGAAGCCGTTGAGTGGGCGATTCCTTCCATGTTGCCCGATGAAAAACGCCATGGGGAGCACGGTATTCTGTTTCTCGATGAAATTACTTCAGTACCACCCAGTGTATCAGCCGCAGCCTACCAGTTAATTCTAGACCGGCGATTGGGCGCTTATCAGGTGCCTGATGGCTGGGCGATTTTCGCTGCTGGTAATCGCCAGGGTGACCGAGGAGTGACCTACAGTATGCCGGCCCCGCTGGCCAACCGCTTTTCCCATTATGAACTGGATGTCAATCTGGATGACTGGGTAGCATGGGCGTATGAGAATGATATCAATGAACACCTGATCGCTTTTTTGCGTTTCCGTCCGGAGCTGTTGTTCGAATTCGATCCTGCACATAATCCAGTCGCTTTTCCATCACCTCGATCCTGGGAATTTGCGCACCGTGCGCTGGCCAAATTTGGTGACAATTCCAGTGTGCTGGTTGAAACACTACAGGCCTGTGTGGGGCCGGCTGCCGGTATTGAGCTGAACGCCTTTGTCGAGAATCTTGAAAATTTGCCTGATATCGATGCTATTGTGCGTGGTGACAAGGTGCCCGTACCCAAAGAGACAGATTTACAATACGCAGTTGCAGCTGCGCTGGTAGCGCGGGCTATTCGTGTGCGTAATGACAATGATGCACAGGAGGTTTTTGGTCGGATTATCGATTATGCCGGGCTGTTCCCGCAGCGTGAAATGGGTGTCATGCTGATTTCAGATATGCATCGGGTTATTGGCCAGGATCTATTTTCGGTACCCCAGTTTTCACAATGGGCAAAATCTGTGGCTGATGTCATGTTGTTTGATATGTGATCGGATCTTACTATCGATGAAGGATGATATAGAAACCAAACTCAGTGCCGCGAAAACCCGACTAATTCTTGAGCGGCCTTTTCTCGGGGCGCTGGTGCTTCGCCTGCCGATGAAAGCCGTCAAGCCGGAGCGCTGCAAATCCATAGGTACTGATGTGCGGGCATTGTATTACAACCCGGAATATATTCAGGCATTGAGCCTGGATCAAACCCAGTTTGTGCTGGCACATGAAGCGTTGCATTGCGCCTTGTCTCATTTTGCCCGCCGTCAGAACCGTGTCAAACATCGCTGGGACGTTGCCTGTGATATGGCGATTAATCCTATCCTGATAAAAGATGGCCTTAAGCCACCGCCGGGCGTGCTCATGAACAGTGGTTATGAGGGCATGATGGCCGAAGAGATCTATCCCTATATTGATGATGATATGGAGGATGAGACGCATGATGATCATTTCTATAATGAAGAACGCGATCAGGGTGGCAGCAGGCAGCAGTCTTCTGACGAGGAGTCAGGTGGCAGTCAGTCGAAGAGCCAGTCAAATAACGCTGAAGGAGATAGCGAGTCTGGTAGTGAAGATGATACTTCTAGCGGGCCGCAGCCACTAACGGAACGTGAGCAGGAACAACTGGCAGTACAATGGCGTCAACGTCTGGCGGGTGCCGCCCAGCAGGCGAAACAGGCGGGTAAGCTGGGCAGTAATATGGCACGGCTGGTTGAGCATTTATTGCAACCGCAATTACCCTGGAGGATGTTACTGGCACGCTACATGACTGCTGTGGCGCGGGATGATTACAGTTATCAACGGCCTTCGCGGCGTGAAGGGGAGGCGATTTTTCCCAGTTTGAAAAGTGCCCAGATTGATATTGTTGTGGTGCTGGATACCAGTGGTTCGATACGTGACACTGAGTTGCAGGAATTTGTTGCCGAAGTGAATGCGATCAAATCCCAGATGCGTGCGCGCCTGCTGATGCATGCTTGTGATGCTGATTTGTGCAAAAATGGCCCCTGGACATATGAACCCTGGGAAGAGTTTTCCATGCCAACTGATATGACCGGCGGTGGTGGAACATGCTTTACGCCAGTTTTCGACTGGCTGGACAGTGAAGCACGACATCCCGATCTGCTCGTCTATTTTACCGATGCTGAAGGCGAGTTTCCTGATATAGAGCCAGCATTTCCCGTCATCTGGTTAGTGAAAGGTCGTGCCAAAGTGCCATGGGGACAGCGGGTTCAACTGAACGCCTGATTTAACGGGGCTCCGCATACTATCGTCTGTTTGTATCTCATCTGCCAGCCGTGGGATAATGCGCACACGAATTTATTTAAGGAGTTAAGTCATGCGTATTATTCTTCTCGGTGGGCCTGGTGCAGGTAAAGGTACTCAGGCCAGTTACATCAAGGACAAGTACAATATTCCCCAGATTTCCACTGGCGATATGTTGCGAGCTGCAGTCAAGGCAGGCACGCCTTTAGGTATTGAAGCTAAAAAAATTATGGATTCAGGCGGCCTGGTATCGGATGACATTATTCTGGGTCTGGTTAAGGAACGTATTCAGGAATCTGATTGTGCTAATGGTTTCCTGTTTGATGGTTTTCCGCGGACACTGCCTCAGGCTGAATCACTGAAGACCGAGGGTGTGCCGATTGATGCGGTGGTCGAGATTGATGTGGATGATGCTGAAATCATCAATCGCATGGGTGGTCGTCGCGTGCATCTGGCATCTGGTCGAACTTATCATGTTGTCTTTAATCCACCAAAAGAAGCAGGCAAGGATGACGAAACAGGAGAGCCATTGATCCAGCGTGATGATGACCAGGAAGAAACCGTGCGCAAACGCCTGAAAGTCTATCATGACCAGACCGAGCCGCTGGTTGATTATTATTCAGGCTGGGCGAAGCAGGGTGGCGAAGGTTCTCCACGTTACATTCGTGTTCAGGGTGTTGGCAAAGTGGAAGAAATCCGTGACGCTATATTTGCCGAACTAGGCTAGGAAGACTCTGATTTATTGGAGTAACCGGCTGTTCTTAAGTGCCGTTAGGGAGCAGTCGGTTAATTTTAAAAAAATATATAAATTTGTATTGCTGATAATCTAAATCAGAAAGACTTTCTAATTATCTGTATTTATGGAATTAGTCCTCTCCTGTTTGTCTTTGATGTCTGTGTTTCAGAGAGATTTCAGATGAATAGTGGCTTGTTAGACATGATTTTGACGTGCTAAGATATTTGTTCCGATAGGGGTTTGCCTGAGAATACCAGGCTGAATTAATTATAACAATAACAACTCATCGCATAGCTTAACTTAAAGATTCCCAGTTAGCTGTAGGCTGTGAGTGGCAGCGGTAGTTATGTATTGGCAGGAGATTCTCCTCGAATGAATATCCAGGGCTGTGACGGAACCGAATCAGGCAGTGTCGGTAAGGTTCTGCGTTTGCTGGGAGCATTAAAACAATCCCAGACGGGTAATATCATCTATCGTCAGGTACAGATGCTTCTGGATGATATGGTGCTTTCCCATCAGTCATCAGAACGCGCTTACCTGACGGCAATCAATCAACTGCTGGATGCCTTCCTGCTTCATCTGCATGATGGCGCACCGCTGAAATTGCAGGTGCGTATGTTACAGGCGCGTTTGCAATTACCGATGACGGCATCTGATCTACAGGCATTGCGCGATTATAACGACCTGTACGCACGCCATATCGAAAGCATGCATTCGATGGATACCGAACTATTCCGGAATGCGATAGCGCCATTGCTGGAATTCTTTGGAATAACTGAGCCTGATTCGGCAAACATACCTTCCGAAAAGGCGGCTATTGAAAAACAAGCCCAGGCCCAAGCCTCCTGGAAAACTGAAAAACGAGAAGAGACACCTTCTTCAGACTGGCCCCTGGTTGATAAAACCGAGCCTGAGAGCGTGACTGACAAGGAAGAAGAAACGCTCAGTCATCATTTGCCTGTGGACGAAGCAGCAGCCACTGAAAGCGAGGCAAAAGAAAGCGGACGGGCATCAACCATTCAGTCAGGCCTGGCTCAGCAAGTACTGGAAACCATCGAGCAGAACCGTGAGTTTAGCCTGTTACTGGAAACAGTACAGGAAAATATCTATAAAGCCGGTAACCGCAAAGAACTTGAAGATATGCGTTGGGGTTTGATTCGTGAAATAGAAACATTACGCAAGGCTCATAACAAACTTAATGAAAACCTGGGCGATGCACAGGAATATATCAACAAGATTGAAGCAGACAGTCAGCAGTTAACCGACGAATTACGACGCGCGCGTTTATTGAGCGTTACCGATGAACTGACTGATTTACCCAATCGACGAGCATTTCTACAGCGTCTGGAAGACGAAGTTGCACGTGTGCAGAGATACAATTCTCCTTTATCCATGGCGCTAATCGACATCGACTTTTTCAAGAAGGTCAATGATGAGTATGGACACCCTGGTGGTGATGAAGTGCTCAAACTCTATTCGAGAAATATCCTGTCTATTTTCAGGCATCATGACCTGGTGGCACGCTATGGCGGTGAGGAATTTGCGGTATTAATGCCGAATACAGAAATTGATGGTGCTGTGCGGGCGTTGGAAAAAGTGCTCCATCATGCCCACGAATCCTACTGGCAATGTGAGGGTAAGAAAATCCTTGCGCCGACCTTTTCGGCGGGTGTTGCTTTCTATAAATCGGGTGAAACGGCATCTGCTTTTATCGAGCGTTCAGACAAGGCATTATATCGTGCAAAAAACAGAGGCAGGAACCGCATAGAAGTGGACAACAGCTACTCCTCCTCCTCTGATACAGACCAGGAATCTTCTGACTAGAGCTGCCTTCCAGGTAATAGCAGGCCAGATGTCTACCATTTGAGGTTATTTCTGTAGAAAAAAATATGGTAGCCTATACTCCAATTGTAAAAAATGATCAGGAAGGAATATGGCAACTGTAGAAATGACGAAAGACAATTACCGCGATGTGATCGATAATAATGATATCGTGCTTATCGACTTCTGGGCTTCCTGGTGTGGACCCTGTCAGAATTTTTCTCCGGTTTTTGAAGATGCTTCTGATGAGCACGCCGACATTGTTTTCGCCAAAGTGAATACAGAAGAACAGAATGATCTGGCGGCAGAATTTCAGGTGCGCTCTATTCCTATGCTGGCAATTTTCCGCGATAAAGTGATGGTATTTTCACAGCCAGGTGCATTGCCTCCTTCAGCGCTGGATCAGTTGATTGAACAGGCACAAAATCTTGATATGGATAAAGTGCGTGCCGACATTGCGGAACAGCAAAGCAACCAGGGTTAGTCAGTCAACTGATCAGCAGCTGCCAGATATTATAGATCAGTTTCTGGACGCCATCTGGATGGAAAATGGCCTGAGTCAGAATACTCTTGCAGCCTACCGGCGGGATATTAAAGGTTTGCATCTATGGTTGGTCGACAATAATTTAATATTATTGCAGGCTAGCCATAAAAATCTGGTTGATTATCTTGGAGCGCGAAAAGACGAAAACCTGCAACCAGCAAGTGCTGCGCGGATTACTTCAACGCTGCGGCGTTTTTATCAATACCTTTTCCTAACTGCTCAGATTCCAACTGACCCCTCAGCTAAGCTTGTATCACCAAAACTGCCACAGGCATTACCTTCTACATTGAGTGAAGCCGATATCGATCTGCTGTTAGCTGCGCCGGATACAGTCACGATGCTGGGTTTGCGTGACAGAGCGATGCTCGAACTGATGTACGCATCCGGACTGCGCGTCTCTGAACTGGTGGGCTTAACACTGGAACAGGTGAATCTGTTACAGGGTGTGTTACGGGTGATTGGCAAGGGAGCAAAAGAGCGGTTAGTGCCTGTTGGTGAGGATGCCCTTGACTGGTTACAAAAGTATCTATCCGAAGCCCGAGTGGAGCTGTTGCGCGGCAAGATGAGCGAGTTTGTCTTTATCTCCCGGAAATCGACGCCCATTACCCGTCAGGCATTCTGGTATCGACTAAAACAGCATGCCAGACATTCAGGTATACTCACACCCCTGTCTCCACATACATTACGCCATGCTTTCGCGACGCATCTGGTGAATCATGGTGCCGATTTGCGTGTTGTACAGATGTTACTTGGGCATAGTGATTTGTCGACCACACAAATCTATACTCACGTAGCGCGTGAACGGCTCAAGGCGCTGCATAAGGAGCATCATCCACGCGGATGAACTCACAGAGCTTGCATGTGTCTCATTGTGTTATACATAACTTTTTATAGAGAGATTTATTGTGATAGTGAAACTTTTGAGCAGTACTTTACTTCTGATTTCATTGGCTTTTCAGGCGGCATCTGCTGATGAGAAAGCCATCAAAAAGACGCTTGCAAAAGTGATGAAAGGTGCTGAACTGGCGACAATCAAGTCGTCGCCATTGCTAGGCATGTCTGAAGTGTCGGTTGGAGCCAAGGTTTTTTACATGTCAGATGATGGTCGTTATATTTTACAGGGCGATCTTCTGGATATGGACACCCAGACCAATTTGACTGAAGAGTCTACGCGTAAAGCGGTGAAGACCAGGCTGGCCGGAATTGATGAAGATAAAATGATTGTTTTCAAACCTGAAAAGACCAAACATACTATTACCGTTTTTACAGACATTGATTGCGGTTACTGTCGTAAAATGCACAATGAAATGCCGACTTTTCTGGAAAATGGAATACAGGTGCGCTACATGATGTACCCAAGAGAGGGTAAGAATTCTGAAGCCTACAAAAAAGCAGTTGCAGTCTGGTGTTCGGATGATCGCAATGAGAGCCTGACAAAAGCTAAAAATAATAAAGCGCTGGAAATGAAAACCTGTGACAATCCCATCGATGAGCATATGGATCTAGCAGGTGAGCTTGGCCTGCGTGGGACGCCGTTGGTTGTTCTTGAAGATGGTACCATTCAGCCAGGCTATATACCTGCAAAAGAATTGGCAAAGTTTTATGACAAACTGGATGGCGCTAAGAAATAGAATTTTTCTGGGAAGCGATCAGCCAATTTATTGCTGATCGCTGACTTCCACCAGTTTTGCTATCGATGTAAACAATAACCACGTTTTAATGATTTTTTCTGGCCAGATTTTTTCTATTCCCTGTCGGTAATACGCCAGCTGTACAGCATATTGTTTAACCAAATCTGATACCTGATTGTCGTTATTGTTATCAATGGCATGAGATTTATAATCAATGATATGACACTCATTGTCTGTACAGACTAATCTGTCAATGATACCCGATACCACATTCTCGTCCTGAAGATAGGCAACTGGCACCTCATTCCATGCTTTAGCGGGTGATGCCGGGGTAAACAGCCATTCCAGTTCTGCAGATTCAAGTAATACAGAAACCTGTTGTTGGAGTGTTTGTTGCAGGTTTTCTGACAGGGTGTATTCACGGTTAACCTGTTCAAGTAGCTCTTTATTACTCGTTGAATTTTGTCTCTCAAGTGTTTTCTGTAACAGGGAATGTATGGCCAGCCCGAACAGGACGCCACTGCCTGTGGTCATTGTATCATCGTGTTCAGTATGACGACTGGGTGCTATTTCATGCCATGTTTTCTGCAGGCTGATGGGTTGTGCAAGCCGTGGATCAATCGCCGGTTGTGTCGCAGTGTGGGTTTTTAGTGAGGCTGTTTGCCTGGCTGGTGTTCCATGTTCAATGCGAATAATACCTTCATCATCAGCTTCGATTGAAGACTGACAGGCATTCATCATTCTCTGATGCCAGCTCACGGCGCTTGTATTTTTTCCGGGTTTGCTACCAGAGATGAACAGCATTTGTCGAGCGCGTGTCAGTGCAACATAGAGCAGATTTGTATTTTCGAGATTTTCTTTTTCTGTCTTGCCAGCAACGAGTTTTTCGCTCCAGCAATCCCTGCGCTTTTTATTCGTTATGAGCATAAAGCGGGCAGGTTTATCCTCATCTTCAGGCCACTCGACCAGCGCCGAATTTGCATGTCTGTCAGCCTGGTTGCTAGCTGTGTCGACGAGGAAGACTATCGGTGCTTCCAGCCCCTTGGCAGCATGAATTGTCATAATACGAACCCGTTGGCCGGAATCGCTATCCGGCGGCATTTCATCGGGTGCATCGCTGCCATGTTGTCTAAGTCGCTGCAGATGATCCAGAAAGTGTGGCAGGCTCGGGTAACGGCCCGAGTCGATTTCCAGAGCCAGTTCAATGAAGCGCGTCAGATTGGATTTAATGCGAGGTTGCTGAGCAGCCGGGAATACCGCCAGGTAACGGTTAACCAGATTGGTGTCATGATAAATTTTGTCGAGTAGATCATGAATGGGGATTCTGCCGGTGATTTCCCGCCATTGCTCAAGTAGCAGGCTGGCGCGATGGAGTGGGTGATTATTCGTTAACGTCAGGGTTATTACACAACGATCCAGTTTTTCTGCCCAGCTTGTGCCAGACTGCTCGGCGATCTGAACAAGATGTTCATCGGTCGCTGAAAAAATGGGTGATTTGAGTACCTGTGCCAGGGCTAGATTGTCCTGAGGCGTTATCAGTACTCTGAGCAGAGCTTCCAGGTCGCGTATTTCAAGATTGTCGAGCAGTTTTCCCTTATCCATGCTCAGGTAAGGAATACCCTTATTTCTGAGCGCAGCTTCGTAAATGGGTAGATGGGTGCGCGCACGCATCAGGATAATGATGTCACTAAAATTTGCGGGGTGAGCGTCTGTCTGTGTACCCAGTGGCATTTTTTGCTCAACCAGTTGTAATATTTTGTTGGCAATGGATTCAGCTTCAAGGCAATGAGTGTTTTTCATCTGAATCTGTCTGGGCATTTCCAGGGGGTTGCGAAAGCCCGGTTTTTCTTCTTCTGTAAATACGGTAAGGTCAACCGGGGTTTCTGCTAAAGGCCAGATTTCGACAAGTCCGTGCAGTTCGTTCAGGTAGGTTTTATGTGATGCAAAGTCGGGCAAGGCGATACCGTTCTGAGGTTGACTGAAAACCTGATTGACAAGCGCCATGATGGCCGGTGACGAACGCCTGGATGCATCCATATGGTAGCGTTGCGCATTGAGTTGTTGTTGCATCTTTTCGGCAGCAATAAAAAGCAGGGCTGGATTGCCGCGACGGAAGCCATAAATAGACTGTTTTGCATCGCCGACCAGAAACAGACTGCGGTGGCGCTCATCATCACTGTGGATGATTTCTTCAATCAGGGGTTGTAACAAACGCCACTGGGTTGGATTGGTATCCTGAAACTCATCAATCAGTAAATGATCAATACGTTGATCGAGCTTGTACTGTACCCAGTGTGTATGATCGGGGTGATTCAAAAGTTGAAAGGTTTTCCATTCGAGGTCGGTAAAATCTACCAGACGCAGGCTGCGCTTCAGTGCCTGAAAAATTTCCAGTAGACGACTGCCAATGTGATACCAGTCGATATTTAATCGCAGGGTATTGATGCAGGCCTGTTTGTCCAGGCAAGTGACTAAAGCTTCGCTGATTTTTTCATGCAGTTGTATGAAACGGCTTGCTGCTGAATTACCCATTTTTGTATCAAGTGTCGCAGAGAGTTTACGCTTTCTGGGTTCTAATGTCTGAGTAAGAAATGCAGCTCTAACTGTATCCAGCGCTTTTTCAGGCTTATTTATTTGTTGACGGGCAGCATCAATGGCAGTGGCACTTTGCAGATTTGTTTTGATTGGGTGTTTCCGTAGCAGCTCGGAAAACTCTTCAAGTTCAGAGAGTGTTTGAGCGTTGAAAAAACCGGCAGTAGGATTGCTTTCAAGATTTGTACCCATCTGAGCGGCCAATTGTTCTTCTGCATACAGGGCCGCATTGTTGACACTATCAGTATAGGCCCACCAGTCGCTACGTTGATTCAGGAAATCGAAAAATATCTGTCGGGTATTATCGGCGTTGCCGAAAACGTCAAACATGCGTTCAAGACGCTCAACCAGTGGATGATTGTGATGTATGGAGATGGCTGCAAACAGTTGCTCCCAACTCTGTTCATAGAGCAGGCCGGTGGTTTCAATTAATTCAAAGCCGGGGGGTAAATCTGCTTCCATGGGGAATTGTCGGAGAATGTCCTGGCAGAAGCTGTGAAATGTTTTTGTTCTCAATGCCTGGCTGTTAAGGAGCATTTGTTCATACAGACCCCTGGCCTGTTCCCGCATGGCCTGATCGGGGCATGCACCGGTTTCTGTTAATAATTGATCAAGTTGTTTGTCATCTGCTTCCAGAAAACCCTTAAGTCGTTCATGCAATCGCTGTTGCATTTCAGCAGCGGCCTTGCGTGTAAAGGTGATGGCGAGAATTCTTTCAGGGGCTGCACCAGCCAGTAACAGGCGTATCAGGCGAGTAACCAGTAACCAGGTTTTGCCCGTGCCTGCTGAAGCCAGTACACAGGCGCTGACAGATGGGTTAGCAGCATTGATGATATTAGTCATGCGTTTCACTTTCTGTAGCCCAGCTCTGGCGACGGCACAGAGTGTCAAATTCGCAGTACTGACAGACATTGTCGTCCCCCCAGGCAGGTAAGGGCGTCTGCGTACTTATCTGATCAATCAGGGTATTCAGGCGGTTTTCAGTAGCATTCACAAGTTTAACAATATCTTTCTGTTCCAGGCTGACCTTGTCATCAATTTTATCATTACCAATTTTGACATAGGTAATTTCGCTGATATTGTCATCAGCCAGCAGAGCATAGGTTGATAGTTGTACATTTTCCCCTGCCAGCACCTCATCCAGTTTTGCTGTGCGGCCTGTTTTATAATCGATTATGGCCTGTGTATTACCCTGTCGGTCGATACGATCCATACGCCCATGAATTTCAATGCCGGAAGAGAGTTTTTTCTTTAGTGCTTGCTCTGTGGCGTATACTTGCCAGTCTTTCTCACGCTTGCTCTGCCAGTCAAGATACAAAGGGATGTATTTTTTCCATAACTGCAGCCAGCTGCGCGCAGAGAAATTTTCCCCAATCGCTTTCTTAAAAGTCTTGTTGGAGATTTTTGTTAAAGCCTGCTCAGCGGCCTCTCTGTTGTCAGCAATAGCCTGTTTCCAGTCGTTATGAAAAGTTTGCAAAATCTGATGAACATAACTGCCGAAATCGGCTTTTGCTAATGCCAGACGGATCTCTTCACGTACCTGTAAGCCAAGACCACTGGCGGCAAAAAAACGGTAGGGGCAATCGATCAGTGTTTGATGCAGGCTGGCAGACCAGCGATCAGTCAGCCGTGTTCCAGGTAATGTCGGTTTCGGGGGGGCTTGTAATGGTTCGGGTAGCGGCGTCAGGTCTTTGCAGGGAAAGGCGGTGCTTTGTTGCAACAGAGAATTAAGCTCTGACTCCATGAATGTATTCCCATAAGCGATTGAATGACCAGTTTTCATCAATTCAAGCCAGGGGGAGGGCAGGTTTTCCTGTCCATCAGCAGATTCGGAGTAGCTAAGCAACACGTTGTCTGCAGATTCGAGCGCCTGACGAAAGTGGTAGCGTTTAATTGCTTGTTTGTCTTTGCTTGTCAGTAGCCCAAGTTCGTTCCGCACGGGTTGATTAAAGATTGCACAGGCGCTCTGAGCTCCTGGCAGATGATCGGCTGTACAGCCGGCAATAATGACCGCAGACAGTTTTAACAGGTGGCTCTGCGCCAGAGAGAGCAACTGAACCGGTGTTTTACTGGTGGTGGGTTTAAAGGTATATCTTTCCAGAGTGCGCCCTAGCCAACCACGAAATTCCAGCCATTGCATGTCAATGGGGTTTTGTATTGCTGTGTTGTGTAGTTGTTGTATTTCCTGCAGTAAGCGGCTGCCTGCAGGATCCTGATCGAGGCTTGTTTGCAGACCGAGCATATCGAGGCTTTGTATTAATGCGGAGGTGAAGTGGCTGGCTGGGTGTGTTGTCGCATGTGTGTCTGGCAGTAGCGCTGAAAATGGATCAGCGGCATGTTCCAGCTGGTTGAGTAACTGTTCGATCCGCTGTTGATATTTGTCGACCCATTGGCCTGTTTCTACAAGGCGTGCTGCGCGAAACGATAAATGCCTACGATAGCGATTCAGGTTGCTGGCAATGTTTTCATGCACAATGATGTCCTGTTCCAGACGTCTCACTGTGTGTAGATGCTCAGGCCGATTATCATCGAGTTGCAGGAAGGGCGATTTGAGTGTATCGAGCAATGGACCCTGGGCAAAATCCTGTTCAACAGTTTCCAGCCAACGTTCGACAACCGCTGCAGCGCTGGTCGTGGATAAAGCCCAGCCAGCAGTGTCAACCAGATCAATGCCCGAGCGTTCGAGTAATGCGCGTATCCGTCTGGCGAGGCGGCGATCTTCAGTAATGATAGCAATACTTGTCTGGCCTTCGAGTACCCAGCGTCTGACCTGTAGCTCGACTGCCATGGCTTCCTGCTCAGGGCTACGAGCCATGAAATGTTGCAGGCGATTTGCAAAAGGATCGACTCGATGCTTGCCTGAAAAAATGCGGGCACGATCTTTTATGGTGCCATCCGCAGTGAAAAGGGTATCCAGATAGGCTGAAAAAACTGAGATATCACCTGTTCTTTGAGTATTGCTGAGCTCAAGTTGTTGCAGTATTTTATGCACAGGAGTGTCAGTATGGTCGGCTGAAACCGTATTGTTGTTAGCCTGCAGATAGACCCGCGCAATTTTTTTATCGAGCAATTGCTTGATCCAGTATGCACGCGACTGGCTTAACTGCACAGGAGCCACAAACCAGAGTGAGGCTTGTTTGTGGGTAAGCGCTTGCAGGCTGCATTGCATTTGCGTGATTTCGGCACTGGCAGCATCGATTTGCTGTTCTGCTTCCAGTTGGCTATGCCAGGCATACCAGAGTGAATGGACAATTTCTGTTTCTTTGTTGAAGGCGGCAGGTTGCTCGGCAGTAATGCCGTAGGCCTGCGCAAGTTGCGCGCGAAAATTTTCAAGACTTTCGTCGGGCGACCAGTTGGCAGCAGTCAGAGCATCAAAAAGATCAAGCAGTTCATCAGTGAGTTGCCAGGGATCAGCATCCCTGAATATTGATGAATGCCGAATGGCATCGACAAGCACCAGCTCTTTTGCGGCATGATTAAGGATACTTTCGGCAACGGGAGAATGGCTATTCAGCCAGTTTTCCAATGACTGAATGGATGGCCCCAAAATAGCCTGATATCCTTTTGCTTTTGCAGCGGTCAGAAGGTGCTTACGTAGCTGAGGTATACACAGGGTATTGAATACAATGATCTGACAGCCAGTCAGATCAGGCAATTCCTGTGAGTAATATTCCAGTATATGGTCTGCAAGGGTAGCAAGCAGATTCTCATCATAAGGGATGAGTTGAAGGTGCTGGATCAAACGCGATATCCAGATGCAGGAAGATCAGCGTTCCAGCAGATCAAGTTTATCAGGTTTTCCATTCCACTCATCGGCATCCTCGGGAGCTGCTTTCATCTGCGTGATCACTGGCCAGTCTTTGCAGAGTTCTTCATTGAGCTGCAGGAAAATTTCCTGATCAGCGGGCAGATCATCTTCTGCAAATATGGCTTCAGCTGGGCATTCAGGTTCACACAGGGTGCAATCGATACATTCTTCCGGATCGATAACAAGAAAGTTGGGGCCTTCATAAAAGCAATCAACAGGACATACTTCAACGCAGTCCATATATTTACACTTGATACAATTTTCACCGACAACAAATGTCATGAATACCATCTCCAGAATCAGGCTATTTCAGTGGCTATTGTAACTGATGATTCGCGCTAAATACACGCGTTGCCATTCATTTTTCAGGGTTTTTCTCGTGGGTAAAATAGATATCAGAAAAATAACCGGTCGCTTCCAGCTGGCTATCATCGGCATCCACCATGATGGCGATACCGTCAATAATATCGATTTCTCTGCCTAGAATGTTGCGGATATCTTCACGTATATTGCGCGTCTCAGTTTTCCATTGACCAACGAATTGTGTGCCGCTTTGCATAGCAATCATTTTTGCATGCTTTGTATAGGCATTGTCCCAGATTTTTTCTTTTGGGCTAGATGAAGCCCAGACATAGTTCAGGGCGCGAGTATTCCAGGGAAAAATACCTGTTTTGATGACGATATAAATACGGGCAGGGTAATCATCACCCGATTTTTTCTGTTCATTGATATCGCCATAAGTATTGCTGACTTTCCATGACCAGTGCATCCAGGGTGTTTTTTGCAGATCAATTTTTATGGCTTTATAAAAGATAGAAGCGCTTTTATTTGCATGTCCTTTCAGAACTGAAACTGTATCGTTAATGTGCAGAGTATAATCTGTTTGACTCACGAATGACTTTTCTGTCCAACCTGTCAGGTCGCGATGAGAGAAATCACCTACGTTCAGTTTATCAGTTGAGCCAGAATTACTGTTCGAAGGAAAAAACAGGCTTGCAATAAATACAAGCCATATTGGAGATATGATCATAAAGTCCCGTAGATATACCGTGCATTTTTACGGCAGTTCCCGGATTTTACCATAATTGGCTACATCGTTTCGTAGCGAGCTATAACCTTCTGCCACTGCGCATTATCCAACACTTTTTTCATGTTATCACGGCAGCGCGCTTTGTTATCGATCATCTGCATTCGTTTTTCCATGACTGATTTTGCCAGGATCTGAATTTCTTGTCTAGATTTACCCCCTATCCCAGCTTGATAGACTGCTTTTTCATCTGCCAGAATAGCGTTGGCTAACTCAACTGATCGCGTATGGTTTTCGTTACGCCATATTGCCAATGCTGCGTTTTGCTCTTTACTCAGAGCCAACTCGTCGCCATGTTTGATAATAACCTGCATCAAGTTCGGCATCGGGTTGCTGTGTTTCATAATCGTCATTATATCTGACCCGGCAGCGTTGACTATTGAGGCAGGGATAAACAAAGTAGCCAGAAAAAGAGTTTTAATCATTGAGCGTTTCATTGCAATTTCCTTTGTAAAATAATGGATATCAGGTATCTGATAATTGATGGGTTAGTAAGCAGAATAGATGATATGGTATATTTAGAATATTAGTTTTGATATTGGTCAATATTTTCAGGTAGTTTAAAAAATCAGCCGCTATAAAAACAGAATTACTAAGATTGGATTAACTTTATAATGCCCCTAAAAAACGTAAATACACATTTGAGGCTAAACAGTTACTTTGAAATACTGAGAGATTTTCTATGCAAAAACTGACAATAATGCTGACCGGTAGCATACAGTCTTCCAATTTCGAGGACTGGAAAAAGGAGCTGATCGCGCAACTTAAAACCATTAATACATCATTAACGAGCGATAGTGAGTTTGCTGTTGCCAGTGACAATGTTAAACAAATCAAGGCGGCAGAAAAGGCACTGAAAAAAGCCAAGCAATCAGCCATTGATCAGGCTGCTGATATACAGAAACTGTTTGCCGCAATTGATGAGGTGTCTGCTGAGGCCAGGCAAGCCAGGTTATCGCTGGAAAAACAGATCAAAAAACGCAAAAAAGAAATCAAGGCTGCTGTTCGGCTTAGAGGCGTTGAGCAGATTAAAACCCTGATTGCAGAACAAAGTGACGACTTTCAGTTGATTGATCATACAAGCTTTCTTGATTCGGAACAGTTTTCAGAGGCCCTCAAAAGAAGAGCAACAATGAGTACGCTAGATAAGTCGATGGATGAATTGTGTGACCATATTACTGAAGCGATTGCTCGTAAAAATACCGATGTAAAAAGTAATGCCACTGCCATTCATGCACTGCCAGTGGCACACCAGGCATTGTTTCAGGATCGTGGAATGCTACTTGATATGCAGCCGGCTGCACTGAACGCACTTATTGATGATCGAATAAGCGTGTTTGATCAGAGTGCGGCAAGAGTTGCAGCTGCAGCGCCTGAAGGTGCTGCAGAACCCGCAGTCCCAGCAACACCTACAAGCACTGACAAGACAGAAACGGGAGTTGAAAATGACCCTGCTGATGAACTGAACATTGATTTCGATATGCAGGCTACCAGCGAAGTAAATGCACAGTCAGAACGCTTTGAGATAGTGGTTAAGCTTGATACCTCTCCGGACTATGCCGAATCACTCCTGAGTACTTTGCAAAAGAGCCTTGTCGCTGATGATGCAGTTATTAGCGTCAGGCTGATGAAAGTCAGGCTGTAGAAAATTAGAAAAATTGACAAAAGATTGAAATGTGGCCTCCACCTTCCATAATCCTGTTTTTATGGACGAAAACACCGCTGGACCTGGATTAAAGAGCGCATATTTCAGCTCTCTCAGATCATTGCCGTCATGGATAATCATTACCATGTAGTATTGCATGTGAATCAGGGAAAAGTGAATATTGACGGATAGAGGCGCTGAGTATTGTGGTCGAGTTGATCAATATGATTACCTGAAAAATAAAAGATGGGTGTCTCATTTTCGTTGCCGTAAAACATCTCGTTGACATCTCCAATTTTATCAAGAAAATCATCCGGGATTTCTACCCAAACGCAGCCCAACCTACACTCAACGGAAAAGGTTTATGGAATAAAAAGTGGGTGTCTTGTTTTTGTTGTTTTTGTTTTATTCACTAAGTGGTTAGTTAAGCTCAATTAAACTCTCGTAACTCTGGCATACCAGTCTGTTTGATAAAATCCTTCACAAAAATTCTAGCTTCTTCAGTTATTTGATATGTCATCAATTCAATCCGGATCTTGAATGTTTCTCCAGTCCGAGTGACTAATTCAGTGACGCACTGCTTACCAAAGGCCCAGCTCAATCTATTTCTAACTCCATAATATTTCGTCAAGTCAATCCTATGGCGTTTAATAATTATACCTAAAATCTCTGTTGTCATTTCAAGATTATCCTTACCTGGATCTAATAAAAATAACTTTTTAGTTAGTAATTTCATAGTCAAAATTGTAAAGAGTGACAAGGTAAAAATAATTGCAAAAAATTGATTTATTTTATTCGCTTGCACATAAACAGCAATAGATATAACCATATAAAAAAACAACGATCTGATTTTTGAATTAATGGTATACATTTCGAATTTAATCATAGATACATATTCCTAACATTGTCTTAGACTGCTTACGCAATATCGATATTTGTACTGCTTCTGTATATGCTCATTTGCACGTAAGCGGTATAACACAATCATCATACAATCCTTCTCAGGGCAGGAACCCGTTTATTGTGGCAAAGGAGTCCCGTTTGACGACCCTGCCTTAATTCCTGCAACCATCAATACTTCCCGATCAAATTAACAAACCACCCCGAAGCATCATAATCCTGATGCACCAGGTCATCATTAAAGTCAGTGAAGTTATACCCCACACCTACCTTGAAATGATCGCCAACATGGCGGTATACGGTTAACAGGGCACCGTGTTTCATGTCATCGGATGCATCGGAATTTAACCAGTGGTATTCAGCCAGGCCGTCCCAGTTTTTAATCATGTGGTAGCGAACACGTAATGCTGCCAGGCTGGTGTCGTTGTCTAACCAGCCACTCTGGTCACGGCCGAGGCGGATTTCCGATTTCTTGTAGGCCAGTTTATTGCCTAATTCCCAGCGTCGATTCAGATCGTAGGTGCCTTCAATGCTGGCAACTTTGGCTCTTTCATCGGGGTCGGAATTTTGCGATAGCGGACGTAAATCGTATAAGCCGGTTAGGCGACCGAGTACGTTGAGTCGGTCATTATCAACCGGACGATAGGCAAAGCCGACACCGATTTCTGCAAACTTTGCATCAAAATCACCACTGATTTGACTCTCGGTTTGCGAGTAACTGAGTTTACCCTGTAATCGCCAGGCAGGATTCAGCAGGTAGTTGATGTTATTTGTCGTCAGCCATTGTTCCTGATCTGTAGCATCGCCTTTGTCCTTACGGAATTCCAGACGAGTACTAGCACGGGTGCGGTCTTTGTCGTAACTCACACCAAGAGACACTGCATCGCGATCAGTAATACCGCCTACGACCGAATCTTCAAGGCGAGCGGTTTGCAATGAAGCACTGGCGCTTACATGACGATTCAATCGGTAATCCAGACCAAAGGTGTTGCCCAGGCCAGCCAGATTATCTTCATGCGTGTACTGATGCTCTGTATAGATATTGAGCTGGTTACTCAGTGCCTTGCGCTGGCCCAGGGTAAAGATGCCACGTTTCTGATAGGTGGTATCTGTTGATAGCGAATAGGTACCGTACAGGCTATGCGTTTTATTCAATGCATAATCCAGTCCGATCAGGCCGCCATCACCTCTATCACCCGTGCTGGCTTCTGCATTCAGCCGCAGTGCTCTAGCAAGATTAGCTTCGACACCGAGTGTCACAAGATCGTTATCGGTATAACTGCCGCTGCTGTCAAGGGTCTTTTGTGCTTTACCATAAACTCTAGTGTCGGAACTCACATTATGTGACAACTGCATACCTGCCAGCGTACCTTTTCCGGATGTGCCTGCAGTCAGTTGATTATCAATATGACGTATTTCTGCGCCCACTTGCCACTTGTCGTTGATGCGATAATCGGCTTCCAGACTGGCCGTGGTATCTTCACTCACATTCTGCCGTTCAATGCGGGTGACTCGCGTTGAAATATCCAGCGCATCCGTTGCATTGATCACTGCTTCTACACCGTATTCTGTGGTATCCGTCGCTTCACTGCTGAGTCGTGCCGTTGAGAAACCTGATTCACGGTCTTTCCACCAGGCGCCCACGGTACCTTTACCATTATCGGTAAAGTCAGAGAGATCGGCGCGAGCTTCCAGGCTGATTGCCGAACCATCGATGTTACCCGCTGAGGCAGGGGAGGCATTAAAGTTCA
>JAZGGH010000035.1:0-5709 GCA_036480335.1 Gammaproteobacteria bacterium | reverse complement strand
AGTCGATAACTGACCAAGGCTCTTTATGTGTTTTTTAAATAAGGTACTGCTTATCGCATCACTCTGATAATTTCTGTATGCAAATCAATAAGAAAAAGCCGATATCCGACTGTTTTTGGCGGGTCATCAGCTTGTTTCCAGGTTCAGGGAAGACAACCAGTAAAGGGACATCGTCGTGTTCAGAATCTCCATTCATGGAGGAGCTTGAGCCACGCTTGTTGTTTTCTGCCGATTCCATCGTTGGGTTACTGAATAGTCAGGATGCTATCTATCAGTCTTACGATTCAGGCCCTGCCGAATCTCAGCTTTTTCAAAGCGAAGACATTTATCAACCATCTGTTATTCAGTCTGTTAGTTATGAAATCGTCTTTTTCGATGATAGCGTTAATAATTATCAGCAACTATTCGCTGACTTGCAGGTATCGCAGGATGCTAACCGCCGTTTTGAAGTGTATGTGCTCGACAGTGATCGAGATGGTATCGAACAAATATCTGAAATACTAGGCGACCAACAAATAGTCGATGCTATTCACATCGTGTCACACGGTGACAGTGGCCGCGTTAATCTCGGTAATAGCTGGCTAGATAGTAACAATCTCAACCGGTACTCAGAAGCTATAGCCGATTGGAGCCAGGTGCTCGGCGATAAGGCGGATTTACTTATTTACGGATGTGATCTTGCCAGTAGTGATGAAGGTAAGGCATTGACTAATGCACTGAGTGAATTAACCGGCGCCGATGTAGCAGCCAGTGTTGACCTGACAGGTAATGCACTGCTTGGTGGTGACTGGGACCTGGAATATAAAATCGGTCAGGTAGAAACAGCAGTTGCGTTTTCTCAAGCCACACAACAAAGCTGGAACGAAGTATTAGCCACAATCACCGTCACGACATTCAATGATTTTAGCGACGGCGGTGATACATCAGACATTGCAAGTTTATTGGCTACCCCAGGTACAGATGGTATTTCCCTACGTGAAGCGATTATCGCTACAAACAATGATGCAGGTCAGGCTGACACAATCATTCTTTCTGCCGGCACCTATACCCTGAGTATTAGTGGCATCAACGAGAACTTCGCTGCAACGGGTGATTTGAATATCCGTGATGACCTGATAATTACAGGCGCCGATGCCAGTGCAACTATCATTGATGGTGGCGGAATTGACCGCGTAATAGAAGCGCGTAGCGGTGTTACCCTGACGATGAACGATGTCACCGTGACAGGTGGTAGTACCAGTTCTCTGGGTGGTGGTATTGATGTTCAGGCAAGTGCACAGCTTAACTTGAATCGAGTCAGTGTGACAGGCAATCAGGCAGCAAATGGTGCCGGTATATCCAACCGGGGAACAATCAATCTGACTGATGTGGCTATCTCAAATAATGGTGATGGCACAACCGTTATAGGTGGTGGTGTCTGGAATCAGGGTGCGGCTACATTAGATCGGGTCACGCTCAATGAAAACCGGGCAGATTCAGGTGCTGGAATATTCAACGACAGTACTGCAACTAGCCTTGCGCTCACAAATGTGACGGTCAGTGGAAACACGGCAACTGTCAGTGGTGGTGGTTTGTATACTAATTCAGCAGCAACAATATACAGTTCTACATTCACGCTTAACACAGCCGACACCGGCGGCGGAATACATATTCAGAACCCCGGTACTATAACTTTAACGAATTCAATTATTGAAGGAAATACGGGTACAACCACAAACAAGGATGTGCAGGGTTTTTTCAATAGCCTTGGCTACAACCTTATTGGTGATACATCCGGTGGAAGTGGATTTATCGGTAGTGATCTGACCGGGGGTTCTGCAAGATTGGGAACGCTTGGCAATTATGGTGGCTTTGGTAAAACACATCTTCTCAACGGCGGTAGTGCGGCAATTGATGCAGGCACGTTGACAGGTGCACCCACAATAGATCAGCGTGGTACTGCTCGACCACTAGATTCAAATGGTGATTTATTGGTAGTGATTGATATCGGTGCTGTTGAAATGACGCCGGATGTGCTGGTGCACGCTGCGGATACTAATATTCAGGAAACCAGTTCCGAACTGAGAGGCAGCCATCAGGCCATCGCTATGGACAGCAGCGGTAACTACGTCGTTGTTTGGTCCAGCCAGAATCAGGATGGATCAGGTTGGGGTGTTTTCGCGCAGCGGTTCAATGCGGATGGAACAACCAATGGCAGTTTGATTCCGGTCAATGTAACAACTGCGGGCGATCAGCGGTGGGCCAGTATAGCCATGGATGCGACCGGGCAATTTGCGGTAGTCTGGACTGCTGGCAGCGATCAGGATGGTAATGGAGAAGGGGTTTTCATGCGCCGCTTTGATGTAAACGGAAATGCGATTGATAACGTTGATATACAGGTCAATATTGGCACTATTAGCAGTAACCAGAGAAACCCGTCTATTGCAATGAATGCATCAGGACAAATGGTTATCGTCTGGCAGAGTACCGGCTCCAATGATGGTATTTATGCCAGGCTTTTTAATATGGTTGATTCTACGGTCGTCATTCAGGCGCTGACAACCGAGATTACTGTTGATACAGGGCCAAACAGTGCGAATCCTTCCGTTGATATCAACACTGCAGGCAAGTTTGTCATAACCTGGCAGAAAGATAGTGAGCCTTATGCGCAGAGATTTGATGCGCTGGGTAATAAAAGAGGGTTACAGATTGACATCAATACACCGACTTCGAGTACAGAAACTTATCCTGTTGTAGCTGTTCAGGAATCGGGTGATTTTGTAATTGCGTATCGCTCTGATATCAGTATTTTTAAAGGTGTCTGGGTAAAGCATTTTCAAGATAATGGTTCTGCTTATGCGTTAGCTACCAAAGTAAGCTCCGGTTTTAGTCATACTGCACCTTCAATCGCTAAGGATTCCGCAGGGAATTTTATTATTGTTTACGAAGGTAATGGGGATGGCACAGGTGTCTTTGGCCGTAAATTCGATGCGAGTCGTAACAGTCTGGGCAGTGAGTTTGTAATCAATCAGTACATAACGAATAACCAGCACATGGCATCGGTTGCCATGCAGGACACTGATAATTTCACGGTTGTCTGGAGTGGCGAAGGCCCGGGTGATGCCAGTGGTGTATTCATGCGGCAGTATAGCTCAGGTATAACCGCCCCTAATGTTGCGCCGACTACCGACGACGTTAGTAGCAATGGTGCCGAAGATGCGACCTCGATTGCGATCACGCTGACGGGATCGGATGTTGACGGCACAGTGGACTTCTTCCAGATAAGCGGCTTACCCTTGAATGGCAGTCTCTTTACTGATGCAGGCTTAACAAGTGTGGCTGTCATTGGAACGGATTATGCAGCTTCGGCCGAAGCACTCATCGTGTACTTTGTACCAGACGGTCACTGGAATGGTACGACCAGCTTCCAGTATGCAGCCAAAGATAGCGGAGGTCAGCTTGATGCTACCCTGGCCACAGCCACAATTACGGTTACCCCGGTCAACGATGCGCCGGATGGTGCTGATACCACTGTAACGGGCATGGAAAGTACCAACTATGTTTTAAACGTCTCAGATTTTGGTTTTACCGATGTTATTGATGGCGATAACTTCCAGGCAGTTGAAATAGTTTCATTGCCAATCCCTGGTGCTGGCAGTTTGCAGGTTAATGGTGCGAATGTGGTTGCCGGTCAGATTGTCAACGTTGCAGATATTACTGCCGGTAAGCTGGTGTTTTCACCACTGCCTGGTCTCAATGGACTGGGAGTTGGTAGCTTTACGTTCCGAGTACAAGATGATGGTGGTACGGCTACTGGCGGTGTTAATACTGATCCGATAGCCAATACACTCACGATAAATGTAACTGCCGTTAACGATATGCCTACAACCAGTGGCGCTACCAATGTCACGGTGAATGAAGATGCACCGAATACGGTTATTAATCTATTCGCTACATTTGCGGATGCGGAAGACGCCGACAATGCGCTTGTCTACTCAATTCGAACTAATACAAACCCGGGTTTGTTTGCTTCAACAGTTATAAATCCGGTTGCCGGTACGCTAACGCTAGATTATGCGCCAGATCAGAACGGCAGTGCAGATATAACACTTCGCGCCACGGACACCGGTGGTCTGTTCGTTGAAACAGTTTTTACCGTCACTGTGAATCCGGTTAACGATATGCCGACGACATCAGGCATTACCAATGTGATTGTAAATGAAGATGCGCCGGATACTTTGATTGATGTATTTTCTGCCTTTTCTGATGCAGAAGATCCTGATCTGGCAATGACCTATACATTGGTAAACAATACTAATCCGGGTCTGTTTTCTGCAACCACTATTGATGTGATTACAGGAACCCTGCGCCTGGGTTACATGGCAAATCAGAACGGTTCTGCCGATCTTACAGTGCGAGCTACAGATACCGCTGGCCAGTTTGTGGAATTAACGTTTAATGCCACGGTTAACCCGGTAAATGACGCGCCAACCGGGACTAATCTTTCCAATAGCAGTCTGCAAGGTGATACCGACAGTGCAGGTGGAGTGGAAGTGGGAGTCTTGTCGGCCAGTGATGTGGATCAGGGTGATACGGCGAGCTTTAGCATTGTGGGAGGAGCCGATGCTGCAAATTTCTTGGTTACCGGTGTAAATAATAACTTATTGACTATTAATGATGGTGTGTTGAGTGAGAGTCAGCAGCCATCCTATGAAGTTATAGTTCGCGTTACCGATAGCGGTGGCCTGACCCATGATGAATCGCTGACTATTGTGGTTATCGATCTAGATGAAACTCTGTTCTTATCGGGGTCTGAAAATGCACAGCAAGCAGTACAGTCAAACGAAAGTGTTGAGGTGGTAGTAATAGAGGAAAGTATTACTCCCCCTGATAATGAAAAGTCTGAATCTGTCGAATCGCTTAATCTTGAAACACCAGAGACGGTTCTGGGTGGTAGTAACGCCGTACCTCCCATGGAAGTCATCAATGAAAATCAGACGCAGGCTCTGCAAAATCACTTTGTGGAAAAAACAAATCAACCTGATTTGGCTATAACAGTCGCTACCAAATTAGAAAAGTTTACAACTAGTCTGCTAAGCAAGATTGAAGGCCCTCAACTGAATACTCATTTTGGCGCTATCCAAATGGCGATGAAGGCCTTTAATGCTTCGGCGGGAGCATCAGAATTTATCGAAAAGCTTGATGGGCTGCGTGAAGGTGCTCTGGATGCAACGCTTCTGGAACAGAAAATTGTCGGATCAAGTATGGTGCTGACTTCAGGATTATCAGTAGGTTATATCATCTGGCTGGTGCGAGGTGGTGTGCTACTCAGTAGTGTCCTGTCATCCCTGCCAGCCTGGCGCTTTATTGATCCATTGCCGATCCTTGGAACACTTAATGGTCGGGACAGAAAAGCCGATGAAGAGAATGAAACGTTGGAATCATTGATTCGGGATGGCCGGCGAAAGGCCAGGGAAAAACGGCTGGTAGAGGCCAGGGCGAAGAACCATCAAGCACAGGTAGACGAAAAGGAATTTGTATGAAAAAGGGAGCTACAGCCAAGTTTCATATCGCATTGGGTGAGGCCTTTCTGGTGATTAGTATTTTGCTGGCAGCGTTTTATCTTGGTCTGGTACCGGATCGGGATAGTGCCATTCGGGATGGGCGGGTTGCGCTGGCTGAAACAATTGCTCTGAACAGTTCGTTCCAGATTGAGCAGACTGATAATGC
>JAZGGH010000034.1:0-11773 GCA_036480335.1 Gammaproteobacteria bacterium | reverse complement strand
CGCCCCATCAGGCGTTTAATCGAAACAATCGTATTCTGTGGGTCAGTGACAATATGCTGTTGCGCAGCGTAACCTGTTTCTACTGAACCTTCTTCAAGATAGCGCACGATAGAAGGCAGACTGTGTCGTTGCTGTTCATCTGGCAGAGTATCCACTTCGCCACTACGAACCGTGGCCACCAGTGAATTGGTCGTGCCAAGATCTATGCCGACCGCCAGTTTATGTTGGTGCGGTGCAGATGATTGTCCGGGTTCGGATATCTGAAGTAATGCCATAATCGATTTGTTGCCTGCTAATAGACTATTAACGGGTATTGTAGCGGATTAGCCTTGCCGCTGGTTAGCCATGATTTAGCCATATAATTCATCTTCCAGATCCGCTTCCAGTTCGGAAATTTCTATCTGCAACTTGCTGTAAAACTGCATTTTCAGAATCAGATCAATCGCCTCATCAGTATCACTTTGTTGCAGTCGAGTTGCCAGCTCTGATTCCATTGCCGACATCCGCACATTCATTGTTGCTGACATTTTATCTAGCTCGGCCAGAGGCTCAGCTTGCGTATGAATCTCCGCGAGTGATTCACGCAATTCCATTTGTTCACCGAGAAATTCAATATCCTGCGTGCTGCGACTTTCCTCGTCCAATGTTATGCCAGTAAGACTCAACAAATAGCGGCCACGCTCAATTGGATCTATCAGTGTTTCGTAGGCTTCATTGACCAGCGTTGCCTGTTGCATTGAAACGCGCCGTTCCTGATCGCTGGCGTTGACAAACTTGTCCGGGTGAACAGCTCGCTGTATTTCCCGGTAACGATTTTCCAGCAACGGGCGGTCAATTGAATAATCACGGGGCAATGCAAACAGCTCGAAAAAATCCTGTTTCAGATCAATAGTCATAAGGGAAGCGGATTAGTTGCTGATCAGATGTTGAAACTTTCGCCACAACCGCATGCATCTTTTACATTCGGATTGTTGAATTTGAAGCCTTCATTCAAACCTTCACGTGCATAATCTAGCTCGGTACCATCCAGATACACCATACTTTTGGGGTCAACAATAACCTTGACGCCATGCTCTTCAAACACCTCATCGGCATCATCAATTTCATCGACAAATTCCAATACATAGGCCATACCAGAACAGCCAGAGGTACGTACACCCAGGCGTAAGCCAGCACCTTGACCGCGTTTTTCAAGAAAAGAACTGACGCGATCTGCCGCTGCCTGAGTTAATGTAATTGCCATTCTATTTCTCCCCTTTCCTCTAGTGCGCTGCCCATTGAACAGAATCGAGATCAATACCTTCTTTATACATATCCCAGAGTGGTGACAGTTCGCGCAATTTAACGATCTTCTGTTTCACCAGTTCAATGGTGTAATCAATTTCTTCTTCCGTTGTAAAACGACCGATAGTAAAACGAATAGAACTGTGTGCCAGCTCATCATTGCGACCCAACGCACGCAACACATAGGAGGGTTCAAGACTGGCGCTGGTACAAGCTGAACCGGAAGAAACCGCGAGATCTTTCAGCGCCATGATCAGGCTTTCACCTTCAACGAAATTAAAACTGATGTTGAGATTACCGGCAATGCGATGATCGAGATCGCCATTCACATACACTTCTTCCATATCCTTGAAACCGCTATACAACCGATTACGCAAGGCAAGTATGCGCGTATTATCTTCTGCCATTTCTTCTTTGGCCAATCTGAATGCTTCACCCATGCCGACAATCTGGTGGGTTGCCAGAGTTCCCGAACGCAAACCGCGTTCATGTCCACCACCGTGCATCTGGGCTTCCAGTCGCATACGAGGTTTGCGCCTGACATACAGGGCACCCATACCCTTTGGACCATAAATCTTATGCGCTGAAAAAGACATCAGATCAATTTTTACTGATTGAAGATCGATATCAACCTTGCCCGGACTCTGCGCAGCATCAACATGAAAAACAATTTTCCGTTCTCGACAAATTTCACCAATGGCGGCAATATCCTGGATAACGCCGATTTCATTATTCACATGCATCACTGACACCAGCACAGTGTCATCACGCAGAGCAGCAACAAGCGTATCCAGATTCAGCAAACCACTGGGTTCCGGATCAAGATAAGTGACTTCATAACCTTCCCGTTCCAGTTGCCGACAGGTATCGAGCACCGCCTTGTGTTCGGTTTTCACCGTCACAATGTGTTTGCCTTTTTTGTGGTAAAAATGTGCAGCACCCTTAATGGCCAGATTATCTGACTCGGTGGCGCCACTGGTCCAGATAATTTCTTTCGGGTTTGCATTCACCAGATCTGCCACCTGTTGTCTGGCCTGGGAAACCAGTTCTTCCGCCTGCCAGCCAAACTGATGCGAGCGTGAAGCCGGATTACCGAAAACGCCTTCGGTAGTGAGGCATTGACACATTTTTTCTGCCACCCGCGGATCAACCGGAGTTGTCGCAGAATAATCCAGATAGATAGGTGTTTTAACTGTCATTTCAACATCCTTAAACTCGTAATCAATTAGAGAATACCCTGCAAGCCGGGCGAAGCATTCTTCTGCTCACTAATGTTGGCAGAAAGGTCATCATTACAATGGGCAATTACTTGCCCAAGACTGACATTATTCAAAAACCCATGGATCTGCTCACCCAGTTCCATCCATAAATTATGTGTCAGACAGCGAGCACCATCCTTACAGTTTGCTTTACCACCACACTGGGTAATATCAACATTTTCATTGACCGCCGAAACCACTTCAGCAATCGCAATATCATCAGCACCGCGGCTAAGTGTGTAACCACCGCCAGGGCCTCGCGTACTGTAAACAAGATCATGTTTACGCAGCCGGGTAAACAACTGTTCCAGATACGACAATGACAGATCCTGTCTTTGTGAGATTTCCGCTAGCGAAACGGGTCCCTCATCGGAATGCATTGCCAGATCCAGCATGGCGGTTACTGCATATCGCCCCTTGCTGGTGAGTTTCATTGTTTAACCTCTAATGGCTGAATAAATCAATCAGTATGAATTACATAAAAATGCCATATCTGACTAATTTAGTCAAGTATTCCCATCATTGCCCGAAGGGTTTTCATTTCCTCTTTCTTCTTTGTTTTCAATGACTTCTCTGTTTTCTACAGTTCCTTCATCATTAAAGGTTCCCAACTCTGGTAGACGCATATCGTCAATTTCAGCACCCATACTCTGCAAACTACGACATAACTCTTCGAGACGCTTATCCATCACATGCACATGATCCAGCAGATTATTGATCACTTCCGCAACAGGATCAGGGATATCTTTTGTACCGCCATAGGCATCAAATCCCAGCTTCTCGGCAATCGCCTCACGACGCTTTTGCTGTTCGCTATTCTCTCGCGACACCACCCTGGCTGGAATACCCACCACAGTAGCGCCTGCCGGAACATCTTTCATGACCACCGCATTGGAACCGATACGGGCATCATCCCCGATATCCAGTGGTCCGAGCACCTTGGCGCCCGCGCCAATAACCACCTTGTTGCCCAGGGTTGGATGGCGTTTGCCCTTCTTCCAACTGGTACCACCCAGAGTGACACCGTGATAAATCGTGCAGTCATCACCAATTTCTGCCGTTTCACCAATCACCACACCCATACCGTGATCAATAAAAAATCGCCGTCCGATTTGCGCTCCAGGGTGAATCTCGATACCTGTCACCCAGCGAGCCAGATGGGAAAACAAACGGCCTGTCCAGAAAAACCCCTTCTTCCATAGAAAATGACTAAAACGATGTATTGTCACAGCATGCAAACCCGGATACGCCGTCAACACTTCCAGCCGACCACGCGCTGCAGGATCACGATCAAACACACAATCGATATCTTCACGCAGCCGCTCAAACATGACCCCACCTGGATTTATATATCTGAAAAAGGAGATTATACACCCTGGCTGTCACGACTGTCGCTGATTAGAAGCCATTGCTTTTACTGCTGCCGTTAAAATCCCCCGCAGAATATTCACTTCATTCTGATCCAGTCGACTTCGTCCGAATAATCGGCGCAGACGGCGCATCAGTTGTTTCGGTTGTGCAGGATTGAGAAAATCAATTTCAATCAGGGTAGCTTCCAGATGTTCATAAAAACGTTCAACCTCTGCTGTTGACGCCAGCTGATTTTCAGCCATTTGAGCGGAGGCGGAAACCGACCCGATATCAGTCGTTGCCATGCGCAGTTCATAACTCAGCACCTGCACAGCAGCCGCCAGATTGAGGGAGGAATAATCCGGATTGGTTGGAATCTGGACGAGATAATGGCAGAGATCCAGTTCAGTATTATTCAACCCAGTGCGTTCATTGCCAAACACCAGCGCAACCTGATGAGAGTTCTGCTGTTGGCTAATCATCTCCGCACATTGTCGAGGGTTGAGCAACGGGACAGGCAAAGAACGCACCCGCGCACTCGCGCCAATCACCAGTACACAATCAGCAACCGCCTGGCCCAGTGATGCGAATTGTTCCACAGCAGCTAACAAATCATCAGCGCCCGAGGCCCGCGCAGTCGCTTCGGCACTCGGAAACTGTAGCGGATCAACCAGGCTCAATCGGTTCAGCCCCATATTCTTCATGGCACGCGCACTGGCACCAATATTCCCGGGATGACTGGTTCGCGTTAATACCATGCGCGGTTGTGGCATTGTCTTGTTATCTGTTGTGGTCATATTCTGCAAAGTGGAAAAGCGATAACTTCATCGATGGATTGTTTCTGCAAAGCGATCATAAGCAGTCGATCCAGCCCGAGTGCGACTCCGGAGCAATCTGGCATTCCGTGTTGCAGGGCAGCGAGAAACTTTTCATCCAGCGGCATTTCATCCAGGCCGGCCTTTTGTCGCTGCTGATTTTCCTGCACAAAACGGTCGCGTTGTTCTGCTGCATCGGTCAATTCGTAAAACCCGTTTGCCAGTTCAACACCCTGAATATAGAGTTCAAAGCGTTCTGCCACGGGTGGATCATCCGGGCGAATTCTCGCCAGCGCTGCCTGATCGGCCGGGTAATTATAAACAAAGCAGGCAACAGGCATGGCTGCCTCGATAATATGCGTTAAAACCAGATCGGCATAATCACGAGCTGATAGCGTTATCTGAGACGAACATTGAACATCTGCAGACGACAAACAGTGTTGCCATTCATCGTTAGTTGCAGTGACTGGATCAATGCCAGCCAAAACCTGGAACAACTGACGATAGGTATAGCGCTCTACAGTAACTGCCCGTTGTAGGACCACAGTCATCAACTGTTCAACTTCATCCATCAATTGTTGCAGAGAAAAACCCGGCCGGTACCACTCAAGCAAAGTGAATTCCGGATTGTGTCGCCGACCGGATTCTTCGTTACGAAAGGCTTTTCCTATCTGATACATGGCGCCATACCCTGCTGCAAGCAGACGCTTCATAAAAAATTCTGGCGAGGTCTGCAAATACAAAGGGCTGGCTGTGAAGCCTGCTGCTGCCTGCAACTCTGTGACAAACGAAGCCAGCACCGGATCGGGTGTAGCCGCGCGGCAAAGCACCGGGGTTTCTATCTCCAGCACATTACGTTCGGCAAAAAACTCGCGTATTGTCTGATTCAGGCTCGCACGATGCCTGAGCGTTTCCAGACTTGCCGAAGGCCGCCAGTCAGCTTCAGAACTAATCGGTTAATCCTTTGCTCTGCCGACATAATCTCCGGAGCGGGTATCCACCTTGATCATTTCACCAATATCAATGAACAGAGGCACCCGAACCACAGCCCCGGTTTCCAGTGTTGCTGGCTTGCCGCCACCGCCAGAGGTATCGCCACGAACACCAGGGTCAGTCTCGGCAACGCTCAACATGACAAAATTCGGTACAGTAATCGCGATTGGATCACCGTTCCAGAGAGTCACTTCACAAGTGTCCTGTTCTTTGAGCCATTTGATATTGTCACCCACAGCAGTACTGCTGGCACCGACCTGTTCAAAGGAAACAGGGTCCATGAAATACCAGAATTCACCATCGGTATACAGATACTGCATATCCGTATCCATGACATCTGCAGCCTCGACTGATTCCCCAGATTTGAAGGTACGCTCAATCACCCGACCGGTTTTCAGATTGCGGATTCTTACCCGATTGAATGCCTGCCCCTTGCCAGGCTTCACAAATTCGTTTTCAATAATAGAGCAAGGGTCGTTATCCAGCATGAATTTCAAACCACTCTTGAATTCGTTTGTACTATAGGTCGCCATTGAGCACCTTTTCAATTAACAGAATAAGCTAAGGTGCCTATGATACCCCGAAGCCTGCCATTGCAACAAACTGCCCCCTGGCAACAGGAACTGGCGAAAGCGATCACCGATCCGCTCGAATTACTGGACATGCTCAAAATACCGGCATCCAGATTGCCGGTTTCGCTGGCAGCTGATAAAGGCTTTCCAATGAAAGTCACACACAGCTTTATCCGCCGAATGCGTAGCGGTGATCTCAACGACCCATTACTCAAACAGGTGCTGCCACTCGCCGCAGAATGTGAACAACAGCCTGGCTACAGCAATGACCCCCTGGATGAAAACACCGGCATGCCTGCGCCCGGATTGTTGCATAAATATCATGGGCGAGTCCTGTTGACATTAACAGGTGCCTGCGCCATTCATTGCCGCTATTGCTTCCGACGCCATTTCCCATACCCGCAGGCGAATCCAATGGCACAACACTGGCAGGCTTCTGTTGATTATATCCGCGAGAACGCTGACATCAGCGAAATCATTCTAAGCGGCGGCGACCCACTTTCACTGTCTGATAACAAACTGGCCAGGGTTGTTAATCAGCTAAGTGATATTCCTCACCTGCAACGTCTGCGTATTCATACTCGTCAACCTGTGGTTCTACCCAGTCGAATTGATGATGCACTGCTGGGCTGGCTGGTCGATACTCGCCTGAAAACGGTCATTGTTTTGCATATCAATCATGCCGCTGAAATTGATCATGAGCTGGCACAAGCCTGCCAACGATTACGCAAGGCAACCGACCATCTGCTGAATCAGTCAGTATTACTCCATTCCATCAATGATTCTGTGCCGACGCTGGAAGCACTGAGCCTGAAACTCTTCGAAACAGGTATTCTGCCGTATTATCTGCATCAACTGGATGCCGTTAACGGCGCGGCACATTTTTCAGTCAATGATAAGAAAGCAAAATCACTGCATAAAGAATTACAGGCAAGATTACCCGGATATTTACTACCACGGCTGGTACGAGAATTTCCGGACATGCCGGCAAAACAACTCCTGTAGCGTTCCTTCAGTTCTCCTCCAGAGTGCCGCTATTTACCTGGTGCACTAACACTCTATAATAGGAATCGGGAACACCATGAAGCAGCGTATGCAACTCTCATTGCCAAAACGACAGACGCCAGACAAAAATGCCTTTGACTGTCGTGCACAGAAACTGAAAAAATGGATTGGTGAATTACCGATCGCCAATATTGGTGATACAACCCAGGCACTGGCCAGCACTCTCTCCGATATCAACCATCAATCGCTGCCGAGTAAAACACGTTTATCAGCACTGGAAACACTCACTCCCAGCATTGATTTCGTCACGGAATCACTGAAAAAACATTTTATAGAGCAACCATTACCGCTAACCCAAAAACAGTACAGAGTTGCACAACTGACGCAGGAAGTTATCCTCGAACTTGCCACCGGATATATGATTGTATTTTCTGAACAGCTTGAAGCTAATGCGTTGCTGCAGAAAAAATCATTGCTGCAAATCAGCCTGTACCGGGCTATGTTGCTGCTCAACAATATTTTACTGCTGTCTTACCAGACTTACATGAACTACCCCAGCAGAACCTGGAAAGATGTACACACATTATACTGGCATGCCGAACAGCTCGGCTTGCAGGACAAGCCAACACCCGGCACGGCCACACACGACACAACACCAACCACCATCAGTGGCCTGTACAAACAGATAACCCTATTGTCGTTAAGTTGCCCATACCGACTGCGTCGCGGCATTGCCGAAAAAGTCTTCATGACACTTGGCCGCTGGCAGGAAAATTGCGATATCCTGCCGATAGAAGCCGTCAGCGATCCGTTATTTATCGCAGATCTGGGCAGCGTCCAGCCAGCTCATTATCAAGTGCTTGCGAACACCGAATCCGCACCGGAATATCAACGTGCACTGGATACTTCACAACTCGCAATCACTGTCAGAGAAGCACTCACCACCTTACGTAAAACCGGCAGAGCCTCTGAACAGTTACTTAACGCCAGTACGTTACGACGATTAATGCTTTCCTGGGGAGTCATGCCGAAACGCCGTTACACCCGAACCAAAGACCATTCAGATATCATCACAGCAACCGGACTGGGGGCAATTCATTATTTTATCAGTGGAGAAGCCGCCTTCAGTCATCCAGCAGGTAATGGTATCCGGGTGAACGAATCAGCTTCTGATATTCTCGGACAGATCTACGATAATACGGCTCGCTTTCGTGCTCACTCCACCCAGAGCAAATCAGAAACGCCGGATATGTGGGAAATGCAGTTCACGCTGGAAGATGAGAGTAAGCCAACATCAACTGAAGATGCGGTAGCCCGTGCAGCAGCGGGGATACGTATCAACAGGGCCTACCAGACCCAGGAGTGGAAAATGGTCAATGTCAGTGCAGGTGGTTACTGTCTGCTCTGGGATAACAAGGAAACCGTACGGGCACAGGTCGGAGAACTGGTCGGTATCCGTGATGAAAGCAATCCTGACAGCTTTCAATGGCGACTTGGCACCATCCGCTGGATGAAATCACAAAACAATACTGATCTGGAGCTGGGAATACAGATGTTATCACCCAGCGCGATTGCGATTACCGCAACCCCAACAACTGAACGCAAGCAGGCCCCGGCATCTCTACGCGGCCTGTTACTACCGGAAATAGCCTCGATCCAGCAACAGGCAACCGTATTATTACCCTCACCACCCTTCAGACCCGGTGATCAGGTACACATTAATTGCAATGGCCGTTCATTCAGTGTGCAACTCACCAAACTGGTTGAGAATACCGGTAGCTTTGCACAGTTTCAGTTTACAGTCACTAGTGAAATAGAAATCTCTGAACAAGCTGCTCAGCAACCTTTTGAAGCATCCAGTTACAACGATATCTGGGATATTCTTTAGGGCACCTCTATTAATCGTCTTTTCATTCTTAACACAAAAAAGCCGGTTAAAACCGGCCTTTCTGCATGTCAGGTAACTGACCAGATTTTTAACCCTTACGGATCAGGAACTGGTACTTGCCACCCTCTTCTTTAGATTCCATCAGTTCATTACCCGTCTGCTTGGCAAAAGCTTCAAAGTCTTTAACAGAACCCGGATCTGTTGAAATAATCCTCAGAACCTTGCCGCTATCGATTCCATTCAGTGCTTTTTTGGCACGTAGAATAGGCAGTGGGCAGTTCAAACCGGATGCATCCAACTCTTCATCAAAATCAGCCATTTAAGGTTTCTCCTTCAGTTAATTGCGGGCTTACCCGTTGTAACCCCATCTAAAATATAAGCTATAACTTATAAAACATGTTATCTCTAAACGCAAGTCTCATGAGCCGGTCATGCGTTGTGGGAAATCAATACTCATTCCCTGCCTGACCCAATCAATAATACCCCCACGCATATTAACTACATTATTAAACCCCTGTTGCTGCAGAAAGCTACAGACCTGAGCAGAGCGCGCTCCTGAGCGACAATATAGCACCACCGTATCATCATCACGCCATTCTTCTGCCTTGAGTGGGACAAGGTGCATTGGCACCAGTTCCGCTCCGGGAATAACACCCTGAGCCATTTCTGCTTTGCTACGAATATCAATCAGGCGATACCCGGAAGGCTTATTGTCCAGCGTTTCTTTTAATTGTAGTGACGTAATTTCCTTAATTCCTAACAAAGCTGGACTCTCCATAAACAAATTTAATATAAGGCCTGCCTAATATTACCAACTATTGATCATGTGTCAAGTTCCCGTCACATTCATTAACCTTCCTTAATTCCCGAATAATAAATACTCTGAACTCTAACCAGCCAACGTTGTTAAAGTATCATTATGAAAAAACTCTTTTGGCTCTTCCTGTTTTTGATTCCCCTGTCAGGCCAACTAATGGCTGAATTACCCGATATTGGTGATTCATCACAAACACTGATCAGTCCACGGGAAGAAAAACAACTCGGCCAGGCTTTCATGCAGAGCGTCAGACAGCAGGTAACGCTTACATCGGATCAGGATATTAATGATTACCTGCATAAGCTTGGACAACGTCTGGCCAATGCCAGCGATAACCCGACCAGTAAATTCACCTTTTTTATGGTTGAAGATACCTCCATAAATGCCTTTGCCGGTCCGGGTGGATATATCGGGATCAACACAGGTCTTATGCTACTGGCACGCAATGAAAGCGAACTGGCTGGTGTCTTAGCGCATGAAATTGCACATGTTACCCAACGTCATTTATACCGAGGTTTTGAGGCTGCTGACCGATTATCGCTACCGACAGTTGCGGCAACCATTGCAGCACTTTTGCTCGGTGCTGCAACGGACCCTTCAGCCGGCATCGCTGCAGCCTCTGCCATCCAGGCAGGCAACATCCAGTACCAGATAAACTTTACTCGCAGTAACGAAAAAGAAGCTGACAGGGTGGGTATTGCGATATTAAGCAAAGCAGGGTTCGACCCTCAGGGTATGCCAGATTTTTTTCAGCAGTTACAAAAAGTCAATCAACTCTATGGTGTTGCTATCCCTGAATTCCTGAGCACACATCCACTCACACTCGACCGCATTGCTGAGGCTCAGGATCGTGCCAGCACGATCCGCTTTACAGGCACAGACAGATTACCCATTTTTGAATTAATGCAAGTTCGCTTACGCGTATTGTCCAGCCGAACGCCTGAAAAAAGCGCCAGATTTTATAATGCTGAAGTAGCAAAAAACCCGGAATCCACACGTCTCAAATATGCACAAAGCCTGGCGAATTACAGATCAAATCGTATCGAACAGGCTATCTCTCAAATGCGAAAATTACTGAAAAATAGTCCGGATAATATACTCTTTAGAACAACACTCGCTAATTATTATTCACAATCAGGGCAACATAGCCAGGCCATCAAGCTACTAAAAAACAGCCACCGACTTTATGTCGGCAATACAAATATAACCACTCATTACGCAAAAATTCTGCTGAAAGCTGGACAAACCGACAAAGCACTCAAACTGCTACACACCCTGATGGCTGATAACCGCCACCATTCAATAGATTTATACTCGCTGCTGGCAGAAACCGCAGAAGCCTCGGGTCGAAGCTGGGAAGCCCGGCAGGCAACTGCCGAGAAATACTACCTGCAGGGTCAAACCAGGGCGGCAATACAACAATTAAAATCAGCTTTAATGAGTACCAAACTGGATCGAATCACCCAGACCAGGATTGAAACCCGATTGAAAGAACTGAAAACAGAAAGCCTGGCAAAGCATAAATTTTAATTTTCCTGGCATTTAGCCGCTGACAAAATACCGCATCCTTAATAATCTGTGCTAGTGCATTGTTTTGACTAGCCGCAAGGACTCGGGTTATAGTGCGTTTAGCGCGTTACGACGTAGTTTTACCTATAATATTTTCATAAGAAACTATAGGCATAAATCTATAGATTAACGACCACCATAAAGCTTCATTTTTAGGAGGAAATAATGCGGAAATTTTCCAGCAGGTTAACCATGGCGAGCTCTATACTGGCTATCGCTGG
>JAZGGH010000033.1:0-55430 GCA_036480335.1 Gammaproteobacteria bacterium | reverse complement strand
GCGAACAAATTGTTGTTCTTATCGTTGTTGTTCTGGTTGCCGTTGTTGGTGTTGAAGTTCCAGGCGTTACTGGAACTGAACTCCGACCCGGACCAGTAGTTATTGGACTGGACGATAACCTGCCCACTTTCTAGTGGAAAAGATTTCCACCCCACCGGACAGGCATCCTGAAAAACAGGTAGCTTGCCCTGAATTGTCATGCCGTTAGTTGAGAAACCCATTATTAACGGCGGGACAGGCGCACAATGATACACGTCGGCACACTCCGTACGGTGAAGTAACATACCCCACGGATTCTGGCTCCCTCATGCAGACACCTTTTTTAACGACCGTAACCACCCTTCGTTCTGTTTGCAAACTGACACCACCTGTTCGATGGCAAACTGAAAAGATTTGAAATTCTTGAAAGCTTTTGTTTCTTTAGCGATGCGTACTGAAATCAGAAGTTCATCCAGGCATTCCCGTAACTGTAAAAGATGCGGTCGCTTATCACGGGCAGCATTCGCTTTCATGATCAATGCTACAACCTCATGGCTCTGGTTGCGCAGCTCCGTTCCCAGCGTGTATTTATGATAACGCGAAAAACCGGCCACCACTTTTTCAAGTGGACCGCTACATCCATTGCCTGTTCGTAAATCAATGGCTGGGCGCTGAAAAGCTATTTGCTTTATATTAGTTTTTTCTTGCATTAAGTAAATATTTACGCAGTTTTCTTTCACTTCGCATAACGTAAAGTATATAGACTCTATCACTTTCAATACGATAAAAAATACGGCATGGATTTACAATAACCTCTAAATATCTTGATTTTTTAAATTCTGGCGGTTTACGACCTAACTCTGGAAACTGCTCAAGTTGGTCTGTACTAGAAAAAACTTTTTGCACTCGATTAATAGCAGCACCTGGTTTATCAAGCGCTATATACTCAGCTATTGCATTAAGATCAGATAAAGCTGGTTCGGTCCATATTACTTGAGCCATTTACTCATTTTATCTTTTGCTTCTGCTTGAGTATAAATACGATTTTCTAAAATAGCCGTTTCACCTTTAGCTAATCCATCCAGGATTTCCATCCGATTTTGCATCATTTCATAATCTTGTACATCAACAAGATATGCAGATGGTTGACCATGTTCGGTGATAAGTACAGGCTCTTTTGAGTCGTGTAATTCAGCCAATATTTTGGTGGCCTGACGTTTTAAAGTAGTCACTAATTCAATTTTCATGGAGTGATACTATACTATCACTTGCAGGTTTTCAAGAATTCCCTTTTACAGCTAACGAGAAGGCAGGTGTGCCTGGGCTTATTAATTGTTATGCGTGCATTTATATTGTACACTATTACGTACATGTACATTAATGAGGCTTATTAGCATGAAAGCACTTAGCTACACCGCCCTTAGAAATACTTTAGCCAAAACTATGGAAAAAGTCTGCGATGATCACGAACCTATTATTATTACACGAAAAAGTGAAGGTGCAGTTGTCATGCTCTCTCTCGAGGACTATGAATCACTCGAGGAAACTACCTACCTGCTACGAAGCCCTAAAAACGTTAAACGACTTTTAGAATCCATTTCCCAACTCGAAGGAGGTAAAGGGCTCGAAAAGGACCTGGTCGAGTGAAGCTCATATTTTCGGAGCACGCCTGGAACGATTACCTTTACTGGCAAAAAACCGACAAAAGAATTCTAAAACGCATCAACTTATTGATAAAAAATGTGCAACGCTCACCATGCGAAGGCATCGGAAAACCAGAACCATTAAAACATGCCCTATCTAGCTACTGGTCTCGGCGCATTAATGATGAGCATCGATTTGTTTACAAGGTAAGTGATGACTCTATGTTTATTGCTCAACTCCGATACCATTACTAACCCCCCTTCACGTATAACGAAGCCGTAGAAAACCCGCAAACCATCATTGGAAACTATTAATCCAGGTATTTATACTTTAGCGGATTTCGAAAAAAACTAGATGAAAAAATAGTTTTTTAACGCGAATTATGGAACAGGAAAAAATTGATGTCATTGGAGAGCCCAATGCCATTAGATAAGCTGGAAAACTTTAACCCACCCAGACCCGCGCATTACGAAACATCCGCAACCAGGGTCCATCTTCATTCCAGTCGGCCGGCGACCAGGAGTTTTGCAGCGTCCGATAAACACGTTCCGGGTGCGGCATCATAATGGTAAAACGACCATCCGTAGTTGTCAGCCCGGTAATGCCGACAGGTGAACCATTCGGATTTTCCGGATAGCTTTCGGTGGCATTACCAGCGTTATCAACATACTGCATAGTGACAAGCCCTTCTTTCAAAACCGCCTGCGCCTGGCTGTCATTTGCAAAACTTGCACAGCCTTCGCCGTGAGCCACAGCAATGGGCAATTGCGAACCTTCCATACCCGCCAGTAACAGCGATGCACTCGGTAATATTTTTACCTGCGAGACGCGAGCCTCAAACTGTTCGGACTGATTGCGCAGGAAAATCGGCCAATGCGCTGCACCCGGAATCATGTCACGCAAACCGGAAAGCATCTGGCAACCATTGCAAACTCCCAAACCCCAGCTATCCTGGCGATGAAAAAAAGCATCGAACTGGTCGCGTGCGCGGGCATTGTAGCGAATCGATTTAGCCCAGCCCTGACCGGCACCGAGCACATCACCATAGGAAAAGCCGCCACAGGCTACAAGCCCACTGAAATCGCTGAGCGATACCCTGCCTTCGATGATGTCGCTCATGTGGACATCCTGACAGTCGAAACCGGCCTGGTGAAACGCTGCGGCCATTTCAATCTGACCATTAACACCCTGCTCTCTCAAGATAGCAACTTGCGGTCTGACACCGGTGGCTATCATCGGCGCAGCCGGGTCTTCATCTGCATCAAAACTGACAACCGGTTGAATGCCTGAATCGGCATCATCCGCAATTTGCGCAAATTCCTGCTGTGCACATTGTGGATTATCACGTAACGCCTGCATCCGATAACTGGTTTCAGCCCAGGCCTGCTGGAGCACAGCACGCGTTTCCTTAAACACGGGTTTGCGCGCAGCGGTAAACACAATCTGCTGATCCGCCGTTGGCGAGCCCAGCACATGGCTGTGATTACCAAAACCAGCTTCACGCAAAGTTTCCAGCACAGTATCCGTATCAAAGTGTTTCACCTGCAAAACTGCACCCAACTCTTCGCTAAACAGGGCTGCCAGGTGGTCATCACCCAGCTCATCAAGCTGGATCGTCAGACCGCAACGGGCAGCAAAGGCCATTTCGCACAAAGTCGTGAACAGACCACCATCAGAACGATCATGGTAGGCGAGTAAATAATCTGCCTGATTCAGATCCTGAATCGCGGCGAAGAAGTTTTTCAATGTCTCGGGCGCATCCAGATCCGGGCCATGATGCCCTACCTGTTTATACACCTGCGCCAACGCAGAACCACCCAGACGATTGTACCCCTTACCCAGATCAACCAGAATCAAATCGGTATCACCTGCATCCAGTTGCAGCTCTGGCGTCAGGGTTCGGCGTACATCCATCACGGGTGCAAAAGCCGTCACCACCAGAGACAATGGCCCGGTCACAGCCTTTTCTTCGCCATTCTCCTGCCAGACAGATTTCAGCGACATAGAATCCTTGCCAACGGGAATCGCAATCCCCAACTGCGGACACAGCTCTTCGCCGACAGCCCTGACCGTATCAAACAGTGCAGCATCTTCACCGGGATGCCCCGCTGCCGCCATCCAGTTGGCCGACAGGCGCACCTCCGACAGGGAAGCAATACGCGCAGCGGCAATATTGGTAATGGCCTCAGCCACCGCCATGCGGCCGGAAGCGGCCGGTTTGAGCAAAGCCAGCGGCGGACGTTCACCTATCGCCATGGCTTCACCGACATAACCCTGATAGTCCGCACAGGTCACCGCAACATCGGCCACCGGCACCTGCCAGCGACCCACCATTTGGTCACGCGCTACCTGACCGGTAATCGAACGATCACCAATGGTGATCAGAAAACTTTTGCTGGCGACAGTCGGCAGGCGCAACACACGGTAAGCCGCTTCCTGTAGATCAACAGATAAGTCCAGCGCCTGTTTCTGAAAAGTCAGATGATGCACATCGCGCAACATCTTCGGCGGTTTGCCGAGCAGCAGTGACAGCGGCATATCAATTGGCGTGTTATCAAAATAGCCATCACCAAGAATCAGTTGCCGTTCTTCTGTGGCCTCACCGAGCACCGCAAATGGGCAACGCTCGCGCTCACACATCGCCTTGAAGGTTTCAATCTGATCCGGTGCGATGGCCATCACATAACGCTCCTGGGATTCATTACACCAGATTTGCATGGGTGACATACCCTGCTCGTCATTCGGTACTGTACGCAGCTCAAAACGGCCACCGCGACCACTATCATTCACCAGCTCGGGTAAACCGTTCGACAATCCACCGGCACCGATATCATGGATAGAAACAATCGGATTTTCTGCTCCCATCTGCCAGCAACGATCGATCACTTCCTGACAACGTCGCTCCATTTCAGGGTTGCCGCGCTGTACCGAAGCGAAATCAAGATCTTCAGCACTTTCCCCACTGGAAACCGATGATGCCGCTCCACCACCCAGACCAATCAACATCGCCGGCCCACCCAGAACAACAATCGGTGCACCTGCAGGTATGTCGTGCTTGTCGATATGGTCTTCACGAATGTTGCCGTAACCACCCGCGATCATGATGGGCTTGTGGTAACCGCGCAATTCACTGCCATCAGCACAGGGCACGCGTTCTTCAAACGTGCGGAAATAACCGCACAGATTGGGGCGACCGAACTCATTATTGAAGGCTGCCGCACCCAGTGGCGCTTCTATCATAATATCCAGTGCTGAAACGATACGCTCAGGCTTGCCATGATCCGTTTCCCAGGGTTGTTCAAATCCGGGGATGCGTAAATTCGACACAGAAAAGCCGGCCAGGCCAGCCTTGGGTTTAGCACCGCGACCGGTCGCGCCTTCATCACGAATTTCACCACCCGAGCCGGTTGCCGCGCCTGGGAAAGGCGAAATTGCCGTCGGGTGATTATGCGTTTCAACCTTGATCTGAATATCCGCCTGCTCGGCATGCGGACGGTACTGCTTATTCTCAGCATCGGGATAAAAACGCTCAATCGCATGACCGCGAATGACAGCGGAATTATCACTGTAAGCGGACAGCACACCGTCAGGGCTGGCCCGATGGGTTGCCCGAATCATGTTGAACAGACTGGTTTGCTGCGTAACACCGTCGATAACCCAGTCGGCGTTAAAAATCTTGTGGCGACAATGCTCCGAATTTGCCTGGGCAAACATCATCAACTCAATATCGGTCGGATTACGTTTCAGTGCGGTAAAATTATCGATCAGATAATCAATTTCATCATCTGATAATGCTAGCCCCATATCCCGGTTAGCCAGCTCAAGCGCCACACGCCCACCCTGTAGAATATCCACGATAACAAAGGGCGCTGGTTCAGCCTCTTCGAATAACAACTGGGCATCATCAATGTTAGACAAAACAGATTCCGTCATCCTGTCATGCAGGATTGGCAGAATTTTTTTGCTCAAGCCGCTCGGGGATGACGGGTTCAGTATCAAATCATACTGAATCCCTCGCTCCAGACCCTGCACAGACTGCAGGCCACAATGATGGGCAATATCCTTCGCCTTACTTGACCAGGGTGAAATCGTACCAATACGCGGCACCACCCAGACACTCAGATCGCCAGACCCGGCACTCTTTCCAGTAGAGCCCAGCAAATCTTCAAGCATTGCCTGCTGCTCGCCAGACAGTGATTCATCCAGAGCGACGAAATGAATATACCGAGCGTTGAAAGAAGCAATCTCAGGCGCAACCGCCTGAAGTTCGGACAGTAGTTTATCTGACCGAAAGCGCGAAAATGGCGAATCGCCGTATATTTGCAGCATACGCTGATCTCGTGAAATTCAGGGGAAAACCGATGTAAATGATACTGGATGCGGGGTTAAGGGTACAGCAGTCAAATTTGTTTTAGAGTGAAGCAATATGCCGTATAATTATTCCAGGTTAAGTGGATAGAGTGGATCTCTCGGAATTGGCGTGGGCAGAAAACTGTCTGATAACTGGGTTCTTGAGCTGGATCTGGTTTCATACAGTTCGGATAGTACTGGAGGGAGTTTATTGGTTAAGCGTTTGTTTTAGAGGGCCAACTGGTACTGTCATGGATAACTATCTAATGAGTTTTCGATATAAGTCAACCACTATGTCGAAAACTTACACAGTACTTGACATAACGAACAAATGGAGCTAGATTTCTACATAAGAAACCCTTTATATCGAAAACACAGGTAGATTCTGATACATATATGGATATTAGCGAATTTAAGTCTGGTAAAAATCAGCAGCAATATGAATATGAAAGCTTTTTACCAGAAAAGGTGAATCATGCCTGGGGGATAGCAGATGGTGAAATACAGCGTTTACTGAGTGATGCTGATCGTGCACTGGGCGAATTAAACGCTTTCTCGCAACTTGTGCCGAATGTCGATTTTTTCTTACGCATGCACATAACTAAGGAGGCGACACAGTCTAGTCGAATCGAAGGCACACGCACCAATATGGAAGAAGCATTGCTTGATGAAAGGGATATCGACCCAGATGGAAAAGATGACTGGGAAGAGGTTCAAAATTATGTCATGGCAATCAATGAAGCGATAGAACAGTTAAAGACTCTGCCGTTATCAAATAGATTGCTGCGTGACACACACAAAGTATTAATGCAAGGCGTGCGTGGTGAAACTAAACAGCCAGGAAAATTTCGTCATAGTCAGAACTGGATAGGCGTAAGCCTAAAAAATGCCGTTTATATTCCACCACATCAAGACGAAGTCGATACGCTAATGAGCGACCTGGAGAAATTCATACATAATGAAGCCTTACAGGTGCCTCACCTCATCAAAATTGCTATAGCACATTACCAGTTTGAAACCATCCATCCGTTTTTAGACGGTAATGGTCGGCTGGGGCGCTTGATGATTGCGCTTTATCTTGCCAGTTTTGGCTTGCTACATAAACCAGCACTCTATTTATCAGATTATTTTGAACGCAATAAAACAGAATATGTAGATAGATTAATGGGCGTACGTGAAGCTGATAGAATGAAAGAATGGTTGGTATTTTTTTTGTACGGTGTCCATGAGACAGCGATAAATTCAATAAGAGTATTTAAGGAAGTGATTGCGCTGAAAGAAAAAATAGAGTGTGAAGTATTTCCACACTTCAGTACACGTAGACAGAAGAATGCACAAACGCTAATGCAGCACTTGTATAGCAAACCGTTGGTCAATATCAATGGGGTCGCTGAAATTCTCGGGTTACAACATAACACGGCTTCGGCATTGGTGAATGATTTTGAAAAATATGGCGTGTTAAAAAAGATAACCAAAAAGAAACGCAACAAAATATATTGGTTTCATGATTATATTGAGATATTTAATCGATGACTATACGCAATTCCAACAACGCAATACGAAATAATATGTTTTAACATTACACTGCTGTCCCGTTAAGGAGTAAAAAGCAAGGCCTGAAAACCCACTTGTTTTGATATAATGAAATTGTAAATGATACTGGATGCGGGATTGGGGTACAGCCATCAAAAAGATATTCCCGTCATGTCAGACAAATGATGCAAATCAGATGAATATGCCTCTAACAGCAATTCTTTAGTTTGTATCGACAATGGCTCATACGTTGCGGCATCGCCCTCATTTCTATCCACCGCCAGTTGTGGAGAAAAACCCTGATCGACATCCAGAAAACGAAAGATTTCTTTTAAATGGTTGGCAGGATCAACAATAAATTCTTCAAATTTAACGATATGAAACTGCTGTTTTGAAAACAGTGAAAAATAACGCTGCAATTGCTGCCCATACAGACCTGACATAAAATACAAATAATTATAGAAATATTGTGGGCAATCCGCTCTGAAACTAGCCGAATTGTAGCGTGATTCTTCTTCCTCCAATGCCGCCTCAAACGTATGAACAGGTTCATATCTGTATCGTCGCATCCACTGATAAAGAGAATATGCCCGCTCAGCCGGATTGCGCAGAATCACAACAAACCTGGCTTCAGGAAACAACCCTTTTAACACCTTTGCAGTGGTTGGGTTTGTTAAGTAAACGTGAGAAGCCTCCCCTCTAATAGCTTCATCAGAAACCGCATCATATAATTCAAAATATTCAATCGGGTTTTTTATCACCTGAAAGGGTTCGCAAAAAAAGCTGGGCTCTTTTGGATTCGTCAAAAAAACATCCGGGTGCTGCCTTAGCAAATGATAGAGCTGTGTAGACCCTGACCTTCCGGCGCCGAGGATGAAAAAGTTTGGCTTATTGATAGATGTAAGCGTCATAATGGCTACCTCATTCCTGGAATCTGGAAAGAATGCAAAAACAGAATTAAGACGAATTGCATCAACTTTCAGCTATCAATCGTTCTATTTCCTTTTTCTCTAAACCTGAACCGGAGCAAAGGATATACCCTTTAATTTGAGAGATTATATATAAATGTCCTGCAGGAGTATTATAGGAATCTTGTTGCACTCTAAGACTTTCAAAATCTTTATTTTCACATAACTGCCTTGCTCGCTTACCCCAGGCTCTCTGTGCTCCGGAAAAATTCGTCCAGGGTGAAAAGTTGGTTTTGACAGTCAGTTTATAAAATCTGGGCGCTATTTTCTTGTCTCTGAAACCTCCGCCTAGATAGTTTGCTCCTTCATTTTTCAAATTATGATGCGAGGCGCATGAAGAAACCAGTATAGATAACAATAGAAGAAGCTCGGCAAATTTTAATCCTGTAGTCACATGCACTTCAACCATCCACTAACTCTAAAATCATCTGGATGCGGAACGCAGATCAAATGTCTGCCTCGCATCACAACTGTTGCCATAAGACATTATATGCGCCGGGGTTAGCCTTGTTCATATTACATCATTGTATGGTCATTTTCTTAGCAGACCCTTTATCTGCAATGCATAATATTTGCGTAATCTGACAGATTTATACAGAGCAAAGCAACTTAATTATACAACGAATTTTTAAATCGCGACTAGGATCAATCCCGCCTCAGCATAGGCAACAAATACTCTTCCACCAACGCTACCATCAACGGCTGCGCTTTCCCATTCGGATGAATCCCATCTGCCTGCATCAATTCAGACTTTGTGCCGATTCCTGTAACTATCGAAGGCAGTAGTGCGATTTTGTATTCCTCTGCCAGATTCCTGTAAACCGCACGGAACTTTTGTGTGTAAACTGGGCCATAATTGGGTGGTATGTCGACACCGATAAGCAGCACTTTTGCTTTGTGTTGTTGCGCAGTTTTAATCATATCTGCCAGGTTGTTGTGCATGGCGGTAAGAGATAAGCCGCGCAGGGCGTCATTTCCACCAACTTCTATGATGACAATGTCGGGTATTTGTTCGGTGATGATGGATTTGAGCCGGGTGCGCGCATTGGCAGTGGTATCACCACTGATACTGGCATTGGTGAGGCTGTGTGGCGGTTTCGCAGTGGCGAGACGTTGTTGCAGCAGTTGCACCCAGCCTTTTTCAACCGGCATGCCGTAGGCGGCGCTCAGGCTATCGCCGACGATCAGTATGTTGTCGGCGCGTACTGCCCTTAGTGACAGTAACAACGGGATTAATAACAGTAACAGGATCTTTATTTTCATGTCAGCCAATCAAAAAATTATTCGGGTCGCTGCCAGCGGTCTGTGCAAACGTGTCGAGACGGCCAACGGCTTACTGGATATTCTGCTGGATATTGAGTTAAAAATCCATGCGGCAGAATCGGTGGCCATTGTTGGGGTGTCGGGTTCGGGTAAATCGACTTTACTTGGCTTGCTGGCAGGGTTGGACCTGCCGAGCAGCGGTGAAGTTCATCTGGATGGCAATAACCTGTCGATGCTGGACGAAGATGGCCGTGCCGAAATTCGCAGTCGTCTGGTTGGTTTTGTGTTTCAGTCGTTTCAGTTATTACCGGGGCTAACGGCGCTGGAAAATGTGATGCTGCCGCTGGAACTGGCTGGCAGGAACGATGCGCGTGAGCGTGCCACTCAGTTGTTGGCACGGGTTGGCCTGGATGCGCGTTTAACACATTACCCAAAACAATTGTCGGGCGGTGAGCAGCAACGTGTCGCGCTGGCGCGTGCTTTTGCGATCCAGCCAGCCATTCTGTTTGCCGATGAGCCGACGGGGAATCTGGACAGCACCACAGGCAAGTTGATTATTGATCTGTTATTTGAACTGAATGCCGAACAAGGTACAACACTGGTGCTGGTAACGCACGATGAAAGCCTGGCTAATCGTTGTGATCGCAAGATACGGCTTGATGCCGGCCGTGTGGTCAATGGAATAGACCATTCATGAAAACATTTTTACAGTGGCGGCTAGCGTTACGCTTGCTGGCGCGTGACTGGCGTGCCGGTGAGTTGCGGATACTGTTTATCGCACTGGTACTGGCGGTGGCTGCGACCACGTCGATCAGTTTTATGACCGACCGACTGGCGCGCGGAATGGTCAATCAATCAGCGGATTTTCTGGGTGCGGATATAATTTTAAAAAGTCCACGGCCGGTGAATAAAACTCTGCTGCGGCAGGCGTCTGCCTTTAATCTGCAAACGACCGAGAGCCTGCAGTTCGCTAGCATGGTGGTGAGTGGTGATGCGTTGCAGTTGTCCAGTGTGCGCGCGGTAGATGAGCAATTCCCGTTACGTGGCAAGATGCGTACTGCAAGTGCGTCTTATGTTTCCGATAGTGAAACGCATTCGATCCCGTTACCAGGTGAAGCCTGGGCAGCACCGGCAATTTTATCGCGCCTGAATCTCTCTACCGGCGACAGCGTGACGGTGGGGAGTTTATCTTTACGTATTACACGTGTGTTGACGTTCGAGCCTGGACAGGCGGGTGAAGTGTTTGGTGTATCACCGCGCCTGTTAATTAACCGAATCGATGTGCCAGCGACCGGTGTGGTGCAGCCGGGTAGCCGCCTGACATATCAATATTTATTTGCCGGTGATAAAACGGGTCTGGATGCATACCATACCTGGTTAAAGCCACAACTGGATGCCAGCCACAGCGTCATCGGTGTGCATGAAGGCCGGCGTGCACTGGGAGCCGCACTGGAGCGAGCCGAGCGTTATCTGGGGTTGGGAATTATGATCGCGGTGATATTGGCGGGTGTAGCGATTGCCATTGTGGTGCGCCGTTACAGTGAACGTCACCTGGATGTCAGCGCCATGCTACGCTGCCTGGGCTTGTCACAACAGGCCTTGTTGGCCCTGTATTTAATGCAATTGGTAGTGTTAGGTGTGGCGGCAAGCGCAGTCGGGGGATTACTTGGCTGGTTAATGCAGGCCGGGCTGCTGGCGGTGCTGTCTGATCTGTTGCCGGTGGCACCATCAACCACTGGCATCCAGCCTTTCCTGCTTGGTTTTGTTACCGGCGCAGCAATGTTAATCGGCTTTGCTTTACCGCCAGTGATGCGCTTGAAAAACGTGCCACCACTGCGCGTATTGCGCCGAGATCTATTGCCAATGCCCGGTAATGCCTGGATGGTTTATGGCTTCGCCATTGGCACCGTATTTTTTCTAATCTGGCGCTATACCGATGACATCAAGTTGGTGTTGTCTGCCATGCTCGGTGCAGTGGTTATGGCGCTAGCCCTCTTTATTGTCGGTTTTGCACTGTTAGCAGTCACTCGCAGCCTGCAATCTCACATGGGTGTAGCCTGGCGCTTTGGTTTGAATAATTTATGGCGTCGTCGACAACTCTCGCTCAGTCAGATTAGTGCATTTGGCCTGGCTTTCATGGCGATGCTGGTAATTGCATTGGTGCGGAATGAATTGATTTCCACCTGGACACAGCAGTTGCCCGCCGACACGCCGAATCATTTCGCCGTGAATATTTTGCCAGAACAGGCCGATGCAGTGCAGCAGTTACTTGCCAGTCACGACATTGAAACCACACAGCTCTACCCGATGATTCGCGGTCGACTGGTGACAATTAATCATCAACCGGTGCGCACAGCGGTTAGCAAAGAAGCCCAGGGCGACAATGCTTTAAACCGGGAATTAAATCTGACCTGGACACTCAATCTCCAGAAAGACAATAAGATCCTCGAAGGCCGCTGGCTGAATTCAGGGGATACCAAGCAGCCATTCGTATCGGTTGAATCCAGACTAGCGGAACGGCTGGGTATTGAATTAAATGACGAGCTCGGATTCACCATCGGTGCACAACAATTACAGGCACGCGTACTCAATATTCGTTCGGTGCAATGGGATTCATTTCGACCTAACTTTTACATGATCTTCCCGCCCGGCGTGCTTGATAACTTGCCGTCGACTTATATGACAAGCTTTTATATGCCTGCTGAAAAGAAGCCAGTGCTAGGCGAACTTGTACGTGCCTACCCTGCTGTGACATTGATCGAAATGGATCTGGTGTTGGCTCAGGCGCAACGCATATTCAGTCAGATCTCACACATCGTAGAATACGTGTTTGCATTTCTACTACTGGCTGGATTGATCGTCCTGTATGCTGCACTCACAGCGAGTCAGGATGAACGCCTCTACGAAGGCGCTCTGATGCGAACCCTGGGCGCAAGCAGTAAACAACTCGGTCAGGCACATCTGGCAGAATTTTTATTGCTAGGTTTTTTCGCAGGTGTGCTTGCCATCATGGGAACCGAAGCCATACTCTGGGTGCTGTATAGTCAGTTATTGGAACTGGACTATAATTTTAACCCATTACTTTGGATCATCGTGCCTCTGGCCGGTGCATTATTCATTGGCGCGGCGGGTTATTGGTCTACGCGCAAGGTTAAGCACCAAAGCCCGATGCTGCTGCTTAATAATAGTTAAACGGCCAGAGGCACGATGCAACGAATCCCAACCGAGCGCTATCGACTTGCCTATGCTATTCGCGGCAATATACTGTGGATATCCACTCTGTGATTACAACAACGACCTTATAACCCATGAATACTGCATTTACCATCGCTGAAAAAGCTCCCAACCTCCCCAGAACCCCCTGGCGTTTTGCGCTCTATTTTTATGCAAAAATCCGCTTTGCACTGCTTACAATTATTGTTTTTGAAGCCATGCAGGCAAGCTGTACGATTTCATTACCCTATGCGGTAAAGCAAATTATTGATGCCGTTACTCTGGCCAATGAAACCGGCGTCGATGTATTCGAAGCTGCTTATGAACCGCTTAAATTTTTTGCGCTACTCAATCTGGGTATTGTTTTATTCAGTCGCGCCAGCGGCGCTATTCTTGTCAGTAATGGCCCGGTTTTGCGCGGAAAAATCAGGAAGTCTTTATTCCAGTATTTACAGTTTCATTCACATCGTTATTTTGTATCGCATTTTTCAGGATCACTGGCAAACCGTATTGCAGAAGTCTCAACTAGTTGCATGCATGCACTGTGGACAATCACATTCACGTTTTATCCGCTCATTATTCAATCAATTGTAGCCTTGATTATTCTGTTTGGCACCAGTGAAAAGCTCGCACTGGTACTTATCGTATGGCTCGTTATTTATACAGGCATCTCTATTATTCTTGCCAGGAAATGCCAGGTTTATTCCAAAGATTTTGCAGCGGCACGCTCAAAAGTCAGTGGTAAAATCGTGGACTCTGTAACCAATATGATGAACACCAAAATGTTTGCCCGTGGTGAATATGAAGGTAATTATCTCACTGATTACATTGATTATGAAATCGTGCATGCCAAACGCACTTTCTGGTATATGGAAAAAATGCGCTGGTTCCAGTTTATATCTGCAATGATATTGATGGTTTCAATGGTCGCTTATGCACTGAAGATCTGGACGGAAGGCGGCCTGACTGTCGGTGAATTTTCTATGGTAGCCGGCATTGCAATTATGCTCATCGAAGCGGCTCGCGGGCTTAGCCGTAGCTTTCTTGAGTTTTTTGAATACATTGGAAATATTTCTGATGGGGTGTCTATTTTTATTCAGCCACATGAAATCATTGACCAGCCTCAGGCCAAAGATATTCAGGTGCATAAAGGTGAAATAGAATTCAGAGAGATAGATTTCACTTACCCTGAAGGATTACAGATTTTCAAACAACTGAATGTGCATATCCAGCCCCATCAAAAGGTGGGTCTGGTAGGGTTCTCCGGTTCCGGGAAGTCTACCTTTGTAAATTTAATGTTGCGCCTGTTTGAAGCGAATAGCGGATCAATCAACATAGACTCACAAAATATTCTGCAGGTAACACAAGATAGCCTGCGTGAAAATATTTCAATGATTCCGCAAGACCCTATGCTGTTCCATCGCTCACTCATGGAAAATATTCGCTATGGAAAACTGGATGCGAGTGATGAAGAAGTTATGCAAGCAGCAAAAAAAGCCAATGCTCATGACTTCATATTACAAACCGAGAGTGGTTATGAGTCCCTGGTAGGCGAACGTGGCGTTAAACTTTCTGGCGGGCAACGCCAACGTATTGCCATCGCACGAGCCATCTTGAAAGACTCTCCGATACTGATACTGGATGAAGCGACTTCATCGCTGGATTCTGTGACCGAAAAGAAAATACAGCAGGGCCTGGATTATTTAATGCAGGAAAAAACTGTCATTATTATCGCACACCGGTTATCGACTATTTCACATATGGATCGAATTCTGGTATTTGATCAGGGTGCTATTATTGAAGACGGTGATCATCAGATGTTATTAAAGAAAGAATCCGGTCACTATGCAAAACTGTGGAATATGCAGGCGGGTGGTTTTTTACCTGGGTAATCACATTTATGTTGCGTAAGATATACAATCTGATTATCTATGCTGCAGTTGTGGCCTACACTATTCTGGAAACATTCTGGGAGTATGTTTCCGATGTGTTATTTACTTACACCCCGCTTCGACTGTTTTCGATCAAGATACATGATACTCTGGAAAATAAAAGTGAATACCTGATACTGGCCGTATTTATTTTACATTTTGTAGCGATGGAAGCCGCAGCAATCATGTCAGGGAAAGCTTTTTTGTCGGGTAACATCATGCTCGGATTGTTGATGTATCTGGTTAAAGGCATCCTCGCCGTACCCGTTTTCAGGTTCTTTACGGTGGAAAAAGAACATCTATTGAAATTCAAATTTATCCGCGTGAGTTATGAACTGGTTACCTGGATAAAATCAAGTGAGTATTTTATTAAGGTGACGGCAATGTTCAAGAAGCTAAAAGCGCAGTTGCTTGTAAAGGTCAGGAAAATATATCAGGACTGGTGTTAATAAACAGTTAAACATCACACCATTCAAGCCCCTGTGCCTGGCAGGCAATAGTCACATCGATATAATCCAGATTAACGCTACTGGTCAGGGTATTCATCACCAGATCAGGATGATTGTTTTTATCACTGAGATGCGCCAGCACCAGTTTGCGCAAGCGCGAAGTATCCATACTGCTGAGCAGTCTGGCTGCCTGATCATTGCTGAGATGTCCAAATATTCCACCGACACGTTGCTTCAGGCTGTAGGAATATGGGCCGTCCTGTAGCATCCGCAAGTCGTGGTTACATTCAAGCACCAGGGCATCAATACCGCCCAGTATTTCGACAACGTGCGGGGTAATGTTGCCGATGTCGGTTAGCAGTCCGAGCTGTAAATCGCCATCACGGAAAATAAACTGACAGGGTTCGCGTGCATCATGTGGTACAGGAAAAGGCTGTATGGACAGGTCGCCAATGGTAAAAGCCGTGTGGCTGTTAATATAATTAGCATTGGGCATGTCTGCGGCCTGGCGAGTGGCCAGAGTGCCTGGCGTTGCCCAAACCGGGATATGGTATTTACGCGACAACCGGGCGACTCCACCAATATGATCCGAGTGTTCATGCGTCACCAGAATAGCATCAATATCAGCCGGGGATTTCTTCAGGCGCTTGATGCGTTTCTCAACTTGAACACAGGAGAAACCACAGTCGATCATGACACAGGTGGCGCCACTTTCTACCAGCGTTGCATTGCCTTTGCTACCGCTGCCCAGTGATGCGAATCTCATTCGGCGTTACAGTTTGCCAAGCTGTAACTGAATCATTTTCAATAACTGAGTAGCCAGAGATGAGTTGTCTGTCACACCGGCATCATCTGTCACGATTACTCGTGTTTGTTCGCCCTTTTCATTGAGCTTAACCAGCATACGCGAATCTTCGTCTTCATCGGTATCAACACCACGCACATTGCCACCCAACAAGCCAGACAGAAAGCCTTCTTTCTTTTCGGGTTCAGGAATATCATCCGCTTCAATATAATAAATACCTTTACTTCGATTCAAGTCACTGATCTTAATACCGGCGGCTGCAAGCGCTTTTCCAACATTGTTCCAGGCAGCGGAACTTCCCTGATCGATCAGTAACTCAGGGCGATTAAATGACCCTTTACTGAATACAGAATGAATACCCGCTGCCGCAGTCCGCTGCGGCGCGGCAGTAGCCGATGCCGCTTTCTCGGGATTAATAACGTCTTCCACTGTAGCGCCAAGGGCCAACATCAGGCGTTTCAACATTTCAGACTCAAGCCCTGGCTCAGAAGGCCTTGGCTCCCAGCGACTGACGGGGATGTCTTCATCCGTGCCTTCGAGCACTTCCTGAATTCCCTGGTGCCTGATATAGATTTCCGTGGTGCCGGATTCAGCGCCCGGTTCCAGTTGCATGCGATACCTGTCCCGATACACAGATGCCACTTCATTGGACAGCATACGCCCGACTATACCGGTTCTGCGGGTACCCGGCGTGATTGCAGTACTGTTCACCCAGTCAGTTTCCAGTACACCAACGGCTTTATCATCCTGTGTCAGCACATACTCTTTATCAACCCAGAACTGTCTCGCCTTTGGCCAGACAGCAGCGACAGGTTGTTTTACCAGTAACCAGTGTTTGTCCTCTACCCGCTTGAAAATAATCTGCCCGCCGGCCTTAGCTGCTTCGGCCGATGCAGCAGGCACAGCAACATCCGCATCCTGTGTTTCAGCGTTAATCTTTCTGGCAGTCTCATCGTTCAGGTCAGTATCTGGCAGCGATGATTCGGCTTCCGCCTGCTTATCTACTGCCTGTGAAGTGCCGATCTCATCGCCACGAACAATGAGTTCATCGGTGTGCGGCGTGGTAGTCAGATCCGGTGGCACTTCGAGTTTTTTGATCACTTTGGCTTTTTTGTAATCATCGCTTTTATCAGGAAATATCCAGTCGACAACACTGCATCCTGTGGTCAGTGAAACGCTGAATATCAATAGCAGCCCAAATTGCTTGAAAAACCTGTTTGGCATTGAATCATCCTTAACTTGAAATACTCACGATAAATAGAAATCGAATCTTAAATCTGGATACCTGCGGTACGCATGGCTGTCCGCACAGTCTCATGGTAAGACGCTGCCAGCGGGGTCATCGGCAGGCGCAGGCCGGGTGGAATCATGCCCATTTCAGCCAGCGCCCATTTGACCGGAATTGGGTTTGCCTCAACAAACAGATCCTGATGCAGGCCTCGCAGAGGCTTATCAAACTGTTCCGCTAAAGCGCGATCACCCGCCAGTGCCGCCTTGCACATGTCATGCATGGCGCGTGGCGCGACATTTGCCGTTACCGAAATATCGCCTTTTGCACCCGCCAGAATAAATTCCATCGCGGTCGCATCATCACCACTGAAGACATCCATGCGACCTTCACAGATAGTCAACAGTTCCTGCCCACGTTGCAAATCAGCCGTTGCATCCTTGATGCCAACAATGTTGGAAATATCCGCCAGCCGCTCAACCGTCTCTGGCAACATGTCGCAAGCGGTTCTGCCAGGGACATTATATAGAATTTGCGGGATCGGCACCGCCTCAGCAACTGCCTTGTAGTGCTGGTAAAGCCCCTCCTGAGAGGGTTTATTATAATAGGGTGTCACCAGCAGGCAGGCATCTGCGCCTGCCTGCATACCGCAGCGCGTCAGGGTAATCGCTTCTGTGGTGGAATTTGCGCCTGTGCCTGCGATCACCGGAATTCGCCCGGCAACTATATCAACCATGCGCCTTAGCAGGGCGCAATGCTCTTTTTCATTGATAGTTGCCGCCTCACCGGTGGTACCGACGGCCACCAGTGCATCGGTCCCTTCCGAGATCTGAAATTCAATCAGGGCTTCGAGACTGTCGTAATCGACAGCGCCGCCTTCCCGCATTGGCATGACCAATGCAACCATACTGCCATGAAACATGGAATTCTCCAAAACGCGCCAGCCTGAATGGTACTTTTATGCAGACAGGCTGACAAGATGGCAGGAAGGGATAGTTCTGGGTATGCTAGCCGACAGATAACCCTCAGCAAGGTGAAAATAGAATGAGTAAGCAAGATTCAGTACGTGAAATCCGCATAAACCCCATTGTGCCCAGTGAATCGGTGCTGGTATCGACTGCACGTGGCATGCGGCCGAGAAAAGAAGAGGCGCCAGCCCCACGGGATACACGCAAACATGTAGACACATGCCCATTCTGTCCCGGCAACGAAGACAAAACGCCACCCACTATCACCACCTTCCCGGCTGATGAGGACTGGCAGATTCGTGTCGTGGAAAACCTCTTCCCCGTCCTTGGCGATGAAAGCAAATCCAATAATCTTGTATTTGGTCTGCAACAAGCCATTGACGGCTATGGTCGCCATGAAGTGATTGTTGATCACAGCCAGCACGGCATTGCTCTGCACGAAATGTCGACGCAGCATCTGTACAACCTGTTTGGCATGTATCGTGACCGTATCGCCGAGCTGTACGATACCGATCCACGCATTCAGTATGTGCTGGTGTTCAAAAACTTTGGGCCGGCGGCAGGCGCGAGCATACCGCACACGCATAGCCAGGTGATTGCCATGCCGGTGGTGCCGGAAAACGTCTATAACGAAGTCACCAATACCCGGCAATATTATGAAAAGCACCGGCAATGTATTTTTTGCTCGCTGATCGATGAAGCGCTGACCTTTGAAGCCACTATCTATGACCGTGAATCAGGTTCCGTACGCCGCAAGGTGGATGTGGGACAATATGTCGTCGAACGTGGCAAACACTTCGTTGCGATCAAACCATTTGCGAGCCGCTATGAATGGGAACTGCATATCCTGCCGCTAAAACACAACAGCGATTTTCTAAGCATTTCTGATGAAGAACGCGAAGATATGGCACAGGTGATGCAAAACGCTATGGCCCGTCTGGATGCCGTTATCGGTGGTGCCCAGTACAATTTCTTCCTGCATTCACTGCCGCACACAAAGGAATTGAAACACTGTGATGACAGTTATCACTGGCACCTGGAAATCTGCCCGCGTACCAGTATCCCTACGGGTTTTGAGCTGGGTTCCGGGCTATTTGTCAGCACCATCAGCCCGGAAGAGGCCGCCGCAAAATTACGCGACGTCAAGATCTGACGTGCTACAATCCAGTCAATGAACCAGTCCGCAAACATGAATCAGATGGTCATTACAGCCATCGGCGAAGATCAGCCCGGTCTTGTGGATCGCCTGACCCAGAAAGTAATGGATTATCGCTGCAATATCGCTGATAGCCGCATGATGGTGCTGGGTGGCGAGTTTGCCATTCTGTTGCTGGCAGAAGGTAACTGGAACAATATTGTCAAGCTACAGGATCACCTTGAGCAAATGTCGGATGATCTGAATATGCAGATTTCTGTCAAACCGACCACCAATAAAACACCAACCAGTACATCGGTATCGTATTCTGTTGATGTCATTGCTCTGGATCACCCTGGCATTGTGCAAAATCTGGCCAGCTTTTTCTCAAAACGCTCTATCAATATCCAGGATCTGTCCACCACATCTTATGCTGCGGCACACACCGGCTCACCAATGTTTTCAGTACGTATCATCATTGATCTACCGGCAAAAACACACATCGCCAGCCTGCGCGAAGAATTCCAGGGATTTTGTGATGAGCTCAATCTGGATGCGAGCATAGAACCCGTTACTCTATAAAAATCAGGAGAACCCTGTGACAGTCGAACTGAATAAGAAAATCAAACGTTTCAAGGCCGCAGCAACCGGCGATACAACTTTTGATCTGGCCGATTGCAAAGGCAAAAACCTGGTCATCTATTTCTACCCCAAAGACAATACATCAGGTTGCACCACCGAAGGCCAGGACTTTCGAGATAACATCAATTCATTCAATAAAAACAAAACCGTCATTGTTGGTGTCTCTCGTGACTCCATAAAATCACACGAAAATTTCAAAACCAAACAGGAATTCCCGTTTGAGCTGTTATCCGATCCAGATGAAGAACTCTGCAAACAGTTTGATGTTATCCGCGAAAAGAATATGTATGGCCGCATAGTGATGGGTATCGAACGCAGCACTTTTCTGATTGATGGTGAAGGTGTGCTACGCCAGGAGTGGCGCAAGGTTAAGGTCAAAGAACATGTTGAAGCAGTTCTTGAGGCCGTGAGAGAACTCAACAAAAAAGAGTAATCAATATTTAAGGAACCGTTATGCCAATCAACAAGCCAGGAAAACGTCTGTTCATACTTGATACCAATGTCTTGATGCACGACCCTATGTCGCTGTTTCATTTTGGCAAGCACGATGTTTACCTTCCGATGGTGGTACTCGAAGAAATGGATGCTGGCAAAAAAGGCCTGTCAGAAGTCGCGCGCAATGTGCGGCAGGTCAGTCGCTTCCTTGATGAACTCATGCACAACCGCGACAAAGTGGATATTGAGAAAGGCATACCGCTGCAGATTCAGAGCCTGAAAAATAATGAAAGCAATCAGGGGCGACTTTTTTTTCAGTTCCGCTCCCATGCAGTCGATATGCCGGACAGCCTGCCAGGTAACAAACCGGATAACAATATCCTTGGCTCTGCCCTCTCCCTGCAGGAGCGCTATCCAGATACACGCATCACCCTGGTATCCAAGGATATCAACCTGCGCATCAAGGCCACCATCCTCGGTGTTCACACTGAAGATTATTTTGACGACAGGGTACTGGACGATGCCAACCTGCTATTTTCAGGCAGCGAAAAATTGCCCGATGACTTCTGGGGCCAACAAGGCGACGACATCGAATCATGGCAGCAGGCGGAGAAAAGTTATTACAAGGTACATGGCCCGCAGGTCAATAGCTGGCATAGCAATCAGCATGTCTATCTTGGTGGCGACAATGGTTTTGAAGCACGCGTCAGCCAGATAGAAGAGCAACCGGAAAATAAAACAGCAACGCTCGAAATCCTGACAGATTATGCCAGTTCTACTCATTCTGTCTGGGGCATTAACGCACGCAACAGGGAGCAGAACTTTGCCCTCAACATGCTGATGAATCCGGACATCGATATTGTCACCATTCTGGGAACCGCTGGTACCGGTAAAACCCTGCTGGCACTTGCGGCTGGTATGGTGCAAACACTGGAAGACAACCGCTACAAGGAAATCATCATGACCCGTGCCACCGTCTCGGTTGGCGAAGATATCGGTTTTCTCCCTGGCACCGAAGAAGAAAAAATGGCCCCCTGGATGGGCGCATTGATGGACAATCTTGAAGTCCTCAATCCGTCAGAAACAAGTGGGGGCGAATGGGGGCGCGCAGCAACCAATGAACTGCTGGCCAACCGTATCAAGATACGCTCGATCAATTTCATGCGCGGTCGTACCTTTCTCAACCGCTACCTGATTCTTGATGAAGCCCAGAATCTGACACCCAAACAGATGAAAACACTGATCACACGCGCCGGGCCTGGTACCAAGATTGTCTGCCTCGGCAACGTGGCTCAAATCGACACACCCTACATCACTGAAAGCAGTTCCGGCCTGACCTATGTTGTCGACCGTTTCAAGAACTGGGAACACAGCGGCCACATTATTTTACAGCGCGGCGAACGCTCCAGGCTGGCGGACTACGCGGCTGATATTCTGTAACTGGAGGGCACTTCTATTAATCAGGGCGAAAAGACGATTAATAGAGGTGCCCTGGAGATATTTAGGGGTATTTTTACATGGTACAAACTGTACTGATCACGGGCGCTTCATCCGGCTTTGGTGAAGCCAGCGCCAGAAAGTTTGCCTCAGCAGATTACCGTCTTGTATTGACAGCTCGGCGATTTGAACGCCTGCAAAAAATTGCCAATGATATACCTGCCATCTGCCCGGTACATATCGCTAGACTGGATGTTACCGATGCATCTGCGGTCAGCCACTTTACCGAAAGCCTGCCAGAAAATTTCCGCAGCATCGATATCCTGATAAACAATGCCGGTCTGGCACTGGGACTTAATCCTGCGCATGAAGCCAGCCTGGAAGACTGGGAAACGATGATTGACACCAATATCAAGGGTTTAATGCGCGTCACACACCATATCTTACCCGGCATGGTTAAACGCAATCATGGTCACATTATCAACATCGCATCCGTCGCAGGCAGCTGGCCCTACCCTTCCGGCAACGCCTATGGCGCCAGCAAAGCTTTTGTACAACAGTTCTCCAGTAACCTGCGCTGCGACCTGCTGGGTAAAAAAATTCGCGTAACAAACATCGACCCCGGACTTGCCGAGACCGAATTCTCTAACGTACGTTTGCAAGATGACACAAAGGCAGATGCCGTCTATGCAGGCACTCAGCCGCTCAGTGCAACCGATATTGCTGACATTATTTTCTGGGTTACTTCCGTGCCTCCCCACGTCAATATCAACACCCTGGAAGTCATGCCTGTTTGCCAGGCCTGGTCAGGATTTGCCGTTAACCGAGATATGTGTTGATGGAAAACTTGCGTTATATTGATATCACCCTTTGCAACCAGAAAAACAATAACCTGCAAACACGCAAAGCCTGCAATCTATCACCTGACGGGTTACTTATATGCGGTGGAAATTGCGGCACAATTGGTACAAAGTACGATGTAAAATTTCATCCCCCTGGCCCACTAGAAAAAAAACAAACCCAACTGGCCGCAATAATCATTAAAAATACTCTCTATGGCTCATTACTGGAATTCACTCAACTCTCAACTCACGACAGGGATTTTCTGGAACAGATTATTCATCCACAGTGGGATGGTCAGAATTTACTGGATGGCTTTTTGACTAGCGTTGCCTACGCACCTGTGAATGATCTTGCCGGCTGGTTAAAACACACCTCGCTGGCCAGTAATGAATACAAACGCCTGTGCTGCAATAAGCTTTACAGGCAGCCGAAATAATAATCTGAAAATAAATTAGCAATGCCCTCCACAATACGCTATACTCCAACGCAGCTACAGATTTTGTGATAGGCAAGTTATGGTTGTTCCCTCCGTGTTACCCCGTTATTTCTCGTTTCAAACCTGTACGCAACATTAATATTGTTTAATTATTTAAGGTGTTATTTATATGGCTACAGGTACAGTAAAGTGGTTCAACGAAGCAAAAGGCTTTGGTTTTATTTCTCAGGATGATGGTGGTGATGATGTCTTTGTACATTTCAACGCTATTCAGGGTTCAGGTTTCAAAACCCTGGCTGAAGGCCAACCGGTCACCTATGAAGTAGAAAGTGGTCCTAAAGGACTTCAGGCAGCTAACGTTGTTACTGCATAAGTACTTCATCGGTTAAAATGTATAACCGATAAAAAACTCCGCTTCGGCGGAGTTTTTTTTGCTCCGGAAAAACTGAGCCAGACAGTTACCGAAATATTGTACTGGCCAGTTCTGATACAGTATTGAGTGTCTGATCTGCACGTGTAGTCTCCGGGCAGAAGATCGACAACAATTCTTGAGTTTCTGCCTCTGCCACCATCATCATCTTCTGCAATCAATGCAAGTTTCACTGTCCGGGCAAATAATTTCATAACGACATCGGTCTGACCATCAGTTTCGATCTATGACGCCCTGTTGTGGAAACAGTGAATTTGAAAAGGCCTTCTTCTCCTGACGCGCCGAATCAGCAACGACAACGACTTACAAATTATCGAGAGTACGATCAAAAAAATCAGGCGAAGAACTTTGAAATTTCCGGTTGAAAATCTTGGGGGCATTAGCAGGCTGTTGAAAAAGCCTCAGGCAAGCGCAAGACTGAGTCTATCATCAATGATAATTCAGCACACGAATACTGTATTATTATCCTCCATGATTGAAGTTACATTTAATTACATTTATTACTGGCATCGCTACCCACTATCGCTGCACAATACAAGCAACAACGAACTCCTGCGAACTTTCCAGCGCCGTTAGCGTCTATAAACACTGGCGCAATCAACCACTATCGAGATTACTGAACATGAAACGCATTGCATTATTCCTGGGTACCAACATGGCCATCATGGCTGTCCTGACCATGGTGACATGGATCCTTGCCAGTGTTTTTGGCATTCGACTCACAGGCACTTCACACTTGCTGATCTTTTCTGCCGTGATCGGTTTCACGGGTGCATTGATATCCTTATTCATGTCTAAAGGCATGGCAAAACGCTCGATGCGTGTTCAGATAATTGAACAACCCGCCAATGAAACCGAAGCATGGCTGGTCAATACCGTTTCCCTGCAGGCACAACAGGCAGGCATTGGCATGCCGGAAGTGGGTATTTTTCAGTCTTCAGACATGAATGCCTTTGCCACAGGCTGGAATAAAAATGATGCTCTGGTTGCCGTCAGCACCGGACTTTTGCAAAGCATGAACCGTGACGAGACTGAAGCCGTTCTGGCGCACGAGATCAGCCATGTGGCCAATGGTGATATGGTAACGCTGACACTTATTCAGGGCGTGATAAATACGTTTGTGTATTTCCTGGCAACACTCATTGGGCGTTTTGTCGACCGGGCGATTTTCAACAATGAGCGAGGCCATGGTTTCGGTTTTTATATCACCCAGATGCTCGCTCAGATGGCACTTTCATTCCTCGCCAGTATGCTGGTTATGTGGTTTTCCCGGCAGCGTGAATTCCGCGCTGATGCAGGTGGTGCAAAACTCGCAGGAAGAGAAAAAATGGCCTCAGCCCTTGAGCGTCTGAAAGCAGCACATGAGCCTGCCGACATGCCAGCTGAAATGGCAGCTTTTGGTATTCGCGGTGGTAGCAATGGCCTGAAGAAACTGTTCATGAGTCATCCGCCACTGGATGAACGGATAGCCATGTTACGCCAAAGCAGTTAAGACTACCATTTCAGGTAGTATCCATCAGTTATACCCAATAAACCTCAGGCCTCTTTTGTCGCCTCAGCTTCCTGATTAATAGCTGTTCGCGGCCATGCCTTGAGGACAGCCTGAACCACAGTAGCCAGGGGAATGGCAAAGAATACACCCCAGACCCCCCACAGACCACCAAAGACAAGCACAGCAATGATAATGGCTATGGGGTGCAGGTCAACCACTTCAGAAAACAGCAATGGTACGAGCATATTGCCATCGACGGCCTGAATAATGCCATAAGCCAGCATGACATAACCAAAATCTGCACTCCAGCCCCATTGAAAATAGGCAATCGCTGCGATAGGCAAGGTAACAATGGCTGCACCAATGTATGGAATAACAACAGAAAACCCAACCAGTGTGCCAAGCAGAACGGCGAAATCCAGCTCCATTAAAAAGAACGTGATATAACTGACCACGCCGATCAGGACAATCTCCCAGATTTTTCCGCGCACATAGTTGCCGATCTGCACATTCACATCACGCCAGACCAGATGCGTCAATGCACGCTCACGCGGTAAAAAGCTGGTCAGCCAGTCGATGATGCGCTGTTTATCCTTAAGAAAAAAGAAGACCAGCACTGGCATCAGGACGATATACACCATGATTGTGACAAGATCGACAACAGATGCCAGGGATACGGACAATACACGCTGGCCAAAGCTGGCGATTTCTGCTCGCAAGCTATTGATAACGGTTGCCACCTGTTCCTGGTTCACCAGCTCGGGATATTTTTCAGGTAGCTGCATAACCACATCCTGGCCTTTACCAATGATATTGGGTAACTGCTGGACAAGCTGAGTTAGCTGGTGTGACAGTTCTGGCAAAACACCCAGCACTACAAACGCAACCACAAAAAGGAACAACAGGAAGACAAAGGTTACCGCCAGACTGCGTGGCAGCTTGTAGCGCTCCAGTAGACCCACCCCGCCTTCCAGCAAATACGCTACAACCATAGCGGCCAATGCTGGCGCAAGCATGCGCCCCATGGTGACAATAATCAGGGTTGTAACCAATAAAACCAGGGCAAGACCCACAACCTGAGGGTCGGACATATATCGTTTAAACCAGTTAGTGATAACTTCCACAATCGTTCCTAATCTTTCATTTCAGCATAGGCATCCCGAAACACTGTTTCGAGTTCGTCAATCACCTGCACAGGATCGTCACCCTGGATGATATGCTTCATCACGATATCTGATGTTCGACCTAGCATGTCCTTCTTATCAAGCATAGGGTAACTGGCTGACAAACGTTTAAGGGCCTTTATCACACTTTCTTCTACTGGCCGGGGAATATCCTCAGGCAGAGGAATCACAACAGGCAATTCTGCCTCTGCGGGCGCAGCGCCACTCATATTTTTGTCAGCATTTATCTGGAGACTATTTCCTGTTTGCGAAGTACGCGAGGCAAGAAACTCGGCAAAGTTCAATACGCTGGCCTGATCACCCAGAGATAATCCCCGAAAAAACGCAAGTAACACCTGTTCTTTAGCCAAAACCGTTACGCCTTGTCATTTTCCGTATTGACACAATAATTACGCGCAAAACTGAGCAGTTCATCCATCGCGTAGTGGCGAAACTTCTGCTTCTGATGAACAAAGGAAAACGGCCTTTCCAACGGTGGATCCAGATTGATCGCTACCAGTGAACCCAGCTTGAGCTCTTTTTGTACAGTCGCACGTGAAACAATCGAGACACCCATTCCAGCTTCAACAGCGCCTTTGATAGATTCTGGGCTACCCAGTTCCATACAAACTTTCAACTGACCTGGATTTATCTGCTGTTGATTCATATATTCGCTGATCACTTCGCGTGTTCCAGAACCCTCTTCGCGACAGATATAGGGATGCTCTAACAACTGATCAAGCTTGATCAGTTTTTCATTGGCCAGATCGTGTTGTGGTGCCAGCACCGCAACCAGTTGATCTTTTCGACAAACTTCAACAACCAGGTTCTTGTTGAGCACCGGTGATTCAACAACCCCCAGATCAATGGTATTGTTCTCGACCATCTGCACGATACCATCCGAATTCGAGACTTTTAGCTGAACATTCACATCAGCGTGTTTGCGCTTAAAATCACCCAGCAAGGCGGGCAACATATACTCGGCAATCGTGGTGCTTGCACCGATAACCAGCACTCCACTGACATCGCCAATCATCTCCCGAACGGCACTTTCCATTTCGGTGTATTCAATAAAAATTCGCTCAGCGTAACCATAAACACATTCTCCCGGAGACGTCAGGCTTATCCGATTATGTGTTCTATCAAACAGACGTGTATTAAAATACTCTTCCAGCTGGCGTACCTGAAAAGTAACCGCCGGTTGCGTCATATGCAAGGTTTCAGCCGCCTTGGTGAAACTCAACAATCTGGCAACTGTATGGAATACCTGTAATCTGCGATCAGCCATTCCCGTTACTCCATCTAATATTAATAACCTATTGTACGGTAATTTTTGAATTTTGTGGGTGGATTAATTTAATTAATCATGTCGCCAGGACAAATTTCTACATTCGTACATACTTTTGACTCTACAGGTATAACCAGAGCAAGAATCCACCAAATATGATGCGGTAAACACCAAAACCGACAAAAGTAAATCTGGCTAGAAAACTGATAAATAGTTTCATTGTCAGATAAGCGACAAGAAACGAAACGACAAAACCAACCAGCAAGGGCAGTAACTGACTCCCGGAAAATTCATCGTAATGTTTGAGCAAATCATAGCCACTGGCGGCGACCATAACCGGCATTGCCAACAGGAAAGAAAACTCTGCTGCGGCCTTGCGATCCAGGCCAACCAGTAATGCGCCTATGATAGTTGAACCTGCACGACTGGTGCCGGGTACCAGTGCAAACACCTGGGCCAGACCAATCCAGGCGGCCTGAGCGTAGGTGATATTCTCAACTTCGGTAACATGTGACGCCGACTCTTTATAAAAATACTCGATGACCAGAAATACAACACCCCCAACGATAAACATGACTGCCACATTCTGTACTGAAAACAAAGCCTTTATCTGGTCACTGAAGATAAAGCCGATGGCACCAATGGGAACAAATGCAATGGCTACCTTGCCCCATAATTGCAGATATTTGAAGGTGAATTTTTCTTTGTAATTTGCTACCACGGCAAAAATAGCCGCAAGCTGGATAATGACCTCAAATGCAGTATTTGCCTGCGTCTGCTCAAGACCAAGCCAGTCACTGGCCACAATCAGGTGACCTGTAGAAGAAATGGGTAAAAACTCGGTAATGCCTTCAATAATACCAAGAATAATCGCTTGAAAGATATCCATAAATTTCCAGGGTTAGTGTCTATTTTTTATGCTTCATTTATCGCTCAGAGCATGCAAATCTTGAGTCATCCTGACACTGCAACAGATTTACAGAATCATGGCTCGCGTTCTTTTCTCGCCGAAGAATCAGGGTCAATACGAGATAATGGGCTCTCCAGATAAAAACATAGGCGGCTTTTACATAACCTGCTTTCAATAAATCAAAGGCTGTCTGGAAATTCTGTAGCAGGTTTTCACTCACAGCAGGCAGGTATAGCCCCATGGATGCCGGCTTTTGGAACAGAAGGGTAGTATGGTACATACTAGAGAGCTCTCTGAGCTATGGCCCACCATCATTACCCAAAGGCTCTCTCAACGAAGCAAAAGACTCGGGCGCAACATATTGCAACAGGTCTTTCCCCTGGTTCATTATTGTCACATCAAGCCCCATTGAAGGGTACAGATAGTGGGTATTTAGCCACTCATCCTCTATCATTTCCTCCGCTTGCCCAAAGCGACTCATGACGATACCTTTATCCAGCCCAGTCAGGGGAATAAAGGTAATACTGGTCATTCTTGATGCCATGACAGTCTCCAGATCCTTCTGACTGATCTGATATTTTCGGGAACCACTGCCCAGATAATCTGTTTTTGGGGATCGATTGATCATTTCAAGCAACGTTGCTTTATCCAGACTCGACCCTAGCACCAGCTTGCCAGACAGAATACCTGCCGTATAGCGGCTATAAAAAACTTCCAGCGCTACAGACTCTTCTGCAGTCACCATAATCCCTGTCTTGTACTCTTTACCCAACTGCCGTATTGCATCACCAAGTGTATCCTGACCCGGTATGACGCCAAAAATCCGGGTATGGCCGTCCTGTAATATTTCAACCTGCCAGGGCAAGCCAGTGACTTCCCTCTCTTGCGGCTCCCTTGAGGCAAGATACATCTGAAACATACCGACTGATACCGCAATAAATACCAGCAATAACAAAGGCTTTTTCATCATTCATTCAATCCATCTGGTTGGATACTCAGGGAAATCTCTGATTTTCTCACAAAGACTGCCCTGCCACTCACGAGCCGCAAGATAACACCTCACCCTGTAAATTTCACCACGACTACTAATACAAGGTATGCCTAAAGACTTTCACAGATAGAACGATAACAAACGTATTACAGGATTTTGAGTAACAACATGATAAAACAGGGATGTAAAACATCGTCTCAGCATATTTGCAGCCTTTTACGTTGCAAGGGAACGACTGCATCAGATTTGTCTGACAGCATTGGCACAACACTGAAAGCTGGCGCCAGAAGCATTCTTATTCTGGCCAGTAATAATGACAACTGGTCACCAGAAACGACCAACGGTATTCTGCAAGCTATCCCTGTTCCAGTATTTGGTGCCAGCTTCCCAGCCCTGCTGCATAACAGGGAGATATTGCATTCCGGCACTCTGGTCATCGGCTTCTCGGAGAGTGTAGAAATATCGATTATCAGCAGACTATCAACTGATCAGGAAATGATTGATGAGCAATTGAATCACAGTTTTTCCTGTAAACCTGACAACAAAACCCTGTTGACATTTGTTGACGCTCTGACAACACAAACCGAATATTTTGTTGATTCCCTGTACAACAGGACTGGATCAGACGTTAGAATCATTGGCGCCTGCGCAGGCTCACTCGACTTCATACAGAAACCCTGCGTATTTACTAACACGGGCTTACTCGAAGATGCTGCAGTGCTTGTACAAATTCCATTTGAAATAAATCCGGGTGTACAACATGGCTGGAAAACACTTGACGGCCCTTATCTGGTAACAAGCTCGAATAATAATCAGATAGAAACGTTGAACTACAAACCTGCGCTTGAGGTTTACCGACAGGCACTCAAGAATAAAACAGGCCTTGAGTTCTCTGATGATGATTTCTACTCAGCGGCAAAAATCTATCCACTGGGTATTGTTCATCTTGATGATGAATTCATCGTCAGGGATCCACTTAAAATTCACCAGCAATCACTAGTATGTGCAGGACACATACCAGAAAACTCTATGATCTATATACTTCAGGGAGAGATTGAGGAATTATGTAAATCTTCTCATCAAGCTGCCCGCGAAGCCAGGAATGCTCATGATCTCGCAAGCCCAGACATGACGCCTTCTGCAATGGTTATAGACTGTGTCAGCCGACTGCTATTTCTCGACAGGGAGTTTGACCAGGAAATCGAAGCCATTGTATCAGGGGCTGGAGACGTCACTCACCTGTTTGGCGCATTGACACTGGGGGAAATACTCAGTGCTAAAACCGGTTCCGCAAACCTGCTGAACAAAACCACAGTTGTAGGGGTTTTCTAGAGATCCTCTAGTCATTCAAAACAATGGATAAAACACTACAACTCCTGTCAATACAGAATGAACTGGTCATGGCTATTGGCCATAACTTGCGCTTGCGCCCCATGCTGAATCACTTTACAAGGGTTTGCGTAAAACGTCTGTCTCTACTGGCGATCCACTATTTTCTGCCTACAGATGACAATGGCAACGCCACATTTAAAAATGATCGCCAGAACATAGATCTACAACAATATTTCAGCTACCCGGATAAAGATGAAAACTTCCTGACAAGCTGTAAAAATTGTATATTAACATTCGATGATTATGACTTTTCTACCAGCGGATTAATTTCATACAGTACCAGCAAAAACGAATACATTTATGTTTTCGGCTTAGAAGATATCGGCTGTATTATCCTGAGAAAACTTGGCAGACCGCTGGATGATGCTATCATCCAGTCACTGACGCCGATCTTTAACCGGTTATCAATAAGTGCTCACCGATCAATTGAACACGAGCAATTACTCTCCGCCAACAAGGCACGTGATATTGCTGAAGAGAAAATGCTTTTTCAGCTTGATCATGATCATTTGACCAAACTCTCAAACCGGCGATCATTAATTAAAAAACTTGATCAGGAATTATCCAGATGCCACCGAAACAACAATTATGGTGGGCTGATGTTTATTGATCTTGACCGGTTCAAAACAATCAATGATACACTCGGGCATGCCGTCGGTGACGAACTGCTCTGTGCAATTGCAGGCATGCTGGAATCGGCTGTCAGAAAAGAAGACACAGTGGTACGACTGGGTGGCGATGAATTTGTTATCCTGCTTACCAGCATTGGTGATACACATCAGAAAGCCGTGCAAAATATTTACCGGGTATCCGACAAATTGTTTACCCTGTTCTCGCAACCGGTTGTCACTCCGACAAACGTTATTCATACCAATATAAGCATTGGCATGAATACTTTTTCTGGTGACGAAAAACTCACTGCTGAAGAGGAAATACAACGAACGGATGTGGCCATGTACCACGCCAAGCTTACTGCAGGAAGCTCCGCCTTCTTTTTCAATCCGGACATTTCCAGAAATCTGCAGAAACGACTTGACCTGGAAAAAGACCTTCGTGAGGCCATTAAACTGGAACAGTTTGAATTGCATTACCAGCCGCAATTCAATGCCCTGCATGAAATTATTGGCGCAGAAGCATTAATACGCTGGCCTCATCCTGAGCATGGGTATATTTCACCTGCTGAATTTATCCCTATTGCAGAATATTCCGGCCTTATTATAGATATTGGCAACTGGGTATTACACACAACCTGCCGCCACATACGCAAACTTGAATCACAGAATATTCCTGCATCTTTCAAAAGAATATCTGCAAATGTTAGCAGCATACAACTGGCGCATAAGAATTTTGTCGAAACAGTGATCGATAGTATTAATGACACATTAATAGATTCACGTCATCTTGGCCTGGAAATCACTGAAAGCTCTCTGATTGATAATATTGATGATGCCACGCATAAAGTGCGCATACTGAACAGAATTGGCATTCATTTTTCCATTGATGACTTTGGCACAGGATATTCATCACTGTCTTATCTAAAACAGATACCGGTAAAAACACTCAAGATTGACCAGGCTTTTGTTCACAATATGGATAAAAATAATGACAGCAAAATCATCGCTTCGACGATTCTGGCTCTGGCAAAGGGGCTTGGTCTTTCAACCATTGCTGAAGGTGTAGAGACAGAATCAGAACTCAACTGCCTTATCAACATGGGCTGCAAGGATTTCCAGGGATTTTATTTCAGTAAACCTGTACCCTTCGACGAGCTGGAAGAATTACTGACGACAGATTTAGTAACAGTCCCGGAAATGCATTCCTAAGAAGTCCTCGACCATTCCCACTGCATTCGCTCCATCAAATAACATAAACAATCCTGGCGGACGATTTCTTCATTCAGCGTTATCATGGCCGGCATTGCAGATATGTTAAGCTGTATCTGGCTTTGAACTTTCTGAAAAAAACGCTCGGTCATATCATTACCTCGGTCATCCCAGGCTATTAGCCCCATGCCCATGCCGACACCGTCCCCGACTTCACCAAAAGGCATGCCCTTTTGCGCTTCCGAAAAATTTAATTGCTCAATACCCGGATCAAGAAAAATATCTGCCTGCCTGTCCGTAAAACTGAAACTGCAATTTTCTGACACTGTCACTCTCGCAACTGTATGAAATAGATCCACATCCTTTTCGCTCACCGGCTCACCTTCAATGTCACTAAGATGCAATACGCTATCGACATAATCCATGGCATGAGCAATGCCATTCGGCAAATGCGGTTTGCCACATTCAACAGTAATTGCCGGGCAGAATTCTGCAAATGCCATTGACTGCACACCCGTAGGTGTCTCAAAGTAAACCACGGTCCTTGAAAACAGTTTTGCTAACTGCAGAAACTTCACATCGAGGCGATTGATACAACCATAATGCGGGTTCATGCCCGTATTATTATGCAAATCAATACTCGCAAACGGCAGAGTCTGCTGCATTCTTTCAACCACCTGCAACATAAGCCTGGACTCCGGACAATCAATAACATCGGAACCTGGCCATACTCTATTGTAATCCGGTTGGCCATTCAGTCGCCGCAAACCAGATCTGGCAGCCGAAACATTACCGATAAAAATAGACAGTGCGCGTGGCAATTTCCGCTGCTGGTATTTTAACAGCAGTTTCTGTATCGCAAAAAAACCAGTGTCTTCATTTCCGTGCATTAACACAGAGACAAACAAAGGTTGTGGATTTTCACCTTGAAGATGTATTAATGTGGGTTGTGGAAAAACGTGATGGATATCTGCCAGGCTGGTTAGCTGAAAAAAGGCATCTGGAATGTTCGTGATCTCATTTAACTGTAACATTGGATTCTCTGTTAATGCCCCCACAGGTGCACGGGTGCTGATTCATGTTGATGGATCAAATAGTCACGTGACAGACTTTCCATCGTCGCCGAATGTTTTTCAATATGATCAATCTGCCAAACTGAACCCGTCTGGCCCGTCTCAACCCGGGCCGCCACAATGCCCAGCCAGTGACGGATATCATCATCGTTGATATTCAGGGACCCCAGACCCTCCTCTGCCATGGAAAGCAACTGATCCAGAATCAATGCCTGTGCCGGGATTGTCTCACCACACCACTCCAGCCGCGCCTTCAAACCCTGGCAGGCTACCGCATAGAAACCTGACCGGGCCTGCTGGAATGTCATGGCTGGGCGATCATTCATGCTCCTGGCCAGCGACTCGGTCAAACCATAATAGAACGCAGCATTGGCTACCATGTCATCGATTGTTGGCCCCGCAGGCAGACAACGATGCTCAATACGAATGTGGGGCGTACCATCGTCATCAAACCCCACCAGCGGTCGATTCCAGCGCCAGATGACGCCATTATGCAGACGCAAATGGGAGAATTGTTCGACTGCCTCAGAGGTAAGTTCCGGAAGTAATACAGGATAATCCTGAAGATTCTCTGTAAAGCATTCACCAATGGACTTTTTCGCAAAACCACTGCCAAAACTTACACGCTGTGGTCCGTTTGCAGAATCCACCGATTGTTCAAACAACGGTATTCTGGTTTCATGCCATAGACGCTTGCCAAACAGATAAGGAGAATTGGTTGATGCCGCAAGCACTGCAGCAGAGGCCATGATTGACGCATTATAATAAAGATGCGCTTTATGCCAGGGGATTTGCATATGAACCTGAAAGGACGTTGCACCTGCTTCCAGCATGACTGAATAGTGTTTTAATTGCAGCTGTTCCGAATGATGTGTATCAGCGCAAATATCTCCACGGATATTAAGCTGTAACGGTTGCTGTTTGCGCGCCTCAAAAATCAGGTCATTGAGTACATGATAGCGCGTCATGTTTGACATGTTATCCAGGCAGCAATCGGTCTCACAGAGAGTCGGCAGAATACCATTCAACATCACCCTCGCATTGACTGAGCGTGCCGCTGTCTCTGCATCGGCAAACACCTGCTTTAATTCTTTCGCAAAACGGCTCAGCGCATCCTGCCTCAAAGATAGAGGCTCATTATTCAATTCAATATTGAACTTTGCCAGTTCCGGTGTCGCCAGAGGGTTTTTCAGTGCCTTGAAAAATGCCTGATTGACTGGCGCGGGATGCATGGACCCATCAACCAGCCAGCCTTCAACTTCAAATCCCCCAACGGGCAAGCGCGTCGAGAAACCTCCCTGGCGTAAACTGGATAACAATAGCTGTGTCTCAGTTTTCAAGCGGCGCTTGTATTCTGAAAAGTCACTTTGCGAAAAAGTTGTATGTGAAATTTCCTGACCCATATCGTTAATGATAACGGAAAGGAAGAAAGAATGGTGGGTCGTGAAGGATTCGAACCTTCGACCAATTGATTAAAAGCCAACTGCTCTACCAACTGAGCTAACGACCCAAATACGGAAATTCAAAGCAAGGAATCATACCCTAGGCATGCCCTTTGAGCAAAGCTTTATCTCAATGCCAGCGGAAATTTACACCGCATCCAGACGCCGGAGAGCCGCCGGCAATAAACGTAAATCCACCAGAGAGCTCAATAAGGCATCCAGGAAGCTAGCCTCATCTTCGTAAACCAGTTTGTAATACTGGATTTTCATCGTCAAAGCACAGCCTGCAACGATACCAAAAAAGGCGATAAATGAACCCAGGGCCAGTGTTGATATGCCAGTAACTGCCTGCCCAAGCGTACAACCGAGCGCCAGCACACCGCCTACACCCATAAGCAGGGCACCGATGAAATGATTGAAAAAATCCTTTACCGAAGCAAACCATTCAATCCGAAACGAACGACTGAGCAGTGACCACAGCAATGAACCGATCAGGACACCCAGCACAGCCATCACACCGAATGTCAGGTATGCTCGATCAAAACCCGTAGCAGAATAGCCTGCCGTTTGCCCAAGAGGGCTGATAAAAGTAAATGACTGTGGCGCCAATGGGCGACTGTCTGCCGGTTTACCTTCTTCTGATTCTGCCAGAAAATCCCAGTCCTGCACATAGCCCTGTAGCGTAAGAGGGTTATCATCTACATTAATTGTGATATTACTCGTTAGATACCAACCACCAAGAACAACCAGCCCAACAACAACACCGGCCAGTATATTGTCACGACTTTTTCTAAAATCCACAGATTTGAAAATATAGATCTGCAAAGCAACAGCAATCAAAAAACCAATCCACAATCGCGCATCCACTGCCTTTTCCGGGCCTGCGATCAAGGTACCCAGATCCTGGGCCTTGCCAAGATCAATGGCCAGCGGTCGAATCCACGAATAGAACAGCAGGGTGAAAAGCGTCTGATCTGTACCAGGCAAGGGATTGAGCATAAAATAGGCAATAATTCCGATAATCGCAGCAACCATAATCGATTTCAGATTGCCGCCACCAATGCGGATAAGCGTTTTATTACCACAGCCACTTGCTAGCGTCATACCGATACCGAATAAAATCCCGCCAAGGAGGTTTTCTGCCCAGATGAGCGACTCGGCCCGATAAGGAGGAAATGAGGATGTAACATTAACCAGACCCATTTTTTCGAGCAGTATGACACCCATCAAGGCTACCGTTATTGCCAGCAACCAGGCTCTGAAACGTCCCTTATCGCCGATATTAACCCAGTCAGATACTGCACCCATAGTGCAGAAATTCGTCTTGTTTGCAACAAATCCAAGAATAAAGGCTAAGCCAAACGTTCCCCACAACAGCATGGACTGGGCACTAAAAAAATCAGAATATTCCATAAAATTTATCTCTCTCGACTTTCTTTTTTCGCAACCATATTCTGTCTGTATCGGCCAGTCAACAAGATTGATAAATCGTCATATCAGATAGACCCGCATCGATAAAACCCTGTTTTCTCAATCGACAGGAATCACATCGGCCACAGGCACGCCCTTCTTCATCTGCATTATAACAGGACACTGTTTGCGAATAGTCCACCCCCAGGCCAATACCCTTGCGAATAATGCTGGATTTACTCATTTCGATCAGGGGTGTTTCAATTTTGACAGGACTTCCCTCCACGCCAGAGCGTGTAGCCAATGCGGCCATCTGACGGAAAGCCTCAATGTATTCCGGTCTACAATCTGGGTAGCCTGAATAATCCACTGCATTCACACCGATAAAAATAGCCGTTGCATCCAGCACCTCGGCCCAGCCAAGCGCAATAGACAGAAAAATGGTATTTCGCGCAGGCACATAGGTAACAGGAATACCCTCAGAGGGAACGTCAGGCACATCAATGCTCGTATCTGTGAGCGCCGACCCCCCTATGGTTCGCAAATCCAGCTTTACTGTTTTGTACGCCGCCACCTGTCTATTTGCAGCGATGCGTTGCGCTGCTTTCAGTTCAGCTCGATGACGCTGCCCATAATCAAAACTCAGCGCATAGCATTCAAAAGCCTGACTCTGGGCAATCGATAAGGTTGTCGCCGAATCCAGGCCTCCGGAAAGTAAAACCACAGCTTTTGCATTCATTCAGGAAAGGCTTCCAGTTAAAGATTATCGTCCCGCTTCATCATTCCACAAAAGCTTGTGTAATTGTATCTGGAAACGCACAGGTAAACGATCTGCAATGATCCATTTAGCCAGTTCAGTTGCATCCTGTTTACCATGTACCGGCGAGAACAGGATATCGCATCGCTCAGCTAGCGAATGCTCATCAATCATCTGGCAGGACCAACGGTAATCCACCTGATCGCTAATCACAAACTTCACCTGATCTACTGAAGCCAGATGTGCAAGATTGGTAAACAGATTCTGATCGACTTCGCCCGATGCCGGCGTTTTTATATCCAGCACCTTGATGACTCTGTGATCCACGTTGGACACATCCATAGCTCCACTGGTCTCCAGAGAAACTCGATAGCCCTGATCACAGAGTAATGACAATAACTGCAGGCAGTTTTTCTGTGCCAGTGGCTCACCGCCCGTCACGGTCACATATTTAACACCGTAGGAAGAAACCTGTTGCAGAATATCAGTGATTTGCCATTTTTCACCACCCTTGAAAGCATAGGCGGTATCACAGTAAACGCAGCGCAAAGGACAACCTGTTAACCTGACGAATACCGTTGGATAGCCTACGGTATCCGCCTCTCCCTGCAGGGAGAGAAAGATTTCCGTGATTTTCAGCGTTGGCAATGTATCTACCGACCTTCCTTATCCATCAGCTGCAGGCGTTCCTTAGCCAGACGCGCAGGTGTCGACGCGGGAAAATTCTGTACCACTGAGGCCAGGTCTGCCCGGGCGCCACTCCAGTCTTTTATTTCGTAGCGAATGAAACCCGATTTGAGCTTTGCATCGGCAACCTTGCTGCTATCCGGATACTGACTAATGACTTTATCAAATTCGCGTAGCGCATCCGGAAATTGTCGCATGACATAAAACACTTCGCCCAGCCAGTACTGCGCGTTATCAGCGTATTCACTCTGCGGATAGGTTTCCAGAAAACCCTGAAATGCCGTTGCCGCCTGCGCATATTCACTCTGTTTTAAAATTGCCAATGCATTATCATATTCCTGTCGGTCCGACACATCTCCAGAACCAATAACCGGCGTTACATTTCTTGCGCCACGAGTATTAACTGCACCACTCTGCAATCGTTGCTCTAGATCCAGATAAGATTCTTTCTGTTTTTTTCCCAGAGTACGAATCTCATGTGCCTGCACTTCGATGTCACCACGCAATTGCTGCACATCCTGACGCAACTGGTTTAACTGTTGGCTCAATTCCACCAGCCCGCGATTATCAGGCTTTGATTCCAGCTTGATGATACGTCGTTCCAGTTCTGCCTTGCTGATAGCAAAAGCAGAACCACTGACAAATATCAGTGCAAAACACCCAAAGGTAAGTGATCTAGCCATCGACATAAACAATCTCCACGCGACGATTCTGGCGCCATGCATCCTGATTATGCCCATAATCTACCGGTTTTTCTTCACCAAAACTGACAATCGAAATTTGCTCTGGAGAAGCGTTCAATAATTCCAGAATACGTTTAACCGCCTGCCCCCGGCGCTCACCCAGACCAATATTGTATTCACGCGAACCACGCTCGTCGCCATGTCCTTCCAGCCGTATTCTGGCAGCAGGATTCGTCGTCAGATAATTTGCGTGTGCGGCTATCAGCTCTCGCCCAGCCTCATCAACATTATAGCTATCGAAATCAAAATAGATGATTTTTCCACTATCAAGCGACGTTGCTGCTGGATCTGATAATGGCTGTATGGCAGACGAATCATACGGTTTAGCGACGCTACTGGCCGCATCACCTTTATCAATCACATCTGCTGCATCATTGCGGGTTGGCCCCGAGGAACTACAACCATTGACCACCAAAGTAATCAATGCAAGATATATTATGCTAATCAATCGTTTCACTGGAATCTCCTTAACTCACCTATTTTACGTATGATGACCAGACCGGTTCACGCACACTGCCATCGCTCGTTGTAAACTGCTGCCGAAAACGTCCATCGCTGGATACTGCCGCAAGCACACCCGCATCACCCTTCTGGGTTGCGTAGATAATCATACTGCCATTCGGGGCAAAACTTGGCGACTCATCCAGCCGTCCATCAGATAGAATATCCATCTTGCCGCTTTCAATATCAAGAACTGCAATCCGGTATCTGCCGCTTTCGCCATGAACTACTGCAAGATGCTTGCCATCAGGGGAAAAATCAGCATTCGCATTATATTTACCCTCAAATGTAACGCGCTGTGCCCGCCCTCCATTCACTGAGACCTTATAGATTTGCGGTGAACCGCCACGATCCGAAGTAAATGCCAGAATTTTTCCATCAGGTGACCAGACCGGCTCGGTATCAATTGCCGGGCTGCGAGTAATCCGCTTCAGGGAACCACCACTCAGCGTATAAATATATATTTCCGGATTACCATCCCGAGACAGTGTCAGGGCAAGTCTGTCTCCCTCAGGCGACCAGGCCGGTGCGCCATTTATCCCTTCAAAAGACACCAGCTTCTTACGTTTCGCAGTCATCACATTCTGACTATATATAGAGGCTTTTTTATCTTCAAAGGAGACATAGGCCAATTGCTTGCCATCTGCAGACCATGCAGGAGACATTAGAGGCTCTTTCGAAGTCAGGATTGTTTTTGGATTATGCCCATCAAAGTCGGATACCTGTAATTTGTATTCGCGCTCATTACCCCGTCGTGCATCTGTCACATAGGCAATTCGTGTTGCAAAGGCACCCGGTGTTCCCGTCAGTTTTTCATAAATCAAATCACTGATCCGGTGTGCATCAAAACGCATACTGGAACGGCTTGTCGGCACACTGAAACCGAGTAATTTCTTGCTCTGGTAGACATCAAACATGAAAAACTTGATGTTATATCGATCACCTCCAGCCGACTCCACAGTACCGATCACCAGGTCTTCAACACCCAGTGTTCGCCATTCCGGGAAACGCACCTGCTCCGGAATAACTGGCCGCGAAATCATATTATCCTGACTGACGGGAGCAAAACGTCCACTACTGCGCAAGTCAGCGGCAATGATTTCTGCAACATTTTCCGGCTCGTTACCGGTGCCGGAAAAAGGCACCACGGCAATCGGTGTTGCCCCTTCCAGCCCCTGGGTTATTTCTATCGTCAGCGCCGCAGAAGCACTGACAGACCAGCTCATGCATAACACACAGAAAATCGACATTATTCGTTTCATATCACTTATCTCGGTTCAAATTTAAAATTAAATGATCTGAATGTTTGCATCACATCCGGATCATCGGGTACTGACAAGGGTTCCGCCCGATAAACGGCGGCAACTGCAGATCGATCAAAGGCAGCATCGCCACTGCTTTGCGCAATACTGGCATCAATCACTTTACCACTGGGCAGCAGGCGTATTTTTACAATACAGTTCAAACCATCCTGACTATCTGATGAGCGTGTCCAGGCGCGCTCCACTTCAGCCTTAATTTTTGCAGCAAAGCGATTGACCTCCTGACCAATCAAGGATTGCCGCTCTTCAGCCAGCAGGCTTTCGCGTAATGCCTGCTCTGCCGCCTCACGCGAGGCCTTCTCTTTTGCTTTACGTGTCGCTGCTTCAGTTTTCTTTTTTTGCTCGGCCTTGCGTTTTTCTTCTGCAATGCGTTTGGCTTCAGCCGCTTTGTCTGCTTCTTCAGCTTTACGCTTTTCCTCAGCTTTACGTTTCTTTTGGTCAGCCACTCGCTGCTCTTCCAGTTTACGTTTGGCCTCGGTAAGCTGTTTCTGTTTTTCAGCTTCTTTCTTTTTTAACGCTGCCTTTTTTATCTCTGCATCTTTTTTACGCTGTTCTTCCAGCTGTTTAACTTCTGCCTGTTTTTTTTCTTCAAGCACACGCTGTTGTTCCTGCTCACGCTTCGCGCGGACTTGCTCAAGGCGTTTTTCTTCCTGTTTCCTTGCCTGCTTTGCTTCGACAGCTTTATCTTCAAGCGACTTGATACGGGTAGCTTCTATATCACGTTCCGTCTGCCTGGCCTCTTCCAGTCGCTGCACTTCCTGATTCAGCTTCGATTCATCAATCACCACGGCCTGCACAGGCGCCGGTTTTGAACTTGAATCACTGGATGGATTGAGCACAAAGTTATAAGCCAGCAAACCAAGAATCAGCAAGTGAAACAGCACTGCAGCAAGGAATGAGCCTGGGTTTTCCCGAAAAAATGACCACATATCTGCTATTTCTCACCCAATGGATCTGTCATCAGACCAACACTCTTCGCGCCAGCCTGCTGTAAGTACGTCATTGCTGTAACCACCTTGCCATAATCAACAGCCTGGTCACCTCGGACCATGACAGCCACATCTGGCCGTTGCCGAATCACTGCTGCCGTGCGCAACATAAGCGTATCGGTATCAATTGCTTCTTTGGGATCGCCACCAATGTTCAGGTAATAGTTTCCCTCCATATCAATGGTCAGAATCAGAGGATCCTGTTGTGAGGAGTCCAGCGGTTCGGAAGATGCTTCCGGTAATTTCACCTGGACTCCCTGAGTCAACAGAGGTGCCGTTATCATAAAAACAACCAGCATCACCAACATGACATCAATATAAGGGACCACATTGATTTCCGAGATAGGGCGTTTACGATTTCTGTTTCTGGCCATCGATGCTACTCGTATGCACGGCGTTGTAAAATTGAGGAAAACTCCTCAAGGAAATTATCATAGCGATTTTCAAGGCGCTCAACATCATTCGAATAGCGGTTGTAGGCGATAACCGCCGGAATTGCTGCAAACAACCCCATAGCCGTTGCGATCAACGCTTCAGCAATACCGGGTGCTACCATCGACAAGGTCGCCTGTTGCACATTTCCCAGGCCAATAAAGGCATTCATAATGCCCCAGACTGTTCCGAACAGGCCAACATATGGACTGGTCGAACCGACTGTCGCTAAAAATGACAAATGCGTTTCAAGATCATCAACTTCTCTGGAAAGCGCAACGCGCATACTGCGCTGCGCACCTTCAACCACGGCTTTCGGATCATTGCCCGCTTGCTTCCTCAGTCGGGCAAACTCTTTAAAACCCTTCACAAAGATATGTACCTGACCGCGTAAATTACCCACATCCGAGGACACAGTTCGATACAGCGTAGAAAGATCGCCGCCCGACCAGAACTGTTCTTCAAAAGAGTTGGCTTCCCTGAGTGCCTTTTTCAGGCGGCTTCGCTTGCGAAAAATCATGGTCCATGACATAACGGAAATGATCAGCAACAACAACATCACTAGCTGAACAACGGGGCTTGCCCCCATCACCAGGTGGAAAAATGACATATCAGATGACATCTGCAAGCTCTCTCAACAAGTAATCGGGTACAGCCTTTGGCCGAAAGCTATCTGCATCAAGACAGGCGATACTCACCTGCCCTTCGCATAGACACTGTTCAGTCGCAGCATTAGAAATAGTTTGTTTAAATTCAAGACTGGTTTTACGCACGCGTTCAATGTGTGCCGTTACCAGCAACAAATCATCAAGACAGGCAGGTCTCTGGTAAGTAATGGATAATTTATGAACAGCAAACAAGAGTCCTGCCTCGTTTTTCAGTTGTTCCTGATTGAAACCCAGCTGCCTTAGTCGTTCAGTGCGAGCACGCTCCATAAACCTGAGATAATTCGCATAATAAACGACACCACCACTGTCTGTATCTTCATAATAGATACGCACTGGCCAGACAAATCTTGCTGAATCAGACATTACTTGAACATCGACTACTTCGCTTGAATTTAATTCCACAGCTTACAGATTTAACTGGTAATTTTCACCACTAATATCAAATAACAGGCAAAAAAACGCGGCAAGGGGTTGCCGCGTAAAAGTTCCCTTTTGGGGGGGGAAGTCTGCCGAGTTACTGACTTGCCACACTAGCTGACAAATCAGTAACCAGTGACGCTAATTGAACGTCATGATTGTGTAAACTAAAGAACATGGTTAAAGCAACACCAACAAATACCAGCATTGTCAGAACCTTCATCATTGCCTCCAGTTATATAAGTATTAAAGCAACGTCTATGCCAAGTTCATAAATTGGCAATTTATCCCCAAGATACAGGCATTTAACCGACATTCTTCGAAAGCTTGTAGACACAAAAACGTTGCCTATCGGCGTCATAGCCAACCATTAATCACTAAACCGGATAATTATCAGCATGTTAGTCAGTCTCAAGTTAGCGACATTTAACCGCTAACACTCACTGGCTTGAATTGAGATGGGTTCAGGTGATGCTTGTGCAGCAATTTATAAAACTCTGTGCGGTTGCGCTTGGCAATCTTGGCTGCACGACTCACATTACCATTGGTAATCTGCAGCAATTGCGTTAAATAATCCCGCTCAAAGCCACTGCGAGCCTCGGCAAATGCAGGCATCTCACCCTCTGCTTCATCGCGCAACGCACGCTGTACCAGGCTTGCCGGTATCGTCGACGTTGTCGCAAAAGCAACGGATTGTTCTACCACATTATAAAGCTGGCGTACGTTACCCGGCCACGGTGCAGACAGCAGCACTTCCATCGCCTCAGGGGCAAAGCCTCGCACTGCTTTTTTCTGCGCATCATCCAGAATGGTCAGAAAATGGTTCACCAACAACGGAATATCTTCACGTCGCTCAACCAGGGAGGGCAAATCCATGGCAACCACATTCAGACGATAATAAAGATCTTCACGGAATTCACCTATATCGCGCAATTCGTCAAGGTTCTTGTGTGTCGCAGAAATAATCCGCACATCAATGGGTATAGATTTTGTTGATCCCACCGGACGCACAGCACGCTCCTGCAAAACACGCAACAGTTTCACCTGGAAACTCAGAGGCATGTCACCTATCTCATCCAGAAACAGCGTACCGCCATCAGCCGCCTGAAATAAACCCTGATGGTCGCGGGAAGCCCCGGTAAACGAACCTTTGGCATGACCAAAAAACTCAGATTCGAACAAGGTTTCAGGAATTGCACTACAGTTGACTGCAACAAACTCACCTTTGGCGCGCGAACTTGCCTTGTGGATAGCCTGTGCCAGCATTTCCTTACCGGTGCCACTTTGTCCATAAATAAAGATGCTGGCATCACTGGAAGCGACCAGCTGCGCCTGTCCAAGCAGGTCTTCCATTAATGGGCTGCGCGTAATGATGTGCTGACGCCATTCGGCGACATCCTGGCCTTCTGGCTGCTCATCCTGGCCACCTGCCATACGCAATGCCTTGCTGACATTGTCGAGCAATATTTTACTGTCAAAGGGTTTTGTCAGATAACTGAAAACCCCGCGATTTGTCGCCTCAATAGCGTCCGGGATAGTGCCATGTGCCGTCAGCAACATAACTGGCAGAGCAGGACTGCGCTCATGAACCCTGTTAAACAGCGTCATGCCATCAATCCCACCCATGCGTAGATCAGTTATGACCAGATGTGGTTGATACGTGGTCAACTGGGACAATGCCTTTTCGCCGCTTTCAACAGACATAACATCATAACCCGCCGCTGTAAGGCGCATGGAAAGCAGCCTTAAAATACCCGGATCATCATCTACAACTAATACTCTATATCTACATGCACTCATTTCTTTTGCTCCGTGGATAAGCTCGTGGCTTCTCGCTCCTGAATACTTTTTTCTATTGAAGTAAGCTCATGCAATTGCTGTTCCAACTCCTTGATTCTACGCTTTGCCTGGCTCAACTCTTTCAGATATGCCTGTTCCCGCTCGTCTACCGGCTGCACTTCAAACTCACCTGCCGACGCACTTACTGGCTCAACAGATTTTTTTCTGGCAGGCGACGATTTACGTCTTTTTACGCGCCGTACTCGTACTTTCTTAATTGATTTACCACTTACCTTACGTGACTGCCCACCCTGCTCTTCAACCACCTGCAACACCAGATCATAAAATGCCCGCTGTCCCTGCCTCAACTCACTTACATCCTGACCATCAAGTATTTTTAATGCTCGCCCTGGTTCCCGAAACGCAGATTGGCCGCGCGACAATAACAATACCAATCGAATTCGACTGCTATAAGTCGCCTGTTGTGAAAACTCTATTTCCCGTGCTTTCAGCACATCTCTGTAGTCTTCCGCCGACAGCCTGTTCGCTCTATAGAGATCATCAACCCAGTCAGATGAATATCCATGGGTATTAGTAGACGATGGCAGGTGCAAAAAGGAATGATCCAATTGCGCGCAACTAACTAACCATGGGAACAGTGCGTAGATACACCATTTTCCTGGCCTTCTATATTCATCAGCTATATTAAACAGTGGCACTACTACCCTCCTGTATATAGGGTAAAACAATTCGCAAACAGGCTCCCCGCCCATCTCTTGGAGTTATAACGTCAATACGACCACCGTGGGCCTGCGTATATTCACGGGCGATGGATAAGCCTAATCCAGTGCCGCTAACATGCGCTATTGGTCTTTCATCACATTGGTAAAAAGCGTCAAAAACCTTATCTCGTTCCGACTCCGGAATACCCGGACCGGAATCTTCTACTTTTATAATAGCCTCAGATATACCCTTATTCAGGGAGATTTTCAAGACCCCCCTATCTGGTGAGAATTTGACCGCATTGGATAACAAATTATCCATCATCGTTCTTAATTTGTCAGAATCTCCCTGAATTTCAATATCCTGCAAATCCACAGCCACTCTTAGCTGCCTCGCCAGTGCCGCTATTTTGTAATCCTCAAGAATATTTTTTATCAGTTTTTTCAGGTTAACAGTTTCTATGTGCAAGTCAGCGGCGCGAGAACTGGCTGTATTAAAATCCAGTAAATCTTCTATCAGTTTCTGCAACTGGACACTATTACTGCGCAGAATTGCGGCAATTTCCCGTTGCTGCCCATTCAAACTGCCGACAATCTCTTCACCCAGCAGCTCTGCCGCTTCTCGCACTGCCGTCAACGGGGTTTTCAATTCATGCGACATGTGCTGTAGAAAGCGGGTTTTTTCCTGGTTTGCTTCCAGCATCCGTAGCCTCATCCAGTTTAATCGCTCACCCAACTGCTCAAGATCCTGCGGACCGGTAATCATAATTGGCCGTGAAAAATCACCACCACCCAGCAAACGAATGGCTTTATCCAGTCGGCGCACAGCCCTGGCTGTCACAAAGGCAAAAACAATAGCGGATATCAGTGACAGAGGAACGAGCGCAACGGTTAACAGATACAATGTCGTTTGCGAACGGTTGCCATTGGTTTCCAGCTCAGCAACCTTGTCTTCAAGCAGTTGCTGGTTATCCAGCAGCATTTCCCTGGCAACGGTTGAAAGCTCGGAGTAACGCACCACCGCCTCTGCAGTTTCCGGGGAGTTGTATTCATGCCGAGCAACAATATCATTCACACGACTTTCCTCATCTAGCAGTCTTTTCAGACGTTCACGCTGCAATTCAACCAACGCCAGCCCCGATAATTTATCGGTAGTTGCCAGATAACCCGCACGTTTATCCCTGTATACATCGAACAGAGATTCGTCGCCAACGACAATATACTGTCGCGCGCCGCGTTCCATGCCAGTTATAGCATCGGCCAACTGCTGGGTGCCCTGGGTTGCACGCACCGTTTCGAACAATGCCCGCTGTCCCTGTCTGACCAGACGATCAACTGACACCGTGGCATGCACAAGGGCGGCGATCAGTGGTATGGTGACCATGGTGAAGCCCACCAGGATCAAACGCTGCATCGATTTTGGTCTGAATATACTCACTTGTTTCCTGCACCTGTAGAGGACACTCTCATTGAGCCACAAGGGACGCCAACTTGCAAAACTCCCACACACATACGCTCGCCATTGATCAGGGAACTCATGCCAGTCGTTGCCTGTTGTTTGATCAGATGGGCAGAACGGTAAAAAGTTGCTGGCGTAACATCGAATTGCAATGCATTGACAATAAACACATCGAACAGGATGCCAGCCAGCTACTTGCTTCTGTCACAGATTCACTCACTGAATTACTGCAGAGCACTGACAACACGCTACGCAAATCAATTACAGCCTGTGGAATAAGCACCCAGCGCTCAACGGTCGTCATCTGTGACTCACAGGGAAATGCCATTCACCCAGCACTCAGCTGGCAGGATACACGTGCCAGCAATCATCTTGATAGCCTCAAACAACAGCATGCCGAGATACAGTCAATTTCTGGTCTACCCGTTTCTGCTCACTACGGCGCCAGCAAACTACGCTGGTTATACAAACACACCGCCGCCCAAAAAACAGGCGCATTCAAACTGGCACCGTTGGTCAGCTACCTGTTGCTTCACCTGCTAGAAAACCAGATTTATAGCGTTGATCACAGTAATGCCCAACGCACCCAGTTAATGAATCTGTCGAGACTCGACTGGTCTGAAAAACTGTGCAGCCTGTTTGAAGTACCAGACAGTTGTTTGCCAGCCATCCGGCCTATCGTCAGTCATTATGGTTATCTAACAAGCAATAGAATTCCGGTCACTGCAGTCTGCGGCGACCAGAATGCGGCTGTTTTTGGTGCCGGTTTTATCCCGGATACGGAAACCGCTATCATTAATATAGGCAGCGGTGCTTTTATTCTGAGAATGCTAGCCAAATTATCCCGCAGTCAAAAACAACTGACGGGCATCGGTTATTCAACCGACAAAACAGTCCGTTATGTTCGCGAAGGCACCGTCAATGGTGCAGGCACAGCACTGAGCTGGTTTGAGCAGCAATTTGACGTAGAAAATCTGTACACCCGATTGCCCGACTGGTTGCAGTCGATCAAGGATCCGCCTCTCTTTATCAATACCATTGGTGGACTGGGTAGCCCCTGGTGGCAGTCTGACCTGCAAGCCAGATTCGTCCCCGAACAGGACAACGACATACCTGCAAAAGCAGTTGCGGTTATAGAAAGCATTCTGTTCCTGTTGATGGATAATTTCATTTTGATGAAACGCGAACAGATGCTCAGACAAATACTGATCAGTGGCGGCTTATCCCGCCTTGATGGGCTCTGCCAGAAACTCGCCAACCTCAGCGGATTAACTGTGCAACGATTTGACAACCCTGAAGCCACCGCTCGTGGTAGCGCCTGGCTGGCCGCCGGCCAACCTGAACACTGGGCACTGCAACCACAACAGAGCTTTGAGCCACAAACGGATAGCGCTTTACAACAACGCTATCAAATATTCTCCACAGAACTGGCAACCACTCTTTGACAATTTTATGGCTATGCATGATGCGGTATTCCGATACATTAACGTACCGCATTAATTTGAGCTCTGTAGGGTAGATCAAACCTTACGGGGCACGGAATCCCCGGCCGTTGAGCTTGTTCAACCCCGCCATTTCAGATAGGGTCATCATTTGAAAAAATAAAAACAGGACCACTACATGACAACAAAACTGGTCGCCCACCGGGGATTCATGGCGAAATACCCTGAAAACTCACTCATCGGCATTGAAGCGGCCCTCAAGGCTGGTGCCTGCATGGTTGAATTTGATGTACAAATGAATGCAGGCGAGGATCTTTTTGTTATTCATGATGCGGATCTTAAACGCACTGCCGGTCTGAAAAAATCTGTCTTTGATCTATCAACAGAACAGTTAACAGGCATAAGCATTCATGAAGCCCGGCGCTTTAAACAACAATTTGTACCAGAACCTATTCCTCTGCTGACAGATGTGCTGACCTTAATGGGACATTATCCGGAACGTCACGCCCTGGTGGAAATCAAGGAAGAAAGCATCAATCACTGGGGGCTGGAAAAAGTCATGCAACGGCTGCTCGCTGCGCTGGAAAATCACCGCGATCAGTGCGTTGTGATTTCATTCGATCATAAGGCGGTTGCTTACACGCAACAACACAGCAAACTCGCAACAGGCTGGGTTGTACATCGCTACAATAAAAAATATCAACGCCTTGCTGAACAACTAACACCAGATTACCTGATCTGCAATGTCACAAAAATACCCGACAAAGGCTCACTCTGGCCTGGCAACTGGCGATGGATGCTCTATGACATCACAAAAGTTGCAGATGTACTTGAACTGGCACAATGCGACATAGCCTTCATCGAAACCGCAGATATCGGCGGCCTGCTCGCAGACACTGCCCTGAAGAACTATGGCTGTTGATATTGAAACGGATGTATTGATTATCGGTGCTGGCATCCAGGGCGCAGGCTGTGCTCAGGCGGCTGCCGCAAATGGCTATCGTGTATTGCTCATTGAGCAATATTCAGAACCGGCACAAGGCACTTCACAACGCTCATCGAAACTGGTACATGGTGGTCTACGTTACCTTGAAACAGCACAGTTCCATCTGGTGTTTGAAAGCCTGCAGGAACGCAAACGCTTACTCAACAATGCACCGAAGCTCGTCAAACTGGCACCTTTTTATATACCCGTTTACCACAACACGACACGCCGACCCTGGAAAATCTGGGCCGGGCTGATGCTCTATTCACTGTTCAGCAGACGAGCCTTCAGACGCATTCCCCGACAGGAATGGCAAACGCTGGATCATCTAAAAACACAGAACCTGGATGCCGTATTCTGTTATTACGACGCACAAACCGATGATGCAAAACTGACTCGTGCCGTGCTTGATTCAGCCGCATCACTGGACGCAGAAATACGCTATAACACAAGTTTTGTATCTGCCAGAACCCAACCTGACCATGTTCAGGTTACATTGAACACTCAGGGCAAGACAGTTAACATAAATACAGCTACCGTTATCAATGCTGCTGGCCCCTGGGTCAATCAGGTGGCGGAAAAATTTTTGCCCGACATGCAACGACCGAATGTTGATCTGGTTCAGGGGGCTCATATTGAAGTCGCGGGACAGGTAACCCGGGGCATGTACTATCTGGAAGCGCCACAAGATCAGCGCGCCGTTTTCATCATGCCGTGGAAAGGGCGTATGCTAATAGGCACCACAGAAAGTCTCTATCAGGGTGACCCGGCAAAGGTACAACCTCTGGCCAGTGAAATTGAATACCTGCTGGCCGTGTATAACCATTATTTTGAAAAAACACTCAGCAACGATGATGTCATTTCATCCTTCGCCGGATTACGTGTGTTACCTGTTTCCAGTGATACGGCTTTTTCACGACCGCGCGATACTGTACTGATAACAGACAAACAGGAAAAACCACGCGTAGTATCACTTTATGGCGGCAAGCTCACGGTACATCGAGCAACAGCAGCAAACGTCATGAAAGTATTACAGCACAGCCTGCCTCGGTGTAAATCGATTGCCGATACGCGGACATTACGACTACCGAATTAAGCGACCATCCAGACGCACCCAGTCACCGGAAATAACCGGCTCAGAAAACGAAAACCATGGCTGGTATGCGGCGATAACAGCATCAGCCTGTTCTTTCAGGATACCCGATAAAACCAGCTGTCCGGCAGGCCTGACATACCCTGCAATTGTTTCGGCGAGCGTAATGAGGGGATTGGCAAGGATATTTGCTAACACCAGGTTAGCCTGGTAGTCGTCTGGCATGGCATCAGGTAGCCGTGTTGTTATCTGTTTCTCTACCTTATTGCGTTGAGCATTCTCTGTTGTTGCCCACAGAGCCTGGTCATCTATATCGGTAGCCAGTACCGTCGTTGCTCCAAGAGCCGCTGCAGCAATCGCCAGAATCCCTGAACCACAACCAAAATCAAGCACATCAAGATTCTTTGGCGGGTGGTTATCCAGCCATTCAAGACACAACGCGGTTGTCGGATGCGTACCGGTACCGAAGGCCAACCCCGGATCAAGATCAATGATTAACGGATTATCTGCATCCTCCGGTCGCATGCCTGCCGGACAGACCCATAATCTTTCGCCAAATTGCATGGGCTGAAAATCATCCAGCCAGACGCGCTCCCAGTCACGGTCTGCCATACTTTCAAGCTCAAGCTGATCGGCCAGAGCAGCACCCTGCTGACTGGCAAGTGACTGGCGAATAGCACTGATATTTGTGGTTTCATCAAACAGAGCAACGAGACGCGTTTCAGACCAGAGCGGCGTATCCCCCGGAGCTGGCTCGAACATGGGCTGATCGGCCGCATCCTGAAAGGTCACAGAAAGCGCACCCGCCTGCTCAAAAAAATTGACGAAAGTATCGACATCGGTTGAATGGATGATTAAGGATAACTGATTCCAGCGCATTATATTTTTATCCTCATTCCTTGCTGAAGCGTTGGAACTGATGTGCTTCCAGGGTCAGGTCTTGCAAAGCAACATTATGCGTGATTGCAAGACCTGACCTGCTTACGCTGCTATTGCAAACCCAGCTTCTTCTCCAGATAATGAATATCCGCACCACCCTCAATAAAGGCAGCATCACTACAAATATCCTGCTGCAGGGCAATATTGGTACGAATACCATCAATGACAATTTCCGCCAGCGCACCGCGCATACGCGCAATTGCAGCATCACGCGTCTCACCGTGAGTAATCAATTTTGCGATCATCGAATCGTAATATGACGGCACGGTATAACCATTATAGATATGTGTATCAACACGCACACCCGGCCCGCCCGGCGCATGGTATTGGGTGATGGTTCCCGGTGATGGCATGAATGTTTTTGCATCTTCTGCATTAATGCGGCACTCGATAGCATGGCCGGTAATACGAATATCTTCCTGGCGATAAGACAAGCCTTCACCCGCCGCAATACTCAACTGCTCCTTGATAATATCCACTCCAGTAATCATCTCGGTAACTGGATGCTCAACCTGTACGCGGGTATTCATTTCGATAAAAAAGAATTCGCCATTTTCATAAAGGAACTCAAAGGTTCCCGCACCGCGATACTTCATACGCCGACAGGCTTCAGCACAACGCTCACCCATCTCGGCACGCAGCTCGGGCGTAATACCCGGCGCAGGCGCTTCTTCAACCACCTTCTGATGACGTCGCTGCATCGAACAATCGCGTTCACAAAGATGAATCGCCTCGCCCTCGCCATCGGCTAATACCTGAAACTCCACATGGCGCGGCGTTTCCAGATACTTCTCCATATAAACCGTATCATCACCAAAAGCAGTACGCGCCTCGGTGCGGGTTAAAGCAATCGCATTCACTAGATCCGCTTCCTTGCGCACCACGCGCATACCACGACCACCACCACCCGCTGCCGCCTTGATAATAATCGGATAACCAATCTTTAGCGCCAGCTTCATATTCACTGACTTGTTATTTCCCAACGGTCCGTCACTGCCCGGCACACAGGGCACACCCGCGGCCTTCATGGCACGAATCGCTGCGACCTTATCACCCATGGTACGGATCGATTCAGCCCGCGGGCCGATAAAAACATAGCCACTCTTCTCAACCTGCTCGGCAAAATCAGCATTTTCCGAGAGAAAACCATAACCGGGATGAATCGCTGCCGCATCAGTCACCTCAGCAGCAGCAATCACCATGGGAATATTCAGATAACTCGCCAGAGATGGCGCCGGACCGATACACACCGACTCATCCGCCAGCAACACATGCTTGAGATTACGGTCGGCCTCAGAATGAATCGCCACCGTTTTAATACCCATTTCACGACAGGCCCGCATAATACGCAGAGCGATTTCGCCGCGATTGGCAATAACAATTTTATCCAGTTTCATTATTTATCGTCGCAAATAACATGGAAAGATTTACCCTGATTTCAGGCATGGCGTTTAACTCCAGGTCACTGTCACTGTTCTGATCAAGCCGATCAATCTGGCTATACTTGCCCGTCGTTAAGCCGGTATATCGAGTAAGCCTGGATTCTGACACATCGAACAACCAGACCTCGGCAACTCCTGCAGCCGCATAAAGCGAAATTTTTACATCACGATCATAAGCCATTGATGACTCAGCCACTTCGACCACTAACACAACATCTTCAGGTAGAGGATGCTGATCCCGGTAAAAATCCGGCCGTGGCCTGAGTAGCGCAAGATCAGGCTCAGGCGCAGAATACGTATTAAGAACAATCGGATTTTGTACGCTGACCTGTAATTTATCAGCCACTGCAGTCATAAACAGATGATTAAACTGCATGACAAATGATGCATGCTGAGATCCAATTGGGGCCATATCAATGATCTCTCCCTCGATCAATTCAACTCTGCTGCCCTCCGGTAAAATACCTGCACTACTCATACGCTGATAATCTGAAACAGACAACAAATGCTTATGCGGGAAATTTTTTGCGGGGAAAGACATAACAGGTAATCGTCCTGATTACTCAATCACAAACAATGCTTGCCCGTATTCCACCGGCTCGGCATTTTCAACCAGAATCGCCTTGATCGTTCCTGACTTATCAGCCTCAATCTGGTTAAGCATTTTCATGGCTTCGATAATGCACAGCGTGTCACCCTCTTTCACCTTCTGACCGACTTCTGTAAACGGGGAGATGCCTGGCGATGAAGACCGATAAAAAGTACCGACCATCGGTGAATTGACTGCATGACCACTGGGAATATCATCTGATGCGGCCGGTGCAGCTATTGGCGATGCCTCAATAGCCACTGGTGGCGCAACAGGAGCGGCAACCGGAGCAGGCGCAAACGCAGAATAACGGCTAATGCGCACCGATTCTTCGCCTTCGTGGATTTCAATTTCGGCAACACCCGATTCATCCAGCAGATCAATCAACTTCTTGACTTTACGAATATCCATTGTGTGACCCGGCAAAGAAATAAAGTGTGGCGAGTATAGAGTATGTGGATGACATTGTGTAGCCAAATGCGGCGAAAACCGCGAAAAAGATCGCAACGCAGAGCAAAGTGATCACGCCCCCAAAATTTCCATCGATGCCCTTAACGCCAACTCATAACCATTCGCTCCCAGGCCACTGATTGTGCCCACAGCAATATCCGAAAAATATGACTGCCTGCGAAAATCCTCACGCGCATGCACATTTGACAAATGCACCTCAATAAACGGAATTTGCACCGCCAGTAAAGCATCCCGCAAGGCAATGCTCGTATGCGTGAAAGCAGCCGGATTAATAATAATAAAATCAACATCACGTGACGGCGCTGTATGAATATTTTCAATCAATGCAGATTCATTGTTCGACTGGAAGCTATCAACCTCACAACCCAGATCGCAGGCGGCGGCCGTTAACCGGGCATGGATATCAGAGAGACTTACCGTACCGTATTTATCCGGCTCGCGCATACCGAGCAGATTCAGATTAGGGCCGTTGAGGACGAGTATGTTTTTCATGAATTTCATCCTGATTCAGAGATGGATGAAATTCTATACTATGTTGGCGGGCTTGTAATGCAGTTAACAGTCGACGGACTGTTCTGGCAAATCAGATAAACGGGTTTTGAATGGTCAATCCTTCAATCTGTTGGCCATGCTGCAGATCTTCACTCAACAAAACCTTACATCCACTCTCAAGTGCAGCAGCAATTATCAATGAATCATAAAAACCAAAATGATAACGCGCCTGAATTTCCAGACCTTTTCGATAAAAATCAATACCAGGGTAAATCTGTAATAGTGGACTCAAAACCACATCAAGATAACGACAGGCCTGTTCCTTTGTCAGGCAAATTTCAGCTTTTCGTATAATGGTATTCAGGCATTCCTGAATCACCTGAAAACTGATACAGGCATTACCTGTTTCAATACCTTCACGAATAAGACGATTTGCTATGTTTGACTTGCGCTCATCCTGCACCTCAAGCTGATAAACGAAGATATTCGTATCAATAAAAACATCAGCGTTCATTCATTTCATCCCGAGTCAACTTCCGCCCCACACGCACATCACCTCGCAATGCCTTGATCGTCTCATCAAAACGACGCAACTGATCCTGCTTGCGAGCATAGCTCGATAACCAGAGTCGAAACTGCTCATTCAATGTCGTGTGTTCAGCTGCTGCACGCTGGCGCGCAGCAGCTATCAAGTGATCGTCTGCACTTAATGTAATATTTTTCATCGATCAACTCACCAAACAGGGTAACACTTAAATAGTGTACACTATTTAAGTGTTACCCTCAAACAAACACAAGATGCCCCGTATATCTTCGACGCTGCGGGAT